>CAZQPW010000008.1:0-25487 GCA_964595305.1 uncultured Candidatus Saccharibacteria bacterium
CCTAGACAAATTTCTTGCGCGCCACATTCCTGAGTACGACGACCCACCGTTTTAAGTTTATTACTCATCCAGGAAGACTCTATTGTCTTTTTTGCCAAACGGTTTCTTGCGGTGCTTAGGCGGCGCGGGCAAGCGCTCCTCGAGTTTAAACACTTCATCGCGTATAAGCGCCGCGGTTTCAAAGTCGAGCACCTTAACTGCATCTTCCATCGCTTCCCTTCTCTCGGCAATAAGCGCTTTGAGAGCCTTGGGGTCTGTTGCTGTTGCAGCATCAACAGCAAGTATGAGAGAAACAGCTTTCTCACGCTCTAACTGAAGCGTAGCGGTGATGTCTGAGATACTTTTCTTGATCGTCTGCGGAGTAATGTTGTGCTCTTTATTGTAAGCGATCTGCAACGCCCTTCTGTCTTTAGTAACCTTTATCGCACGCTCAAGTGTGTCCGTCATGTTGTCTGCGTAAAGAATCACGCGCCCTTTTACGTTTCGCGCCGCACGCCCGATGGTTTGAATAAGTGACGTTTCCGAACGGAGAAACCCTTCCTTGTCTGCATCTAAAATTCCTACCAACTCTACCTCTGGTAAGTCGAGACCCTCACGGAGCAAGTTTACTCCAACGAGACAGTCGAAGGTCCCCTTTCTGAATTCAGTAAGAATCATGATGCGATCGATCGTCTTAATGTCGGAGTGAATGTATTCTGCCTTAACACCTTTTTTCTTCAGGAATTCTGAAAGATCTTCAGCCATTTTCTTCGTGAGAGTAGTCACAAGTACGCGCCCTCCGCCTTTCACCACCTCCTCGGTTTCAGTAATAAAATCGTGCACTTGACTTGCGTCACCAGTTATTGGCCGCACGACTATTTCCGGATCAACGAGTCCTGTAGGGCGTATCACCTGCTCTACCACCTTGCTCGAATGCTCGCGCTCAAACGGTCCTGGTGTCGCAGAAGTAAAAATTATCTGACCGACATTTTTTTGAAACTCGTCAAACGTCAGCGGGCGGTTATCCTTTGCGGATGGGAGCCGGAAACCAAAGTCGATAAGCGTCTTTTTTCGTGATTGGTCACCGGCATACATGGCACCAAGCTGCGGTACGGTCACGTGCGACTCGTCGATGATGGTGAGGAAGTCTGGACTGCCGTTTGGTAAGTGCGGAAAGTACGAGAGCAGTGAATACGGAGGCTCGCCCGGAACCCTTCTATCAAAATGTCTTGAATAATTTTCAATCCCGTTGCAATACCCCATCTCTCGAATAAGCGCGAGGTCATATTTGGTACGGCGTTTCAGCCGGTCTGCCTCAAGGATCTTGTGCTCAGCTTCAAAAACTTTGAGTTGCGCTTCAAGCTCAAGTTCGATATCTTTGATCGCAATTGCGCGCTCGTCTTCTGGTGTCACATAGTGCTTTGCGGGGAAAAGGAAAAACTCTTTAGGCTCCGCAGTTATTGCGCGAGAGACCGCATCAAGTTTATCGATCCTACCGATCCTCTCACCTTCTGGGATTATACGGTACACCACCTGCTCGTTAACTGGCATTATCTCAACATTGTTGCCAATAGCACGAAACGTGCCTGGCGTTAAGTCTGCGTTCGTCCTTTCAAACTGGATCGAGATCAAGTAGCGGAGGAAACTCTGCCGCTCAAACTCGCTCCCAACGGCGATCCTTCTGTGTACACGTGCATATTCCTCTGGTGAGCCGAGGCCATAGATGCACGAAACGGACGCAACGATGATAACATCACTGCGAGTTAACAGAGCCTGCGTAGATGCATGGCGGAGACGGTCAATCTCGGCATTTACCTGCGCCTCCTTCTCTATATATGTGTCTGAGTGCGGCACGTATGCCTCCGGCTGGTAGTAATCGTAGTAGGAAACGAAGTAGTGTACGGCATTGTTCGGGAAAAACTCGCGATACTCTTGGCACAGCTGCGCTGCGAGTGTTTTGTTATGTGCAATCACTAGTGTGGGCTTTTGTACGGCCTGTACTACATTGGCTGCAGTAAAAGTTTTGCCGGAACCAGTAACCCCAAGGAGGGTTTGGTACCGCTCGCCTTGCTCTATGCCCTTTACGAGGGCAGCAATAGCCTTGGGCTGGTCGCCCGCTGGCGCATGTTTAGATTGGAGTTTAAAGCCGCTCATCGGGTAATTATAGCAAATTACACTTTGTAATTCTTGAAAAACTCTTGCTTCAATTGCTGGAGAGAATCGTTTAAAACTGCCTTGCGGACGTCAGCAATTAGCCCGACAATAAACGCTACGTTATGCATCGAGGCAACGAGGGGCCCGAGCATCTCGCCAGCGCGGAAGAGGTGATGCACGTACCCGCGACTAAACGGTGCGAGCCCCCAGACTGCTGGGATGTCGGTAAATGGCGTTAGGTCGTTTGCAAACAGAGCTTTACGAATATCTATTTTTCCATGCTTTGTAAAAAGCGTGCCCGTACGACCAAGGCGCGTCGGCAACACGCAGTCAAACATGTCGATGCCGTTTTCGACCCCTTCAAAAATATCTTCGGGTTCACCGATGCCAAGAAGATGCCGCGGCTTTTCGTTTGGCAGTGGACCGATAGCTGACGAGAGCGCTTCGCCAAGATCCTTCTTGCTAAACGAGCCACCGATGCCAAACCCATCAAACGGCATCGCGCCAATAGTTTCGGCGCTCCACTTGCGCAAGTCGGTGTATCGCCCGCCCTGCACGATGCCAAAGATAGCCTGGTTCATCTGCGCATCATGACTCCTTCGGTGCGCGTCGATTGACCTTTGTGCCCAGCGATGCGTACGATCTGCCGCTTCCTTTTGATATTCATATGATGCTTCGGGGCTTGTGCACTCATCAAAAGCAAAAAAGATATCTGCCCCGAGTGCATGTTGGATTTCGATCGAACGCTCCGGAGTAAACCTGTGCAATGAGCCGTCGATGTGCGAGGTGAAGGTTACCCCCTCCTCGTCGACTATTGCCAGCTTACCGTGGCTCGTCGCCAAATGTTCGTCATAGACCGAAGGAGCCGAATCATTTTCGAAACCGTTCCCTCCTTGTCTTACAGGTCGAGAAAGTGGTTCGGCTCCTGAGGTGTCACCAAACTTAGAAACTTTTTTGTTGAACCCTTCGCCGAGAGAGAAGACTTGGAACCCGCCAGAGTCAGTAACCGTTGGTCCGTCCCACTGCATGAAATTCCCGAGACCGCCAGCAGCCTTAACTTTCTCTTCGCCGGGCTGCAAGAAAAGATGATATGTATTAGCAAGCACAACCTCAACTCCAAGAGATTTTAAGTCGCGAGGTAAAATGCCCTTCACCGTACCCTTTGTTCCCACGACACAAAACGCCGGCGTCTGAAACGCACCGTGTTTGGTGTGAACGACTCCGGCGCGAGCATTGCTCGCGCCGGATTCATGCGTTATTTTAAACGTAATCGGAGCATCCACTTTACTTCTGGATATCTAGCATCTCTACCGTAAAGATAAGAGTTGCGTTTGGTGGGATTGGCCCCTGACCGCGCTCACCGTATGCCATAGATGCTGGGATTGCAAGGAGACGCTTTCCGCCTACCTTCATTCCAACAATACCCTTTTCCCACCCCTGAATAACCATCCCTGATCCGAGCTTAAAGCTAAATGGATCCCTGCCTTCCTTAGTAGAAGAATCAAAGATCGTTCCATCAGGAAGCATGCCGGTGTAGTTAACAGTAATCATGTCTCCAGCCACTGCGCCCTCGCCCTCCCCAACTATGGTGTCGAGTATCTTCAGTTCAGAAACTGAACCAGTCTCTTTGATTGCTGATAAAAATTCGCCTGCCTGCACCCCCGTAACTACATCTGTCTGCGTCATACTATCTTCTTGAGTAGGTTGACTAATAAAAAATGGGTAACCAAATGCACCAGTAATAACAAAATATGCAACGACTACTACCGCGAGTCCCGTTGCAACATACATGTTTTTGCGTGACATATGACCAAAGTATAGCACGGCTACCTAGGCTCCGCACGCTGGCCGTCAGGGGTGTCACGAACTGTAAAGCCGAGTGCCTCTATCTTTCCTCTCAGTTCGTCTGAAAGAGTAAAATTGCCCATTGCGCGCGCAACCATTCGAGCTTCTAATAAAGCAAGAACTTCGGGAGGCAATGCAGTATTGCGTGCAAGATCGACTCCCAATACAATGTCAAACTTTTCCGCAGTGGCGCGCATGTCTGCGGGCAAGACTTTTTCATCCTTCAATAGTTGCCACAAGAGCGCAACTGCAGCAGGAGTGTCTAGGTCATTCTCAATACACTCTTTAAACTTTTGTTCATACTCCGCATTCACACTCCCTCCTGCTGGAGCCTCACTGACCTTACGTCGCGCCCGCTCGAGCGCAGTTGCTGCGGCATCAAGTGCTTCCCAAGTAAAGTTGATACTCTGGCGGTAGTGCCCAGTGAGGAGCCAGTAGCGATATGCAAGAGGATCAATCCTCTTTTCTATAATTTGTCGCAAACCAAAATCGTTGCTGAGCGACTTTGACATCTTGGTTCCGTCAACATGCACAAACTCGTTATGCAGCCAATAGTGTACGAACTCGGTATGATTCGCCGCCTCAGCTTGCGCAATCTCGTTATTATGATGAACTGGTCCTAAGTCTACCCCACCGGTGTGTATGTCAAAAGTATTGCCTAAATATTCTGTCGACATTGCCGTACACTCGATGTGCCACCCAGGGAACCCTTTGCCCCACGGCGCATCCCATCCAAGCTCAGCGTTGAACTTCCAAACAGCAAAGTCGCGCGGATCACGCTTTTCGGAATTAATGCCAGTACGCGAGTGGTCAGTGGAAGCCGAGCCGCCTAGAGAACCGTACTCTGGATATTTGCTGACATCAAAATATATCCCATCGCTCGTTTTGTACGCAATGTCTTTGTCTAGCAACTTCTTAACATATGCAATCATGCCAGGTACATGCTCACTTGCACGAGGCAACTGTGCGGGCGTTAAGATGTTGAGCGAGCGCATATCCTCTTTGAATGCCTGGGCATACTCGCTCGCGAGCGCGTACATATTTTCCATCGTGAGGTCTTTGCCTTCGCGCTTTAGCGCGATAGTCATTTTGTCGTCAGTGTCGTCAGCATCGCCAACGAGGTGCCCAAAGTCCGTGATGTTCATCACCTGCTCAACTTTGTAACCATTATATTCAAACGCGCGACGCACAAGGTCGGAAAGTAAAAACGCACGGAGGTTGCCGATATGTACGTAGTTATAGACTGTAGGGCCACAGGTGTAGAGCTTTACCTCGCCCTCCTTGATCGGCGTAAAATCCTCTAGTTTTCGAGAGAGTGTGTTAAACAACTTCACTCTCCTACTATAGCAGAAAGGAAAAATCCCGCCTTTCGGCGGGATTAAACCTAAACTCCTGAGTTTTCGCTGAAACCTTCAATCCTGAATACAAGCGCCTTACGACCGTCGCGAAGTGTAAGCGAGGAGAGAACAAATCCCTCAAAGCCCGAGTCTTGCACAAGCTTTGTTAATGCAGCATATTCAGGGAGAGCTTGTATTTGTTCAATAAGGTCGCCCATGTCCACACTCATGTAGCGCACAAGCGGAGCTACTTTATTAAAGTCGAGCTTGTAGTTCGTAGCGTTTGGACCCGCGTCTATGGGGCGCATCGCCTCATAGTAGATATTCTTTACGTATAGAGAAAAGCCTTTTGCAACAAAAGCGAGAAATTTGCGTGCGTGTGCAAGTTTTTTCGCCGTAATAAACTCTTCTCGTTTTGCAGCCTTTGCCTCTTCAGTCTTTTCTTTATCAATTTGAGCCTGCTCGTCAAGGTTGATTTTAAGCGAAGGTTCCAACTGATCTTTATTTTGGTTATTTTCAATTGTTGTTCGTGCCTTTTCAAGAGATGCAGCGAGCCCCTCTGCAGTAATGTGCTCTGGATAACCGTTCTTCTTTGCATCCTCGGGAACTTCTCGCTTCTCGCCAGGATTAGCCCAAGAAATTTTGAGCGTGTAAGACGGTGGGACAGTTGACTCAATGCACTCGACAGTAAAGCCGTGCGCCTCGAGACCTGCCTTTAGCGTTCGATACTGAGCAGACTCACTGAAGTAGTCTGCCTTGCCTGAAGTCTTTTTTACGAGAACAATCTCCTTTTGGCTGAGCGGATCGAAACGGCCAAACCGTCGCGCATCTTTGTCAACGTTACTGATGATCGAAGAAATGTTATTTTTAACTTCGGTGAAAAAACTCTGCAAGTCTGCAGTCGCCTCACCACGTGCCTCAAGGATTGAGCTTCGTGTTCCAGCTGATCGCTCTGCTGTATTTGAAATTTTGGCAAAGTTTTCTTTAGCCTTTTCTGCCTGCTGTATAGCCTCTAGAGTATTCTCTGTAAAAGGATTCTCCTCTTCGGCAGGGGTTGCATTTTTACTTTTTCCAAATAGCCATGCCATATAGTTTATGTTTAAAAATGATAATTGTATATATTATACTTCTAATAATAGAACTTGTCAAGTACGTCTTAGGTTACCAGTTCAGGGCACCGCCCGTCTTGTACTCAGTAACCCGAGTTTCGAAGAAGTTTTTCTTCTTCGCCAAGTCTACCACCTCGCTCATCCATGGGAACGGGTTTTGCGACCCAAACTGCGCAGGGATCCCAACCCGCTCAAGCCTACGGTCACCAATATACTCGATGTATGATTTAAACCCGTCCGCATTGAGCCCAAAGATACCAGTTGGGAAGACCTCCTTCGCAAACGTGTACTCGAGCGCGACGGCCTTTCGTACCAAATCTGCAATATGCGCCTGAAACTCTGGCGTCCAAAGTTCCGGCTGCTCGGCTATGATCGCATGAATGATTTCGAGTCCGAAGTTAAGATGCATAGACTCGTCGCGCATGATGTACTCTATTTGCTCTGCACTTCCGGTCAGCTTATTTTGCCGCTTAAAGCCGAGCACTACCGCAAACGAGGAGTAGAAGAAAATACCTTCCATGATGAGAGAGAAGACGCACCAGTTTTCGAGAAACTTTTGGTCGGCAGCAAAGGTGCCTGTACGGAAGTTGCCGTCAAAGATACCCTCGTTAAAGCCGAGGATGAATTCTTCTTTGTTGTAAATAGAGTCGACTTCACGATACATGTTGAAGATCTTTGCCTGGTCCATACCCAAAGACTCAACAATGTACTGGTATGCGTGCGTGTGTATCGCCTCCTCAAATGCTTGCCGCAGGAGGTACATCCGCACCTCGGGGCTGGTCACGTGTTTGTAAAATCCCATCACCACGTTGTTGGCCGCAATCGAGTCGGCAGTGGTGAAAAAGCCGAGTACCGTTTCAAACGCACTGCGTTCGTCAGCAGAGAGCGCGGTCTTTGACTTCCACATCTCTACATCGAGCTGCATGCTGATCTCTGTTGGAAGCCAGTGGTTCGAATTAGAGCGCAGGTAATACTCCCATGCAAACTTGTGACGCATCGGGTAGAGCTGAATGACGTCGGCTTCTTTTCCGTTTATTACTTTGCGCTGATTGATGTCTACTGGGCGGGCGTTTTTAGAAATCGACATAGGTAGATGATTTAATTAATTATTGGCAGGACTCGCACGTTACCTCAGGAGCTCGGTGTAGGACGTATGTTCTTTTTGGAGCGACCGGCGCAGCAGCCACAGCAAATGTTTGAGCTGGCGCTGGCACAGTAGACTGTTCAGCAGTGTTACCTGCAGCACTTGAGTGCGATGCTTGGATTTCTCTTGTGTGCGTTGAGCCAAACTCTTGAGTCTTTACGGTGGACTTCTCAACCTGTGTTGCAGCAAGTGTGCGGAGGTAGTACGTAGTTTTTAACCCCATGCGCCATGCATAGAAATAGACCTCGGAAAGTTCCTTGCCTGAAGAACCACGGAAGAAAATGTTGAGTGACTGCGACTGATCGATCCATTTAGCACGGTACGCAGCTGAACGGACGATCCAGTGCATGTCGATTTCAAACACTTCCTTGTATTTGTTCTTAATGTGCTCAGGAATGCCCGCGATACGT
Organism: uncultured Candidatus Saccharibacteria bacterium; assembly: GCA_964595305.1. Taxonomy (GTDB): domain Bacteria; phylum Patescibacteriota; class Minisyncoccia; order Phycocordibacterales; family Phycocordibacteraceae; genus Phycocordibacter. The sequence continues at coordinate 7,979 of CAZQPW010000008.1, forward strand.
GAGACCGAGCCGTCGTTATACTTAAGTTCGTTAAGGATTGCATCGCTCCAGAGCCCAAGCTTCTTCAAATCTTCGACCAGGTATGGGTTAACAACGGTGAAGTCTCCACTGATATTCGACTCAACGTAAATGTTCTTATAAATTGGCTCAACGGATGGAACTGCGCCAACAATAGTTGAGGTGGAGGCGGTTGGCGCAATCGCCATACAATTGCTGTTTCGCATACCGTACTGTTTGAGCGCATGGCGCACCACAGACCAGTCGAGCGTAGTGTCGCGCGAGACCTCTATCGCCTCGCCACGCTCAGCTTCAAGGAGCGCCATGGTGTCGACTGGAAGTAGGCCGCGGTCCCACTTAGAGCCTTTGTACGTTTCGTATGCCCCACGCTCCTTTGCAAGCGCGATTGAAGCGAGGATAGCGTGGTATGAAATGATCTCCATCGACGTATCAGCAAACTGTACGCAGCGCTCAGACGCAAAATCGATATCAAGCTGGTAAAGCGCGTCTTGGAAGCCGCCCATACCAAGCCCCACTGCTCTGTGCCTCATGTTTGCCGTGCGACCTTCTTTGGTTGGATAGAAGTTGAGGTCGATGACGTTGTCGAGCATGCGCATACCGATCGTAACGGTGTCTTTTATTAGCTCGTTGTCGAACGCGCCGTTAGTTATGTGCCGCCCCATATTTATCCAGCCAAGGTTGCATACGGCTGTCTCCTCACGCGAATTGTTTAGCAGAATTTCGGTACACAGGTTTGAGTTGTGAACGACACCAACGTGGTCTTGAGGAGAGCGGATATTTGAAGGATCTTTAAAGGTAATCCAAGGGTGGCCAGTCTCAAAGAGCATGCCGAGCATTTTCTTCCACAAGTCTGCTGCACGAATACGCTTGAAGAGTTTGATCTCCCCCCTGTCTGCCATAGCTTCGTAACGAACATATGCCTCCTCAAATTTTTTACCGTAGATGTGATGGAGGTCGGGTACCTCGTCCGCAGAAAAGAGCGTCCATTGCCCGTCTTCGCGAACACGCTTCATGAAGAGGTCTGGGATCCAGTTTGCCGTATTGATGTCGTGCGTGCGGAGGCGCTCGTCGCCAGTATTTTTACGAAGCTCTAGGAACGACTCTATGTCGTAGTGCCACGTCTCAAGGTACACGGCAGTTGCTCCGCGCCTCCTACCAGAGCGATTAATCGCAACGGTAACGTCGTTCGCAATCTTAAGGAACGGGATCACACCTTGCGAGTGGATACCAGCTTTTTTAATAAGCGCACCAACACCACGGATGTTCGTCCAATCTGTTCCTATACCTCCCGCCCACTTTGACATCTGAGCATTATCACCAAAAACCTTAAAGATGTGGTCGAGATCGTCTTCTACCGTGTTCAAATAACAATTTGAAAGCTGCGGCACAGGGGTACCCGAGTGGAATAGCGTTGGCGTGCCTGGTACATATCTAAGCGTTGAAAGGATTTCGTAGAAACTAACCACCCATTCTTCGCGCTTATCTTTTTCATTGAGTGCGATACCCATTGCAACGCGCATGTAAAACGTTTGTGGAACCTCAAATGGAACTTTTTTGGTTCTGTCGGCAATGAAGTAACGGTCCGTGAGCGTGGAAACTCCCATGTACTTTAACAGCGTGTCACGCTCTGGTTTTAGCGCTTTAGCGAGTACGTCCAGGTCAAAAGTGAGCATGCGCTCGTCGAGCATTTTGTTTGCAACCATCGTGTGCATGTTGGAGACAAATGCGCTACGATACGTTGCATCAAAATTTGCTGAATTTTTATCAACCGACACGCGGAAAACTTGCTTGTATGTGCTGCGGAGCTGGAGTGCGGCTGCCAACTTGTCGTAGTTTGGATCGCGCTCGATCATAGAGCGGGCGACCATGATGAGCGTACGTTCGAGCTCCTGCGAAGAAATTCCGTCATATACCTCCCGCTGTACCTGCTGGAGGATGCCTTCGATGTCAACATTGTCGAGACCTGCAGCAGCGTTTAGTAGAGACTTCCTAAGTGTGTCGAGAGAAAAAATTTCTTTGGTACCGTCTGTATGCGAGATAAGGAGGCCGCGCTCTTCGATCTTTTCCTGAACCTCTTTTACCTTTTCTTCGCGGATCTTTGCATGCTCGTAGCGGTAAATAATGTAGGCCTTTGCGACATCAAAATGTGAGCGTGCCATGAGTGCACGCTCTACCAGGTCCTGGATCTCTTCGACATTAGGGACGTTGACTGAGTTGCCGTACCGGTGCAGTAGATGGTCAGATACGCCTGCGGCAATATGAGCTGCTTCTTCCGGCTTTGGGTCAAACAAAACCTCCTTGAATGATTTTGAGATAGCACTTTCTATTTTTTTTCGATCGAAGTCTACGATACTGCCGTTTCTTTTCTTGATTTTAGTGATGTCTGGCATAGGTGATGAATGATTCTTGCATTGTACCCCCCTGCATCAAAAACGAACCGTTTTGCGATATGGATAACGTGTGGATGAGCTGTTAATAGAAATAAAAAAGCCTCGCTGTCAAACGAGGCATTTTTTGTGTTGTAATGAATGGCTTACTCGTTGCCGTTTTCGAGCGCCGGCGAGTAAGCGCCAGCATCGGCGGCCTTGACGAGAGAAAGTCGTGACAGAAATGCAGCCTGAGCTTCGCCGACCATTTCACTTTTACCTGACCAGAGCTTCATTGCGTCGTTTTGAAGTGCTCGCGCAAAAGAAAAAGTGATGGGCCATGGTAACGGCTCAAGTCGTGAGATCGCGTTTAGGTTTGCGGTAGCCTCTTTTGGTTCTTGCCCGCCCGAAAGGAACACGACTCCGCCCAACTCTTCAGGTAATGCAGTCTTAAGTGCACGCACGGTGCGCTCGGCAACTTCTTCTGACTCCGCCTTTGAGGAGTCAGAGCCGGCAACAGCCATTGCGGTCTTGATGATTACGTGAGAAAGGTCGATGTCGCGCACATGGAGAGCGTCGATCACAACGGATAGCACTTCGGTAATCGCCTTCTCTGCCTCTTCGGCGCTGTGCGAACCCTTCATCAACACTTCAGGCTCGATAATTGGGACTAAACCCTCTTGGAGGACATCGCCAGCGTATGCAGCTTGCCTTGAAGCATTTTCCCGCATCGCAGTTGGAGACGCACCGTTAACCGGGTGTACGGAGCGCCACTTAGTAAACGAGGCCCCTAGTTCGCGGTACTCAGAAAGACGTGCACGCAGACCATCAAGGCCCTTTGTTACATCCTCTCCGTCAAACTGAGGGTCCTTTGCTAGCCCTTGGTCAACTTTAATACCGACCAAAATAGACTTGCTGGCAAGCAGCTCAGCAAACGGGGTTCCGTCAGCGGTGGCCTGCCGTAGTGTTTCATCAAAAAGAATTGCTCCGCTTAAATATGACCCTACGTTTTCCGCAGTAAAAAGCATCTCTCGATATGCTGCGCGCATTTCGGGTGTCGATGGTATGCCGAGCGCCTCAAAACGCTCTGTGCACGTTGCGATACTCTCGTCTGCCGCAAGTATTCCTTTCCCTTGTTTTAATAAATGACTAACGACTGAGTGAAACTTCTGCTTCATGTGTATCCGCACTATATCATGACTACAAAACTAATTTAATCCCCTTTTCGTACTCTGCGTGCAAGTCTGAGAGGGCTGACATGACCGCGACAAAAAGGCGTGCCTCTCTGTCGGCGCCACCAACAGATGACTGTATCGCCTCGAGCAACTTCTTATCGATCGCCGTACGCACCGAAGACTCCGGAACAGTAAGCCATGTAAACGTCCTATACCACGGGTAGGTTAGTATTACGCGCTCAGCAGCAGCTATCGCACTTGCCTGCACCTCAATAGTAATCGGCAAAATAATAGGAATAAATCCGAGCACTCTTCCTGATGTTTTGTAGTGTAGCGTGAGGTGTGTGCCGCTTACATCTGCATCAACAAAGTGAGCATCTCCAAGCGACAGTGACGACGCGATGACCGCGAGGTCTTGTGGAGAATATGAAATTGGCTGGTTTGGTGGCAAAGTTGCGTGTGCAGTTACTGAGCGGTGTGTTTGCTCGGCATCTATCCATGTTTCGACGTCGATACTAGAAATACCAAAAGCGCCGAGCACATTGCGCACACCATCGGCAGTAATGTGAGTTACATAGTCGCCGTACCCAAGAGTAGCACTACCGCTGCCGCTCACACGCTCAATAGAAACCGCGCCACTTGAGGTAAGTGCCGTAACGAGTGGAGTCGATATTGATTCGTTTTGATTCAAAGTGGATCCATTTCCACCGACATTTGTAGAGATGATGCCGCCCGTCTGTGCAGCGGCATTTTGCAGCTCGCTTTGCACTGCTGGTGGCACGTTTTGAGTCACCCCTTGCCCACTGCCCGAACTTGAACCATCCCCTGTGCCGGTGGTCGCACCACTCGAGGTTCCAAATAGGTTTTGAAGTGTCGAGGTTGAGATGTCTGAGTTTTGCTGATTTTGATTAGGAGCAGAAGGTACGTACAGCGAGCTTGGCAAATCTATAGAGTTAGAGTCATTTTCGTGAGTAGCTCCTGCAAGCGCAAGAGTGCCATAAAGTACCACTTCAGCGATCATTACATACAGAGTAACACCGTTTTGTGCCGCACCTTCTGCATGCTATAGTACCGGCATGAAAGAAGTGAGAACAGGACTCAGTAACGAATACAACCGCCGTCTATGGCAGCAGGCCGTAGAGATTATTAAATTTGCTTATCCAAACCCAGCCAACGAAAAGGTGTACACCGAGCCGAAAAGCTTTGTCCCCCGCGGCTTTGCGAGTCACTGGTCGCACCACTTTTACCAACGTCGAAGAACGGCGGAGTCAATTCGGACAGAGCGAAAGGCAGCCGTAAAAGGCCCTGCCTAATATTCAACTGTTATTGGTACTGAAAGCGTCTTTTGATTTTCGGGCATGCCTGACGGGTTGTCGTTTTCGAGTATAATCGTAGCTTTACCGATATACGACTCAGGAACTTTGACCTCGGTATTAAACGGAACAAGCTCGCTCGTCATCCACTCACCCAACGCAGTAACAGGTCCCTGCCAAAGTATCTGTCCTCCTTCTGCAACTACGCGCGCAGGAAACGACGCTTCAAAGTACCATCCGCCGCGCGCCTTGCCGACGAGGGAAAACGTCTTCCCAACCACCGCGCCCGGGAATGGAAGCTCAAGCACTATGTCGCTTGAAGATGCATTTTCGTACAGTGCGACACTTTGCGGAGGCAAAACTACGCTGTCGTGCGAACCTTCGCGCGCAGCAAAGAAAACTCCTACTGCAAGAATAATAATTCCAATACCAATTACGGCGTAGGCGTGAGTAAACTTCATTACTCACATACTAGCAGCACTTTTTATCCGTCAACAAATGTCAGTGCCTCACCGGTCTTACCACCTCTGCCTGTGCGGCCAATACGGTGTACATAGTCGTCGTACGTTGCAGGCTGGTCATAGTTAATGACGTGAGAAACGCCACTGATGTCGAGTCCTCGCGCCGCAACGTCTGTCGCAACAAGCACATCTACATGATGGTTCTTAAACAATTTGAGTGCCTGCTGGCGTTTGCCGTGGGTTTTGTTACCGTGTATCGACTCTGCTTTAATGCCGCGAGCCTTTAGCTCTTCCGCAAGTCGCTCTACACCATGCTTTGTCGCACCAAAAATGAGCACCTTAGTAAAGCCTGGGCTAGAAAGAATGCCTACGAGCGTTTCGAACTTACTTTCACCTCGCTTTACTCGAACAACATCCTGATTTACGCTAGACGCTGTCTCTGTCTTCTTAACTGAAATTTTAATAGGGTTCGAGAGAAACTCGCCAACTAAGCTCTCTATTTCCTGGTTCATCGTCGCGCTGAAGAATAGTGTATGGCGGTTTCTCGGCACCTCGGCAACTATCGAACGCATATCATTTATAAATCCCATGTCGAGCATGCGGTCAGCTTCATCGAGAACGAGCACGCTCGTGTCCCCAAGGAACAGTGCGCCACGCTCGATAAGATCCTTTAGCCTGCCTGGGGTTCCGATAATAAAGTGACTGTGATACCTAAGTCGCGAGATGTCTCTTCCCACGCTTGTGCCACCGACAAATACAGATGAGTATAGGCGCATACCACGAGCAAACGCGCGAAACTCCTCCTCGATCTGAAGTGCAAGCTCTCGGGTAGGCACCATGATAAGCGCTTGGAAGTTGCGCGTGTTTAGTGCCTCAGCAATAAGTGGGATAAGAAATGCGGCAGTCTTTCCAGTGCCGGTGTTAGCAATGCCGACGATGTCGTGCTTCTTTAATACGTGTGGAATTGCACTGTCTTGGATGGGAGACGGCTCGGTAAAACCTTTGCGGGCAATGTTTGCCTTAAGTTCGAGCGGAATATCAAAGTCTGCAAACGAGTGCACAGGCACGAACGGCGCCTCAGGCGCTACCGCATCCGCTTTGCGTATAAATTTTGATGGGTGTATTGAAGAGCCTCGAAACCTTCTCCTTCCTGGTCCTGCGCTATAACGTGAGCGAGACGAACGAGCTGAGGGAGTACCGTGGCGCCCCGCACCACGAGTACGTGACCGAAACATGCACTTATTCTAGCATACGTATGGCATAAAAGCAACCCGCCCCGACAATGTCGGGGCGGGTTGTGAGAGAGGGGGTAGAGAGTGTTACATTCCGAATGCAGTCTTGAGTGCCGCAACAGCAGCATCAAAAGCTACCTTGAATGCCTCGATTGCAGCCTTAATGGCTGCGTCGCGCGTCGCGCGAAGCGCTTTCAACTTAGCTTCGTACTCACCATTTGGCTTAACTGCGTTACGGAATGTTTCCTGTGCTGCCTTGAGGTCAGCGGCAAGGGTTTCGCGAACAAGTTTGCCGTCGACTCCAGCGGAACAGTCTGTTTTTGCTTTTGCGATTGCTGCTTCGGTCGACGTCTTTAGCGCAGCAAACGCTGCATCAGTTGACGATGCTCGCTCAGCAAGGAGCGCGTCGGATCCTGTTCGGAAAGCTGCAACAGCCGCGTCTATTGCATCGCGTCTAGCTTTAACTGCCGTATCAACCGCAACCTTAAATGCATCTACTGCGGCCTTTTGTTCAGTTGTAGAAGCTTTAGTGAGGAGTTTTTGATATCGCTCAGCTCGGTTGTCGTCCCACTCCATTCGCTTGTCATCAAGCTTGATGGTAGACGACGCGCGCTTGTCTTCAATTTTACCTTTCTTTTCGTCACGCTTTTCTGTGCGCTTAGCTTCACGCTTTGGCAACGAGTCTAGAATACGAGCGCTTGTCTTACTCAGATTGCTACAGAAATTAATTCCAGCTGGAGAGGTTGAAGCGTGGCCGAGTGCCTTTCCGTCTCGGTCACTAGTGCTACTTGCGTTTGCCTTCCTAACTTCCAAGCGCTCTCTAATTGGACTTGTTGCGGCAAAGGCACTCACCGGCACTACAAACAGCGCGATGAGAACTGCGGCAACTACTTTTTGCAGGTTATTGATTTGATGGGTCATAGAGTTCAACGGTAGGAGACGCGTTGCTTGAAACCGAAGCATCGAGCGCGGTAACTGCTGCCGCTTGGTTCTGCACGTCTGCAATTATTGAAGTAATAAAATCCTCAAGAGAGTCTGTTGGAGCCGTTGGTGCCGAAGCGACTGCTTCAACTCCAATTGGCGACGTTTGCTGTACTGGCTGCTGTTGCTGCACTGGCGCCTGTGTCACAGCTGGCTCTGGAGTACCCGTCGCCAAATAGACACCTGCTACCACGGCAACGAGCGCAATAAGCGCTAGAAAGAGCTTAGAACTCGTGTCCATAGTGAATGTTAAGTAATAACTCTTTCAGTATACACCCCTACAAACTAGCTCTGCCTTTTCTTCCCCGTTTCTTTGAGTGGAATATCGAGGTATTTTAAGGTATTTCGAGTCACGCCGTCGCGATACACCACAGAATTCGAAATATCTACTTTATATCCAAAATGACGCATGACTCTGATGAACGCACCAAGACAACGACTAGCCTTCATTGCTTCGGCTCCAACATACCCGCCGCTTACAGTCATCGAGTGGACACCGAGAAATCGAAAGAGCAATCCTAGAGACGACCAAGCCTCCACATGCTTTTCAGCAGCGGGTAGACTGCGGTTATTGTCCGCGAGCAAATATTCCTTGACAGCTTCTGTGACGACACGCGCCGGTTGACCAGAATCTTGCTCTGTCTGAAGCACATACAGCCCGAGTGGTGCAAATTCGCGTTGATGCACAATACTTCCATCTCCTTTCTTAAAAATAATTTCTCCACGATCGACACATAAAAAAGTCGGGCATGTGCTACCATGCCTTTCTGCATGCTGCATAAAGAGCTTGCTCAGGTGTGCTAAGAAATTTTTGTACGCATTTTTATCTAAACTGCCCGGAGGCTGCTCGATACTATTTGGGTGCATCACGACGCGGATATGCCCACCGGTATCTGCGATTCTTTTCATTAGCCGACGCGTCTCCTCGCCAGATATTCCAAGGACTTCAGAAAACAACTTGTCTTCTTTTTCAAAAAAATTCTTTACGGTAGGTTCGCGTTCGCTCATACTATCTATTCTTCCCCGTATCTTTTGCAGCAACTCCAAGTCGCGACAGATCAGCACGCGTAAGGCCGTCTTTGTACGCCGAAGACGGCGAAATATCCACCTTGAGTCCTAAAAGTCTGAAGTTACGCACCAAGTCGCCCAGGCAGCGTGATATTAGAATCTCGTTCGGAAATTCATTTTTTGAGGCATCTTCTGCTTCGCCAATGTATCCTCCGGAAACCGTCGCTGACTCTACACCAACAGCCTTGAGTGCAGCAACTAACCCTGCCCAACCGAGGAAACGATCTGGCTCGTCACCCTCTAGCCTGCCAAGTGCTCGAATGAGCTTCCTAGACGCCTCAATTACCTTTTGTGATGGCGTTGAGTGGTTGGATTCAGTCGGAATAATATGTATACCTACCTGTGAAAAGTTATTTGCGTCGCGCAAAACGTTAGGATGAACGCCTCCGCTATCATCTGTTTGTACTAGCATCAAAGTAGGAGCAACATCTCCTCGCTTAGTTCCGTGCTGCGCTATTACTCTCTTAGTGTGCGCAAATGAACGCTTCACGTTTGTAACTGGCTCAATGGTGTCCTCAAGTCCAAATGGATGCACTATGACCCTGATGTGTCCATTTTTAGCATGCACCCTTTTCTCGAGTAGCTCTAACTGCTTTGGCGTGACAGAAAGTATTTCACAAATACCGTTTGTTATTTCCTTTTCCTTTGACGGACGGGATCGGCTCGCAGTACGCACGCGCTCAGTATGGTAGCCTGACATGCGAGTGATTATAGCACGCGCACTTGAAAAATCAACCGCTACTTTTATACTATGAGCCCGTCGTCAAGCGTGACGATTCTGTCTGCACCTTGTGCGTATTCAACTTCGTGCGTAACCATTATTATGGTCTGCCCTGCCTTATGAAGCTCCTCAAAAATCTGCATCACATTAGTAGACGAAGCGCGATCCAAGTTGGCTGTTGGCTCATCTGCAAAAAGAACTTTAGGGTTGTGAGCTACCGCGCGCGCGATAGAAACACGCTGCTGCTCTCCGCCGGAAAGTTGTGCGGGGGTGTTCTTAAGTCGGTGGCCCAAGCCCACGCGCGTGAGTGCTGCTGCAGCCTCCTCGTTAGCGCGCTTAAATTCAACGTTCTGCATTAAGAGTGGGAGTGCAACATTTTCAAGTGCGGTAAGTTCAGGCAGGAGCGCATAGTCTTGGAATACGTATCCAAACTGAATGAGGCGTATGCGAGACTTCTCCTCGCTTGAAAGCGAGCTTGTTGGTGCGCCGTCAACATACACCTCGCCAGATGTCGGAACATCAAGTAAAGAAAGTTGGTACATGAGCGTGGACTTTCCGGCACCTGAGCGACCCATAATAGCGACGAACTCGCCGCTCTCAACTTTAAGCGAAACGCCTTTAAGCACGCGAGTCACCTGGTCGCCGTTTTGAAAAGATTTAATGAGGTTGTCTGTGTAAATCATATTAGTTTCGTCCTAAGATCGAGTCGAGCGTATTTCTCCTCACTATCATCCAAGCGGGAATATAACCCGCCACAAGTGTTGAGAAGACGAGCAGTCCCACACGAACAAACGTCTCACCAACAGGAGCTACGAGAATGCCGTCGCTAAACGGAAAGTTAATCGGGTGCGCCGCAACAAACGGTACGAGGAATCCATACACAATAACGAGCCCGATTGCGGAACCGCACACTGCGTAGAAGATAGACTGGATCACGTATGAAATCTTGATCGCGTCTCCGTTAATACCAATACCCTTCAAGATTCCTATAAACTTTCGGCGCGTGATTGCATTGATGAACACTACAATAAAGATTGTTATCGAAGAAACCACGAGGCCGATAGAGCTAAACGCGGCACCCAAAAGGCCAAACGTTGCGACGATGTCTTTGAGGAATTTTGGTTGTGCATCTTCAAACGTTTGCACTTTTGCAAAACGGTCACCGCCGCTTCGCTTGATGGTGTCTCTCACTACGTTCGGGTCGACGCCCGGCTTGAGTCGGATCGCTATTTGGTCTACATTACCGTCAGTGCGGCCGATCATACTGCGAAACTGCGAGTCGAGGAAGAAAATGTTGCGACTCAGGTCGTCCACTTTGCTTTTCAAAATCCCCTTCACTATCACTTCCCGCTCAACGCCACCGATCTTAACGCGGATCTTGCTCCCAACATCAACATTCTCCAGCGTAGTGAGCCCTGGGCTTTCAACTGGAAAATACTTCTTCAATATATATGAGCCAACTACCACCTTATCGAAATCACCTGGCTCTAGATAAGAGCCTGCGATAATAAATCGCTTTACATCAAGCGTTGCGTCTTCGTGCTCTGGATCGATTCCTGTCATCGGCGTTCCTGCCGTGTTTGGCTTGTCGCTCTCCTTTCTTGTTTGATAGTTGGCCTCTGCAACTCCGGACTCTACATAACGTGCGGAATATGCAGCAACATCTGGGAGAGACTCTACGAGCCTGATAAGGTTAGGCGAGTTCTCAATATATGAGCGATCATCAAGCGTGGAAATAATTACGTCGCCTGTATAGTGTGCGCGAAACTGGTCGATAGATCCTTGAATGAGCCCAACAAGGATGCCGGAAATCACAACGAGGTTCAAGAACGTGAGCACCATCACGAACACAATGAGCCCTGTGGTCCAAATACTTGAACGCTGGAGTTGCCGGCGTGCCAAGTAGAAACCGATTTTGTAATTGAGCCACGTAAACATGTACTACTGCGCGGGAACGACGAGGATATCACCAACCGAAAGTCCTTTATAGATCTCAAGCTGACCAAGTGACGAGATGGCGCCGGTTACCACTTCTCTATCAACGTTTTTCTTACCATCTTTTATGGTCACCAACTTTTTTCCTGACTCAAAGCGCACTAGTCCAAGCGGGATCGAAATTACTGCATCTTTTTGTTCCGTAAGGATTTCTACATTAGCGGTCATTCCGCTCCTTATCTTTTCGTCTGCATCTGAAAATACTAGTGTGGTGCGGTATGTTGAAACGCCATCTCGCACAGACTCTCCCACATCGATAGTATTTACTTTCGCGTGGTATGTGCGGTCTGTTATTGCGTCGAGGAGCACTTCTGCGGTGTCGTCCTTCTTCAAGAAGCCGACATTAATTTCTGGAACGTAGCTTTCAATTTGGAAAACACCTTCACCAATGAGCGTAACCTGACTTTCGTTTGGCGACACCACTTTCCCTACCTTTGCGTCTAGCTTACTGATGGTGCCTGAGAACGGTGCGCGAACCTGCGACTTGCCAAGCTGTGCAAGCGCACTCCCAACATCTGCGCTTGCTGCGGCAACGATCGCTCTTTGCGCGTTCACATCTTCGATCGAGGCGCCCGCGCGCGTAAGGTCGCGAGAGCTTTGCGCTGCGGCGAGTGCACTCTTTGCGGCGGTTAAACTATTTTCTGCGGTCGTAAGTGCAGTCTGAGCTAGGGCAACGGTGCTGCGCTGCGTGCTGATGGTCGCCTTGTAAGCATCAACTACGGTTTGGCTTACCCCCGAGCTCGGCTGTGCACTCTCGAGCGCTGCAGATACTGCGCTGAGGAAAAGACCGACGCTTTGCACGCGATCTTTACTTGATGCTGAGTACGAAGCCAAGTCTGAGCTACTTGCGGTAAGGAGCGGCTCGCCGGCCCACGAGCGGAGTTGCGCCTCAAGAACGAGACGCGTATTTTCTGCTAGCACGCGCTGATTGCTGTTTGCAACCGCGATGTTGAATGTTGGCGAGTTGCTGCTAGCGTTGTTAAACTGCTGGTCAGCATAAATGTGGACCGCTGCATCAGACTTTGCATAAGCGTCACGCATAGCATCGCGGAGCGACTGCTCAGCTGAAACAAGCGTCGTTTCGGCGCTGTGCACGCTGGCGTCTGCAACTGCGAGCTCTTCCGGACGCGCACCGCGCTCAAGCGCGGCAAGGCGCGCCTCTTCGCGCCCGAGGGCAGCGCGTTTAGACGCAACCGCTGCATATAAATCAGCATTATCTACCTCAGCAATCAGTGTGCCCTTCAATACTTTCTGCCCCTCAATTACGTACACACCCGAAACTCTTCCGCTCTGCGAAAACCCGAGATCAACCTCGTTACCCGCAACCACTGTCCCCGAAACAGAGACTCGCTGCTCGAACGGACCCTTCACTACAGTGTATGTTTCCTCTTTTGCGCCGGAGCCTCCTGCAAACGCATAGTAGCCAATACCTATTACTACCAGCGCGAGAAAAATACTGAGCGCCTGGTACGCCTTAACTACGTCAATAATTTTTTTCATTATATTTAGTATACCACAAACCTACTTAAGAATGAATTTCTCTAAGGTATGCGAGCATCGTTGCTGCGTCTGAAACTTCAAACGGGTCTGTAGGGAAATTGTCTGCCTGCCCTGCCTCTGAAAAAAGCTTTTTTATTTCCCCATCGACAACGTGCATGGAGTAGCGCCACGAGCGGTCGCCGAAACCGAGATCCTCCTTCTTAACGAGCATGCCCATACCGCGCGTAAACCACGCGTTTCCGTCTGGGAGCAAGCGCACTTTCTTTACGCCGAGCTTGTCACCCCACTGCTTCATTACGAACGCATCGTTGACTGAAAGGCAGATCACCTCATCAACTCCGAGCGACTTAAACTCGTCATAGACTGCCTCATAGCCAGGCAAGTGTGTCGAGTCGCACGTTGGGGTAAACGCGCCGGGCAAGGCGAAGAGCACGATGTTCTTACCTTTAAAAATCTCGCTGCTCGTTACATCTTGCCAGCGGTATGGGTTATCTCCGCCGACCGACTCGTCTCGAACTCGAGTTTTAAACGTTACGTCTGGAACTTTAGTTGGTGTCATAGTATAGTAATTATATATTACTAAAAACTTTTTATGCAAAAAACGCTTTCAGATTTTGTAGATTTTATAAGAACTCAGGGTGTGGTAGGGCTCGCTATCGGTGTTATACTCGGCACCGCAGTTGGTAAGGTAGTTACCTCTCTCGTGAGCGACATCGTGATGCCTGTTGTTGGCATCCTTCTTGGATCAACCGACTTTGTAAAAGACCTCGCGTTCATGGGCGTTAAGTACGGCTCGTTCATCGCGGCACTCGTCGACTTCGTCATCATCGCTGCCGTCATTTACTTCGGCGTCAAGATGCTTGGTCTCGACAAACTCGACAAGCCTAAGGCTTAGGCACTAACAAAAGGAATTCGAAGTCGAGCGGTGAGCTCGGATGCGGGGCCAGCTATAGCACCCCAAGCAAACGTCCACACAATTTCTTCGACCGGAACACCGAATGGCACGTATCCGCTCACATTTTCAAGCCTCCACCAACTGATCGCATCAGGAAAAATAAAAAAGAAAACGACATAAAACGCACTGTGGAATGCGCAGAATAAAATGCCGCTAAAAAGTGAGTTGCGGATTAGTCTCGGCCGGAGCGTTAGCATGAGCACACCAACGAAAGCGAAGAGCGTTAGTGAAGTATATACAGAATTAATTCCTAGTTGCTCACCAAGGTACATCCAGAGCGTACCAAATGCATACGCGCACAGTGCTAAATAGAAGAAACCTCGGCGTGTAGAACGTTCACCCCTGTCCAGACGAAAAAAATCGTAGACTGAACCGGCGATGCCTCCATTTACAAATCCATTTAGCATCGTTTCTGCAAAAAGCCCCAGCGTATACGCAGGCTCAAAATAGTCAGTAGCATAAAAGTGCGCGGCGATAGGACCAAGCGGCGCACAAAGTAAGGAAAACACTAACATTTCGCGCCTTACACGCGGCAAACACACGTACAGCACAGCCCACACTAATAGGAAGAACAGGTTCCAGTATAAAAATGCGTGGTCTGCTAACATTATGTGCTGGCTTGCGCGTTGGCATCTGACATCTCTTCGACGTCGTCGTGGATCTCTTCGACCTCGTCGCTGATCTCTTCGATGTCTTCCTGGATGTCTTCGACATCCTCGCTGATTTCATCGATATCTTCCTGAATGTCTTCAACGTCCTCCTCAACTTCGCGGAGTGACGCGGTGTTGCGGTTGACTGTCATCTGAATGAATATGGCTAGGTAAATAGCTTCAAGCGAAACTACGGTAGTAAGGACGAGCAGCACGAAATCCCACTGCGCATAGCCAAAAGCCGCAACTGCAAATGCACCAAAGAAAATGAGCGTGTGCACAATTAACGAGGGGACTGAGCCGACCCACGTGGTCACCCGTTCAAAGAAGTCTGGCTTCTGCCTCAAAATACTCATATAATGACTGTATCATATACAGATGAGCCATAGAGTGACAAATAGTGAACAGCTTGCGCTCCTCGTGCATCGCGCGCTCCCCTCGCCCGTTTTTATAGCGCTGGTAGTCGCAACGTGCCTTTGGCTTTGGTATGCCGGCGCACTCGAGGCGGCGCTTACGTTCCTTGGGTCAACGGCGATCACTGCAGGAGTGGTGAGTTTCATCAAACTGTTTACGCGCACTCCGCGCCCAACAAATGCGCTCGAAGATTTTAAATACAGCGCGTTCCCCAGCATGCACGCAGCACTCGCCGGCTCAACGCTCGTCCATGCATGCACCGTAGCAAAAATATTTTATGCAAATCCATTTTACTTTTATCTGCTCGCGCTCATTGTAAGCTGCGTCGTACTCTGGAGCCGCATCACAATCCATGCGCACACGCGCACACAAACGCTCATCGGCTTTGGCATCGGCCTTACCGTTGCGCTCGCTGCGCTCGTTCTTTAGCTTTGTGATTGATCTGCCTGTTCTTTTTTAATTAACTCCTGTAGCTTATCATAATTAAGATCGTGGATCTCAAAATAAAACGGGAATTTCCTATCTGCTTTTGTCTTCAAAATCATTTTTGGATCATGAGTGCCACTATCACCACTGTGCGGTCCAACATCAACGCCTTGAAGCATCCACTGGTCGCCAACTTTTACAACTCCATAGTGACCATCGCCCCGAGCGTAATTAAACATAACGCGCACATATGTAATGCCCTCCCACACGAGCCCGAGGTTGCACAGCATTTTGAAATCCTCAATGCCTTTAAATAACGGCGGAATACCCTCTCTTGCCTTTTCATCTAAGTAATGCCCGACTGGCCCGTCGTGTGTCGGGTCGTACCCAACTCCGCCATGTAACCCTCTTTCTTTTCCCATACTACCCATCGGGATTTCCCACTTATGCCTAACGTTTTGCTGGCTTAGTAAAGCGCTGCTTTAACGCCTTCTTTTTAGGCTTTTCGAGCTTGAGAGGAGTTGGGAAGAGGTCTAGAATCGCACCATCTAGTTTACTTTTCAGGATTTCGTCTGACATTGATTTGTAAATATTTACGTCAACACCTTCAATTGTGTCTCTGCTCATTCCAATTACTTTTACTCTGTTCCGAAGCCCAGCCTCTTCAAGTGCAGCAAGAATAGTTTTTGCATCGTCGCCTGGCTCGTACCCTGCTGGTGCTTCGGTGCGCAAATTGCCATCGAGCAGTATTGCATCAACAACGAGCTTGGTGTGGCCTTTGTTCGTCATTGCTTTAACGAGCGTGAGTGCGTCTTCTAACGTGCGTGCTCTGTCTTTCAAGATGTGGCCACTCGCTTCGAGTGCCATGCGCACGCCAGCGATGTGCGCAAGCTCGTCTTCAATAACGATGAACCTTTTCTTTTCGGTAGACATAGTGTAATAATAATCGGAATTGCCATTTATGCAAATTCTGTAAAAGCAGCTTCACAAAGTTTGGTTTCTGTTTTTTAACTCTGTTTTTTAGCACATGTTATACACAGCACAAAAATTTTAAGTAAAAAAACTTTCTCGCTCTACATAGCCGTCATTTCTAATCACGCTATTGCGCGTGTGGATAGAGTGTTGCCTCATCACTTTTTTTCTCACTTGCAGATTTTCCATGCATGCTACTGTTCGCATATGACCCCTCGAGGTCTACATTTTTTATTAATTACTAAATAAATTAGACACATGCTACAAAGAATTAGTTTGTCGCTTGGTGTGCTTGCACTCGTCGCAGGACTGAGTGTTGCATCAACGGGCGCATTCTTCAACGACACTGAGACTTCAACAGGCAACACGTTCACTGCGGGTGCAATTGATCTCAAGGTGGACAGCCAGCAACATTACAACAACGCTATCTGTGTTCCAAACACGGAAACGACGGACCCAACAGACTACTGGTGGCAACTCGAAGTTGGAGCAACTGCACAGCTTGATCAGTATCCTGTAATTGGCTCAGCTTGCACAGGAACATGGCTTGCAACAGACCTCGGTGCACAGCAGTTCTTTAACTTCCTTGACGTTAAGCCAGGCGATCGCGGCGAGAACACTGTTTCTCTCCACATCGACAACAACCCAGCATGGGCTTGCCTCAACATCAAGACCACCGCTAACGACGAGAACACACTTATCGAACCTGAATCAACTGCTGGCGACGTAACTGCTGGCCCAGTTGGCAACGGCGAGCTTGCAGGAAACCTCAAGTTCCAGGCATGGCTCGACCAAGGAGCAACTGCTGGTTTCCAGGGCGATGACACTGGTGAAGGCGACAACATCTGGCAAGTAGGCGAACCAGCTCTTGGTAACGGCGCTCTCTCAAGCCTCATCGAAGGTAACGGTCTTACCATCCCTCTCGCTGACAGCGTAACTAATGGCGGCGTACCAATGGCTCCAAGCATCACTAACTATGTTGGTATGTTCTGGTGCGCAGGTACCGTTACTGGTGGCGCAGGTAACTTGGGATGCGACGGATCAACTATGGGCAACGAAGCTCAGACTGACTCAGCTAAGGTTGACGTAACCTTCACTGTTGAGCAGGCACGAAACAACGGAAACTTCGTCTGCGTTCAGAAGCCTTCGTAATCCTGACTTGTAATCAGCCGTTCAGCCTCGACGCAGTCGAGGCTGCGGGCTGACTATAAGCCAGCATTAATCGTTACTACCTTTTAAATTATTATGATGAAGAGAATTTT
>CAZQPW010000008.1:25497-31638 GCA_964595305.1 uncultured Candidatus Saccharibacteria bacterium
CTTCCGCTGCGTTCCTCAAATTGCAGGATAATCCTGTCTTGTAAACAGCCGTTCAGTCCCGCCTTCGGCGGGACTGCGGGCTGACTATAAGTAAGCCAGCATTAATCGTTACTACCTTTTAAATTATTATGATGAAGAGAATTTTAGTAAGCGCAGTTTTAATCGGGGTAGTCTCCACAGCAGCAGCGGTTGGAGGCACAGGTGCGTTTTTTAAAGACGCAGAAACGTCAACCGGCAATACCTTTGCAGCTGGTGCACTCGACCTAACAGTAGACAACGAGTCGTACTACAACCTCAACAAGTGCGCCAACGTTAGCAAGACGGAAACTCCAGAGTGGCAGTGGGTTGGCTCTGCTGCATACCCGGTCCCTGGCACGCCCTGCACCACGAGCTGGAACGCGAGCGACCTTGGCAACGGCCTTCTCTTTTTCAACTTTACTGACTTGAAGCCAGACGACGAGGGCGAAGATACTATCTCTCTTCACGTCAACAACAACAATGCATACGCCTGCATGGACGTTACGCTCACCTCTAACGACGACAAGAGCTCGAACGAGCCTGAGCTCGGCGCAGGTGACGCACCTGAAGATGTAAACAACACGTGGGACGGCGAGCTCGCACAAAACATTCAGATGTTCTGGTGGGCTGACGACGGCGACAACGTTTACGAAGTTGGTGAGCAAGCACTCTCGCAAGGTGTGCAGACGCTGTACGACCTGGCAACCACCACTCCGTTTTCTGTTGCACTCGCAGACTCTGCACACAATGCGTGGACAGGAGCAACCACTGGCTCATTCATCCCAGGCAACACCACTGTATACGTTGCGAAATCGTTCTGCTTCGGTACTCTTACACCACAACCAATTGTGCAAGACGGTCAGGGTAACCTAGGTACTAACGGTCCGCAAGCACGTGGCACTGGCTTTGACTGTAACGGTAACGGCCTTGGCAACAAAACGCAGACCGACGGCGCAACGCTCGACGTTGCATTCCGCGCAGTACAGTCTCGTAACAACCCTAACTTCCTTTGCGGTGGCCAGCCACGCATTGCAAAGATCACGGTCACCAAAATAGTCGTCAACGATAACGGCGGTAACAACTTGATCCCAGACTTCCAACTCTTCGTCGACAACGGAATCCTAGCAACGGCCGTTACCTCAGGAATCACGACTCAGGTAGCAGCTGGAAATTACACCGTGTTTGAAGATGGCGTTACCGGGTATGAGGGTACATACGGTGGAGATTGTAGTGCAGAGGGGAAAGTAACGCTAAATCCTGGTGATGACAAACACTGCACTATCACCAATGACGATCTTCCAAGTAACATTCACCTCCTCAGAAATGTCGTTAATGACAACCCTACTCATCCAGACGCATCAAACGGTTCGTTTATCATGAAAATTGATGGAACTGTCCGACCTAACAACAGCTCAACAGCAGTAACATCTAACGCACCTCACTCGATCGACGCTGATCCTGTATCAGGCTACACACGCTCGATCAGTGGAGATGCGAAGTGTCCAGCAGTTGTTGGAGGAAATACCACGCTTGACGAAGGCGAGGTAGTAAACTGCACCATTACGTACGACGAAATCTAACCTGCCATGCCTACCGCGCGCATAGCAAAGAGTGCTCTCATCATCACGCTTGCGTGTGCGCTGGTTGGTAGTGGCGCGTACTTGAAAGACGCCTCAACAGGCTACACCTTCTCTACCAAAGGTATCGACCTTAAGATAGACAGCGTCTCGTACTACAACGGGCAAAGCGTTCCTTCTGCCACATGGAGTGCAAAGGATCTGAACCCGACGGTAGACAAGTTCTTTAACTTTCCTGATGTGAAGCCTGGCGACTTCGGATGCACTACCATTTCCCTTCATGTTAAAAACCAAGATGCGTGGATGTGTCTCGACTTTAAAAACTTTGAGTCGAGTGAGAATGTGCAGAACGAAGCCGAGTACGACTACGACGCCAACGGTGACAACGATGGCGAGCTTGCAAAGCAAACACACCTCTTTGCCTGGCTCGACAATGGCAATGGTAAGTATGAACCAAAGAGCGAGAAGTCGCTCTTTGGTGATGGCCCTAAAAACTCTGCCGTCGACTTGCTAGACGACAAGACGTACACGATCGGCGACTCGGGTGCCGGAGGCTCATGCAAACCAAACACCACGCGCTACGTAGGCATGTGTTGGTGCGCAGGCACTATAAGTGTCGACAAAAAGTACGGGAAGATCACGTGCGACCCAAGCGGCATGGGGAATGAGTCGCAGACAGACAAGTTTAATGTCGACATGGCGATCCGCGCACTTCCAGTCACAGATAAGCCGAAATATCTTTGCTCAGAAGACAAACCTCATTCTCCAAAAAAGCCAAAAGAAAAGGAAAAGGATGATGACAAGAAAAAGAAGGACGAAGATGAGCGTAAAGACTGGAGCGGCTACCAGTGGCCCAAACCTCAACCCCCAACATACAAATTCTTTGGGTCGTCTGTGTATACGCATAAATAAAAATGAAAACGCTTGGCAACATTATTTACACCCTGATCATAGTTGCACTACTTTCAGTTGCGGGGCTTTTTGTTGCGTCACTCCTCCCTATTCCGGGGCATATTGAAATCAAAATAGTTCAGAGCGGCTCGATGGAGCCAACAATTCCTACTGGCTCTGTGATCGTGATCCGCCCCACGCCTCCGTACCGCGTTGGTGACATAGTCACCTTCGGCGAAGACACTGGAAGCCAGATACCAACTACGCACCGCATCGTCGCTGTCGAAAAGACTCCGACTGGTGAACGATTCGTAACCAAAGGTGACGCTAACGAGGAGGCAGACACGGGCTACACGAACGCGAATACAGTCATCGGCCGCGTTATCTTCTCTATTCCCGGTATTGGATACATACTCGACTTTGCCAAAAAGCCGCTCGGCTTTGCGCTCCTCATCGGTATTCCTGCGCTCATGATCGTAATCGACGAGGCATTCAAAATAGTTGCTGAGCTCCGCGCACGACCCCCGATAGAAAACGTATGAAGACCCACACCGCTCATCAGCTAAGCTCAAACTTTAACGGCATTCGTGTTTTGAGTAAACCTGCACTACAAATGCAGGTTAAAAATGCGGGGGCTCGGTCATACATTAATGGGGTAAACAAAATGAGTGTGCTCGGAGCAGCAACCATTGCTGCGCTCGTGCTCGTGATCCACGCTGGGACCATTGGCAGCACAGTGGCGTACTTTAGCGACAGCGAAGTTTCAGGCGGCAACACGCTCGTAGCTGGTGCACTTGCACTAGAGACGCAAAACATTGTAGACACAGCAACGATAGCGCCCGCACTAACCGCCTCTATTTCCCAACACTTTAATCCGAGCACAAACGCACTCCCTGCACTGTTTGCCATTACCGCATCAACTTCGGGTGAAGTGCTATGCACCAAACTCGTTGCATCGTCTACCTCACTCCTAAACTACACCGGCGCCCTCAGCTCCCTTAGTGCTGCAACAACGAGCTACGGCGACGTGCATGTAGACTTTACGCTTACCGACACGGGGGGTTTAATTAATGGCGACCAGTGCCACGGTAGTTTAGTATACAGCGCAACAACGCTCGGCTCGCCAATCGGTGCTGGCTACTCTGCTACCGCATCGCTTCCGTTTACTATCACTCTCGACCTGCCTCCGCCGCCGGTTGAGGAGCCGCTGACTCTAGACTCTTTGGCCCCACCGCCAGCAGACGTACCGCCGCCAAGCGATACTCCACCGCCAGACGACGTCCCTCCACCAGACACACCTCCGCCAAGTGATGTGCCGCCTCCAAGCGATACTCCACCGCCAGACGACGTTCCTCCACCAGACACACCTCCGCCAAGTGATGTGCCGCCTCCAAGTGATGTACCACCCCCGAGCGACGTCCCTCCACCTACGCCTTAATAAAATATCTCCAGAGTTTTTTAATTTCTTCAGTCGTGAGAATCTTTTCCACGCCGTCTTTTGGAACCCACTCAAAGACAGCGATTGCAAGCTCTTCAGGAGCGACAGGATCTTGCTCAAGGTCTTTTAACTTACAGCTCATCAAGTGATAGTGAGCAAGACGATTTACTTTCTTTTCGATATGGAAAAAGAGTGAGTGCGTTACTATGTCGTGCTTCTTTATATCAGTAACGTTTTTATATCCTGTTTCTTCGTGCACTTCGCGCTGCACCGTTTGCTCTTCGGTGTCGCCCGGCTCTACACCACCGGTCAGTAAGCCGACCCAGCCGTTACGCCACTTTGCAAGCAAATATTTCTCTTCAGTTGGATGCTCAATTACTACTGCTAGTGGGCTGCGCTCAACTATCGGCTCGCCTTCGCGGTACGCGTCTTCCCCATCGCCAGCAATAATTTCAAGCCCGGGGTACTTTAGCATCGCCTCCTCCTTGGTCATACTACTAGTATAGCGCGCTATGAAAGAATATCTTTGAGCTCTCCGCTCATTTCACGTTCAGTAAGCTGGCGATGCGCTTCTGCGTTGAGCGCTGCGGAAGTCATGTAAGCGTACATTTCGTCGTTGTACGACTGTACGCCACTTGCTGCACTCACGATGCCGCCGACTATTGCGCTCCCGGGCCAGCGCGTGTCTCCTGGTTTAATGAGTGCTGGTTTTAATGCTGCTGCCTCTCTACTTGAAAGCCCCGTACGCCACGAAACGCCAGCCTTAGCTCGCGCAACTCCGCGATAATCCTTTTCCCACTTGTCTTCTCCTATTGAATGTTCAAACAAAATCGGCAGTGGCTTCTCTGGCTGATACTCTCGTGCTGGGTCGAGGGCGACTACGTGCAGCTGAGCACGCTTCGCACGTCCACTCCTCATTGTAGATTCTATAGCCGGTAATACGCAGTCCATGAATGCCTCCCTCGCTAGTTTCTTATTTAAAAAGTAGCTTTCAGATTTCATACGGGTAGGTTTAGTTATTAATGGTGGGCCTTGTCGGAGCGACTTTCGAACTTTGGAGGCGGATCATGACACAGAGGAAACTTCTGACACCGAACAGCGCGACCGAGAGGAATTTGCTCGAAGGATTGTGGGCATCCTCGCATCATATCATGATGATACGGCACGCGGTGAAGCAAAGTGAGGTGCCTAAAGTGTCCAACACGGCATGTATGTGTGCGGGAATAGTCGTGGCCAGAACATTGGGTCAGGCTCCGCTATTTCATCCAAAGCTCACGGACGATGTCGACGAAGAGTGGCTGTAGCGAAAACAACACCATGGTGACAAAAGCATAAACTGAGCGAACTCGGAATGGTAACACCGCGGCATTTGAAACCCATTCGCGGAGCTGAACCAATTCTTGCATTCGTTGAAATTCGTTTGGGTGAGAACTCCTTGCGCCATCGCCCAGGAGGGTCGCTGAAAGTTGATCGAGCATCTTCCCAATGCGCGTGAGGAGTCGGTCTTTGAAAAACTGAATACGGCGCGCGTAAAAAAAGAATGGCGCAACGATGGTCGCTAGAGCGATGATCGTCGAAAACCCAGCATAGGCGTACACGAGGAAATCCCGCGGGATGTCGGAGAAGATGATACTCGTCATGGACAAGCCGACATAGATACTCGCGTATACACCAATGCGCGCATTTGAATTGAACAGGAACTCCGACGCTGGGTTACGCGTCTCCCAGAGCTGCACCGGAATGTTCCGAATGAGCGCAGGCCCCATCAGAAGGAACGTCGCGAGAGAGTATAGCGTGGCACCAGTTAGGTAGTTCATGCAGAAGAGGAATGCGTCAAAGTCGATGCGGTTCTGCGCCAAGCCAGCAGAGCTTCGCAGAAAATCGGCGCCTGTCACGACCACACTGCCGTACAACACACCGCCGAGTATGCGACCGATCGTAGAGAAGCATCGGGCCATGAGCCCTCGAAGTGAGCGCTCAATGTGATCGCCATCACCATCGGGCAGCACGTACTGCCAATAGTTAAACCCTCGGCGAATGATGAGCGATCGAACGCTTGTCGTTGCAGGGAGCAGGAATGCCGTTGCGACGACTAGGATCAGTACGAAGAGTATATCTGGGGCGCTCTGGCTAGGCGCTGCCAATTTCTCGGCTTGATACCGATACGCAAAGTATATGCCGACAAAAAATATGGCGAACTCGATGGCAAACGCCAAT
>CAZQPW010000009.1:0-13176 GCA_964595305.1 uncultured Candidatus Saccharibacteria bacterium
AGGAACTTTAGGAAAAGCAGCCCAGAACTCACTAAGATCTTTCATGAATAAATCTTGAAAGTCAAAAACAGCTACCAAGCCAAGTGCGCGAACGCGCGGTTCGCCTCTGCCATGCGGTGGATGTCGTCGCGCTTCTTGATAGCTGCACCCTCACCCTTTGCGGCGTCCATAAGAACTACGGCGAGCTTGTCTTGCATCGGCTTGCCCTTGGTGCCGCGAGCTGCTGCAATGATCCATTTAAATGCGAGCATGCGACGGCGAACTGGGCGAACCTCAGTAGGCACCTGGTAGTTTGCGCCACCAACTCTGCGTGAGCGGACCTCTACGGTAGGCGATACATTGGTAACTGCGGTTTCAAAAATTACGAGCGGGTCTGCAGACTCGTCAGCCTTCTTGATGAGGTCGAGTGCGCCATACACCATCGTGCGAGCAACAGACTTCTTACCGTCCCACATGATCGCGTTGATGAAGCGACCGAGGAGCTCTGAGTTGTATTTTGGCTCAAGTGGAGCTGCGTGCGTGTTTTTGACTTTTCTTCGCATAAAAATTATTTAGCTGCCTTAGGACGCTTCGAGCCGTAACGTGAACGGCCGCGGCGGCGCTTCTCGAGCCCGGCTGCGTCGAGCTTGCCACGTACTACTTTGTAGCGAAGCGAAAGGTCCTTCGTACGGCCGCCGCGGAGCAAAACCACTGAGTGTTCCTGTAGGTTGTGACCCTCGCCCGGGATGTATGCAGTAACCTCCATGCCGTTAGAGAGGCGTACGCGGGCGATCTTACGGATAGCTGAGTTAGGCTTTCGAGGCGTTTTCGTCGTTACTTTGGTGCATACTCCACGCTTAAATGGCGACGGGTAGAAGGTGGGCTTGTTGCGAAGAACGTTGAAACCACGCGTGAGTGCGGTGGTCTTACTTTTCCTCATCGTACTGTGACGAGGCTTGCGTCTGAGCTGGTTGATAGTAGCCATCGAAAAGAAAACGCGCTTCGTGCGCTTCTCAGAGTGTACTACAGCACCCACACATTTGCAAGGCTGCTGGCTAGTACTTAAGTAAAACAGAGTAGCTCGAGAGTGGGTCAAATCTTCCGGCCCCTGAGTCGGTGTATTCCCCCATCTCGATGTGGCCTCCTGACGTTATTCTTAGGAAGGCAAGCTTTCTCGGTACATCCATGGAGTGATACTCAGGCTTATTCCCGTCCTCGGTACCCAACGCAAAGATGTACTGACCCTTCCCAAGTCTTATGTGGGGCAACTTTGGTAATGAAAAAAAGTTTTCGCCAATCAGTTTATCAAGTGATTTACGAGAATGGTGTTGATAGGGGTTCTTCGGGTCGACCTTGAAAGCTTCATATATCTTTTTAATGTCGTCTGCAGTCGCAAGTTGTTCTGGCTTTATTTCTGGACACCGAAAGAGCCTATCTTGAATAGAGGAGATACCGACACCGTCATAAAGCCCGAGGCCCGGTATATATCTGCCGTCACTATGCGTAAGTTCTTTGTCGTAGGCAATTTCATCCAACCAAAGATTTCGGTATGTTTTAAAACTTCCCTCCTTCCTTATCTTTTTCTCATTATTCTTCGCAGGCTGAACTGCTTCACGAGACCTCATGTGTGGAACAATACACTCGACGAGCAGTGATGTCAAAAACTACCCAAGCAGGATTTTGATTATCCACGTGATAACGGACGATATGAATGGAGAGAGGGCTGTTGCGGCTATATAGAGGAGAATGATAAGTCCAAAGGGCCCAAGCGAGTAGGCAACGTTTTCAAGCTTTCGATACTCGTACTCAAGTGAGTCGGGCAAAATGCCTGCAAGTACTTTTGATCCATCGAGCGGTGGAAACGGGATCATATTAAGTACGGCAAGCGATAGGTTTGCAACAATCAGCCCACCAATAATCGTGAGAGCGAACTCGTCGGCAACAAGCGCACTACGAACCACCAAAGCAAGCGCCACGGCAATCGCAAAGTTTGTTGCAGGTCCGGCGAGCGCAACGAGCGCCTCGCCTACCTTGCGTGGCAATCCAAATGGCGCGCGCAGGTTGTACGGATTAAACGGAACCGGCTTTGCCCACCCAACCATGAAGCCCGCATTGGTGATCGCAAGCACCCCAGGAATGAGCACTGAGCCTATAGGGTCGATGTGTGGGGCTGGGTTCAGCGTAAGCCTGCCTTCGTAGTACGCGGTCTTGTCGCCCATCAGGTACGCAGCAGCGCCGTGCGCAACTTCATGCACAATGATTGAAAATACGATGAGCGCGATTACGATTATAAACTCCATGCTCTACAGTGTAGCAAAAAGTGCTTGTGCCTGCTCTGCGGACTCAAACGACTCTTCGGGCAAACCACGTTTACGCGCTACGACTCGAGAGTCAGCACGAAGGAACAGGAAAAGCTCTGCACCTCGTTTCTCGGCGAGCTCGGCTTGCTCGGCAAACGAATGCTTGGCGGAAAGCGAGACTTCCGTCGTTAGGCTTTTGCCGCGTGCGCTCGCTGCGAGCGCACGCGCATCTCTCGCCTGCTCCTCGCTTGCATACCCCACGAACACGCGCGCAACTCCCTTTGGGATTACAATCAAATTTTCCGTAAGCAATGTTGCCATTAAGCGTGAAAGTCCGATTGACGCTCCAAATCCCGGCAACTTTCTTGAAATAAATTTTGAGGCAAGATCGTCATATCGCCCGCCCGAACATACACTCCCATACGCCTCCAACCCATCGATCGTAGTTTCAAACACATGCCCAGTGTAGTAGTCGAGCCCGCGAGCGATGCTTGGAGAAAACTTGAGAGTCACATTGCTCGGGATCTTTCCTTCTAGAAGAGCGAAAACCTCTTCTACTTCTTTTAGTGCCGCCTGCCCTTCTTCCGTTTTGATATCACCCCTCCTTTCCCAAGACCTAATTTCTCCTGGCGATACATCACTACAAATACTCTCTATAAACTCCCGCGTGCGCTCGCGCTGTAGGCTGCTTTCAGTTTCTAGCAATGTATCAACCGTTGCATCGATACCTACTTTGCTTACTGCGTCGATTTTTGCAATTGCATTAGCAATATCTTGCACTCCGAGTCCAACGAGAAGTGCGTTCAGCACACCGCGATGATTGATACGGACTGTAAAGTGTACGTTCGGAACCATCGCGGAGAGTGCATGCATTGCTACCTCAATGCATTCTGCATCAGCAGTGATAGGTAGTGAGCCGTTTGCAATCACGTCCACGTCTGCCTGGTAAAACTCACGGAATCGCGCTTTCTTCGACCGCTCGCCACGCCATACCTTTTGCACCTGATAGCGCTTGAACGGAAATGAGAGGTCGTTATAATGCTCTGCAACGTAACGCGCAAGCGGTACAGTGAGGTCAAAGCGTAGCGCGCGTGGATTCGGGTCATGCTCACCCTCAGCTAGTGCGCGACCAATGGTAAATATCTGCTGCTCGATCTCTCCTTTTTGTTCAAAAGTAGAAAGGTACTCGACCGCAGGCGTTTCTATTGGAACAAAACCGTAGAGCTCTGCTTGGGTTCTAAATGCATCTTTGAGTGCATCTTCGGCCGCTTGCACTCCTGGCAAGTTTTCTGGGAACCCGCTCGGCCTCGTCGGCTTCGTCGTCATACCTATTAGTGTATCACTGCCAGCTCCTTTATTAGCCTGCTGCTGCATAAATCTTATCGACTTAGTAGAACGAAGTTTAATAAAACCTCAGCCTGCCCACTGTAACCTCTCCAGTACCAGAGCAGACACCACAGTCGTAATCATATGTTTTGCCTGAAATAGTGATCGACTGCTTCGGTGAGCCGCTACACCTAGGACAAGTGACGACGCGCTTATTTCTCTTTTCTTGTTCAATTTCAAGCTGTTCGCTTGGTGGGAAGATCCTCGGGTTTTCAATATAGTTTTCTGACATAATTTTATTTCAATTAAACTAAAAGCCGCCCATTTATTTTTTATGGGCGGCGAGTCTGTGTACACAATTATTTTTTAAGTCGTGTGAGCACAGTGCGGTAGCCGCCCTTTCCGTGGTGCAGCCAATGTGAAACACGCGTAATTGTTTGGAGGGAAACGCCGGTGTCTTTCAAAATAGTTCGATATGTTTTCCCACTGTCGAGCTGTCGAGCCACCTCTAGGCGCTCGGCTAACGCATCTACCTCGCCAAGAGTAGCGACATCGGCAAAGAAATTTTCACACTCGCTGAGAGTTTTGAGAGACAACATAGCAAGAAAAAGATTTTTTCGTGCTGCATTGATATTGGTGTGCTTCTTAGACCGTTGTGACCGAACAGGCATAGTGTTTTGCTGTACTAGTACAGTAGAACAATAATAGCGTGCGCACTTGCGCTTGTCAAGGTATACTCGGTATATGAAGCGAGAAACAGTTTATATCTACGGACGACATGCAGTATGGAGTGCCATAGAGCATGCGCCACAAGCGGTTTCCAAAATTTACCTACTACGAACGGTAAGCGACGAAAAACTCGTCGAAAAAGCAACTGCGCTTGGCATCCCTGTTCAACCACTGAAACACGGTGCCGTCGGAGACGTGAGCCATCAAGGATATGTAGCACACATACATCCAGAGCAGCTCGTGGTTCCACTTAGCGACCTACTTTTAAAAACTAAAATAGAAAAAGGAGCTGCATTTGTGGTTACGGCCGGCCTAACCGACCCGCACAATGTTGGCGCGCTGGTTCGGTCAGCAACTGCGTTTGGCATAAAAGGGCTGATCATGCCGCAGAGCAAGCAGGTTGCGGTAACAGGAGGAATGGTTAAGTCTTCGGTTGGCACAGCGTTCTTACTTCCGCTTGCAATGGCGGACTCGACTGAAACGGCGCTCGCCGCGCTCAAAGAGCGCGGCGTATACATTTATGGCCTTTCTGGCGCAGGTACTGCGGTAGCGGGTAACACAAAATACAAAACTCCATGCGCATTTGTTGTTGGGAACGAGGGCACCGGCCTTTCGATCGAGGTTGAAAAAATGTGTGACGAACTCCTTTCTATCTCCATTAACCCAGACGTCGAGTCGCTCAATGCGGCCGTCGCTACCTCACTCGTCCTCTTCGACTTTTCTTTACAACAACAAGCATGACCAGCTCGCAACAATTTTGGGACCAGCAGTATACAAAAGCAACACATCTCGAGCTTTCCGACGAGCCGGCGGAAGACTTGGAAAAATTTTGCCGCCATTTGGAGCGCACGAGTGGGAAACAGTTTCTTAACGTAACAACACGCGCAGTAGACGTAGGGTGTGGGAATGGGAGGAACCTCTTATACCTCGCCCGTGAGTACGGGGTGCATGGGATCGGATACGACCTGTCGAGTAAAGCTATTTCAGATGCTCGCGCTGCATCGCAAAGATTGCACACGGAACAAGTGGCAGAAGGATATGAGGGCCCTGAGCGCACAAAGTTTTTTGTGCAGGATATTAAAGAGCCTATCCAACTCCCAGACCGTTCAGCATCGATAGCGCTCGACATGATGGCTTCGCATGTTTTAAAGAGCGCCGAACGAGAAACACTACTCTACGAAATACTGCGGGTCCTCAAGCCGAATGGCTGGCTTTTCTTTAAAACATTTATTCTTGAAGAGGATGCGAACGCCGAGCGCATGTTGCGCGAGTTCCCTGCCGACGAGCCAGGTATGTATCTACACCCAGAAATAGGCGCGCCAGAATACGTCTGGACCATCCCCGCGATCAAAAAACATTTTGGCGACTATTACGATATCGTAAAAATCGAAAAGTCATTTAAACATCGCCGCGCAGACGGCCGCCCATGGAAACGTCGCACCGCGAGCGTCTATTTGCAGAAAAATTCGTAGAAGCTATTTACTCTCATCCTCTTTTTCAACCTTGACCTCAGGCACCTGCTCCTTTTTATTTGGGTGTGACTTTAAAAAATCGCCTCGTGGCACATGACGCTCATCAAAATAATGTGCCCCTTCACCAAAAGCACGCATCTGCACAGTTGTTTTTAAAATAGACTTTATTGTTAACATAAAAAATTAATAATCTGCTTTAAAATTTTTAGTGCCCGTTTGGTTTAAAGTTTTTTAAAGGACCGTGGCAATAATTCCTGTCTGTGGGCGCAATCCCCTCCACTTCTCGCTCTATTGTTACTTCAGCTGCAAGTTTTGGAAATATTTTACTGCAAAACATTACAGGGTCTCCCCCTCTAAGCTGCCATAATTTAATATATGAACAGCGATGTTCCTCTCCCTCATTTGCCCAACAAAGGTTATTTGCTCGAACTTCAGTAATTACTGCATTCTCAGGTAGTATCCTATGGGACTCCTCATCGTCAGCCTCAGGAGGTGGCACTGCCTCAGGGTACTTCATAACGCTATGATACTACGATTATAGCGCCGTGCAAACCGAACCAATTAACACCTATGCGGAACTTTAAATGGGTATCCTCCCACCATGTCAACCTCTTGCCTACCTAGAACGCGGAGTGGTTTTACAACTGGGTGCTTGAGATGCCTCTCAAGAGCCTCGCGGATCATTTCTGGAGTAATGGGTTTAACTTGCTCTGGGTTGTGTTCGCCGCTAACTATTGATTTGGCAAGCGCGTGTAGCTGCTCCTCAGTAAGGCTTGCAAGGTTGGGTAGTTCGTACTTGATCATGTCATGACTATACGCCTATGTATTAAAGCTGTCAAGGCTTCGATGCTTGTATAATATATCGTGTTGTGTTACCCTACTCATATGGCAAAAGAGTGCATAGTAACTGGTAAATCATCACTCGTCGGGGGACGATACTCTAACCGCACGCGCGCAACCAAGTTCAACCCATCTGGAGCTGTCCGCCGAAAAGCAAACCTGCAGCGCCGCAAGATCTATATCCCAGAGCTTGGCAAGAGCGTACACGTCGTGATCTCAACGAAAGGTCTTAAAACCA
Organism: uncultured Candidatus Saccharibacteria bacterium; assembly: GCA_964595305.1. Classification (GTDB taxonomy): domain Bacteria; phylum Patescibacteriota; class Minisyncoccia; order Phycocordibacterales; family Phycocordibacteraceae; genus Phycocordibacter. The sequence goes on from CAZQPW010000009.1 coordinate 6,885, forward strand.
TCGCTAAAAATGGAGCGTACGCGACCCTCAAAAAAGCAGGAGCGATCTAAAGCCCCCTCCCAAGCACTTACCAAATCAAGGGAACTTTGTTTTACGTGTCAAATGTTGAACGGCCTGGGTGCCGTTTTTGTTTTAATGACCCTCGCTCCATGTGAGGAGGCGGTTCGCGCGTTGCTTGGAGACAAAAAGAGCACGTAGTGTGTTACGATTAGGTCATGTATACAGCAAAACAATTTCAGTTTGGGACACTTTCTGGCATTTCGCAAAAACAACTTGAGGTCCATATAAAACTTTATGAGGGGTACGTCAAGTTTCTTAACACCTTGTTTGAAAAGCAGACAGAACTGAAACAAGACAGCGAGAAAAATGCATATGCACTCGCAGAAATAACTCGCCGCATTGGTTTTGAGTGGAACGGCATGAAAATGCACGAGCACTACTTTTCACAATGGGAAGGCGCACCAAGCCCGCTCCCAGAAAAAGTTGCCGCGGTGATTCCGGAGCTGAAGGCAGTTGCGATGATGCGCGGGATCGGCTGGGCGGTTCTTTCGCAAGACGAAACCTCAAAAACTCTTGTCACCCACTTTGTTGCTGACCACGAGCTCGGACAGTTAAATGAGGCGCGCACTATACTCGCTATCGACATGTGGGAGCATGCATACATGGTAGACTATGTCCCTGCCGACAAGGCAAAGTACATAGACGCAGTACTCGCGAACATAAATGGCGAGGTGGTCGGCAAGCGACTCATAGCATAAAACCCCTTTCGGGGTTTTTTAACGAACTTTTCTTCCTTTTACTCCTAATCCTTGTTTTTTCATTCTTTCTCGATAGATCGCCGCTGCTCTCGCCTGCTCTGGTGTTTCAACAGCCGGCGAAGCTACAGCTTCTTTAAGTGCGTCAAACTTTTGCTTAACTGTGGTGGGCTTCTTAGGAGCAATTAAGCCTTCCCTAGCTGCCTTTGAAATAATACCTGCGAACTCGTGCGCCAGCGCTTGGCGCGATGGTCTTTTATTTTCAGTTTCGTTTGCCATACATTATTTTTATACTTGTGTATCATAAACCCGTCACACGAAAGCAGTCAAGCTAGTTACTCCGAACTCCTGTGACTAAAGTTGTATAGAAGCGAACGGAATGTAGCTCATGAGCATTGCAATAACAACCGAATAACGCAGCCCAATATACGCAAAAAGTGCAGCGGGCATTGCTAGAGTATGGGAAAAGAGTCCTATAATTACAGCCACGAATCCTGCGAGCATAGTGTAAGGCAGCACGGGCAGAACTAGAGCGTTAGCAATTACTCCAAGCAACGAAAACTGCCCGAATGTGTATAGCAAGATAGGTGAGACAAATAGCTCAACAGCGATCGTCGAAGCAACTATTTCTTGAATGCCAAACGTGGTTGGCAAATAGCTGAGTCGCTCCTTGAGCCAGCCACTTAGTGTCACGAGGCCGAGAGTTGCCATCACTGAAAGTTGGTACGAGACGTCGAAAAGAACAACGCGCGGATTATACAGCGCCATCGCTGCAGCTACGATGAGTAAAATTCGAAGCGCATCTGCAGGCCGCCGAAGCCACTGCGAAAGCAAAACCACGAGCGCCATCCCTGTTGCGCGTAGTGCTGTTGCGGTGGCCCCGCTCATAAGCATAAAAAGCACCGCGAAGAGACCGGCACCGACGAACGCCGCCGTGCGTGGGAGAACATAGGCAAGCAAATACTCCGCAGCTCGTATCACAAGTGCAATATTGTATCCGGAAAGCACGACAATATGGATGAGTCCCACGCGGCGGAACGCATCCGTCACCTCTTTCCCCATTCCACGCGCAGAACCGACGAGCATGCCGCTTAGAAAGCCTGCTTCCGTTTTTGGTAACAACCCTTCTGCACTCCGCACGAGTTCGGCCTTTATGTTGTAGAGCAGTGAAAATAAATTTTGACCATCACTATGCTCAAGCACGCTGATTTTTGCAAAACTCATGATGTAGAAAATATTTTTCGCGGCGAGAATAGATGCGTAGTCCACTGTTGTGCTTGCCTCCGAGATAAAGGGCTCTGGTGTTTTAATTTTTCCTTCAATCTTTACACGATCGTCATACTGAATGCGCGTCCGATATGGCTCGGTCGATACAAGAACGTCACCATATTCAGTCCGTACCACAAACTGCTGTATTTTTTCTCGTACGTCTGGGTCGCCCACTACCACACCCTCAAGAATCACCTTCTCATTTAAATGCTCGTCGAACACTGGCGAGCGTGTCGGTTCGAGAGATAGTGATAAAAGCGCACAGCTAAAAATTATCAAAACACAAAGTGCATGTACACTATGCCCCGCGATCCATCGCAGCGTTTGCAAGAGCGTCGGCCTCAGAGTTTTTTCCGCGTGGGATATGCACGAAAGTAATATGCGGGAAAGATTCATGAATGAGTAGCTTCACTTCGGCGAACTTTTCCTTCAGCTTCGCGTCCTTTACTTTATACACCCCTTGCATTTGTCGCACAATAAGCTCGCTGTCCATCTTAACTGTTACCGGGGAAGAGACCGGAGAGCCTGCATAGCTGCGTGCAGCCTCAAGTGCGCCCAAGAGTGCCTCGTACTCTGCAACGTTATTGGTCTGTATTCCAAGGTACTGGCTGTACTCAGCAACCTTTTTCTCGCCGTCATAGACGACCGCGCCAGCACCAGCTGGACCCGGGTTACCACGCGCGCCGCCGTCGGTGTATAAAGTGATCATGCTATTAACGGAGCTTCGGTAGGTAGTCCCACATTCCCGCATCTTGACCTCCGTCTAGTTTAAAGAAAGCAACACCCTTAATTCCCAATTTTTTTGCCAAATCGATTTTCTGTTTGATAGCCTGTGCGTCCGACCACCAAACTACGTTAAATGGTGGCGTAATCCCCGCTGCAAACTGTGCCTGTGAATATACCGTTTGTGGCAGACCCGGATCGTTTGTCTGCGTGAGCGGGATAGTGTCGCCTGACGCTGACTCGCCCGCTGACTTATAAATAAACGAGAGCTCGCCTGCAGCATTACGTACAGGAGTGGTCCCAACTTGCGCAGCAAGGTCTAGCGCGTACTTCGGGTTGAGTGCCCAAAGGCGAGAGTATCGATACCCAAACTCGGTAAGCGGCTTTACTTCGTACTCATACCCATAAGTCGCAATACCAAGTACGAGTTTTTTCTTTGGAATAGTTTTTGCGGCCTCGAGCATTACCTTCTCGGCCCACGCAGGATCGGAAACGGGTACATACGGTGCTGCGCGCGCCTTGTTCAACTTTAAGTCGATACTACCCTGGTCGTACGCCATTATGCGCACACGATCGCAGTAACGATTGATCTCTTTATAGTCGTTGACGTAGAGACTCGCATCTTTTGGAGGTGTACCGTCGTATCGAGAATCTAGAGGCGTTCGTGCCTCAATGGTACACATCACATACTTGTTACCGATCTTTTGATACAAACCTTTGAGGAATGTCGAGAAATAGACTCGTGTCTCATACTTTTTCCCCTCAAAGTTTATGTCTACTCCGTCATAGCCTCTCTCCTTCACCATTTTTACGATCTCGTCTTGAAGTGCTCGACGTTTTGGACCGTCAGAGAGTATACGGTGTATCGCTTCACCGTCTGACCACATGACGGTTGGGACAACACGCACCTTCTTCGCTTTGGCAGTTGCAATAAACGACTTCCACGGCTCTTCGGTTAGTTTTGCAGTGTCAGCAAGTGTGCCGTCATTTTTGACTGAAAAACCGAACGGGTTCACTTCAGTAAGTTGTGATAAGTGGTTTGTTGTGTCAACTGTAGATGTAGCGGCGCGCCAATACGGCATCCAGCCAGAAACCTCAAGCGGCGCCGCGTGAGTTACTACAGGCAAACTCAGAACAATGAGTACAAAAAATAGCTTCCGCATACCTATACTACGAATGAGCTTCAGAAATGTGAGCACCTGCGTGCGTAGTAAGTGCCCGGTATGCGCCTGCGAGCGCCAGTATAGAAACAGGGATTGAAACTAAGAGCCCAACAACGAGCGCGAGTGCACCGAGTAAGTTCATAAGAACGATAACTAGGAACAATACAAAGATTTGTAACCTGTTGCCTTTTGTAATTCTCCAACTCTCCTTTAGTGCATCAACGGCGGTTAGTCCCTTATCGGCGATAACTAGTGTGGTGAAGGCGAGTCCAACCATAGCTATAAACCCAGGAATAATGAGCAAAATAAAACCAGCGCCAACAATTAGCATTTGCAAGATCACCGCGACCAGCGCCTCGCGGTAGTGTGTGAGCTTAAGGAGCTCTTGCCACTCAGGCACTTTGTCTACGAGCCCAAGAAGTCCAACTCGAGCACACATGAGGCCAATGGCAGGCGAAACGAGAAGCTGAACGATCCACAAAACGCCGAAGCTTTTTGGAATAATTATTTCAATAAGATTAGAAAATATGATGAGAGCGAGCGCATATAACACATACTCAGTGGTATGGGCGCGGAACGCCTTCCATGCGTTTGCGATGATAACCCGGATAGAAAAGCTGTAGACTGGCATCCTTCTTAGTATATCATTCTGACAGCCAGCGCATAGCGTCTGCTCTTGTTTTGAAAAAGCGAATGTTATCCCTCCCTGCGAGAGCTACAGTGATCTCTGCTGCTACCCGGGCGGTATCAGAACCACCAAAGACTCCTGTTCGATACACAAATGGCCTGTTATGGGTCGCGAACTGCTTCATAACCATCATTGCGTCCATAGAATAAGTGCCGGTAAAGTCAGTAATATCTAGGAGAATGCGAATGAGGCCTCTCTTTTTCTTAAAGAGCTCTTCGACAACGCGCGTAGTTTCATCAACCTCAGCCCTAAGCTCTTTTACCTTCTCTCCACTCAACACCCCGCTCAACTTAAGTTCGAGAAAGCCGTGCTCATCAATACTCATGTGTAGAGGGCCGGTGGTCATAGGAAACTACATTGGAACACTTTTCACCGGTGAAACGTCTATCCACGAACCCGGGATAGCAAGGTGCGGATGGTTAGAAAAAAGGGCCGCGACCTCTTCTTGACTCTCGCCATCAACTAATGAATAGAGCATGATGTCGTTTTTTGCGTCACTTGTACCAGCACTGGTAATTCGGGATGTCTTCCCTACACCAGCAGTGGGGCCAGTCATCCTGGCTTTGTGTTCTGCCATCCAAGCACGCCAATCGGCTTGCATTTTTTCCTCTTCACTTTTTCTTTCTGCCTCTGGCTTTGCCATCCACTCAGCCATACCAGCAGATGGCATACAATACAAAACAATGTATGTGTTCATACACGTACTTTATCACGAGAAAAAGTTACCCCTTAGCGGCAGCCTCTAACTTTGCAATATCGAACTTTTTCATTTGCATGAAAGCGGTGGTAACTCTACCAACAACACTTGGATCTGGATTTGACATCAGCTCCCCTAAAACACGCGGCGCGATTTGCCAACTAAAACCGTATTTGTCTTTAATCCACCCACATTGCTCAGCGCTTGGATCTGCCGAAAGTGCCCAATATGTATCTATTTCATCTTGGGTTTCACACTCTACGAAATAAGACTGGGCACCAGTTACCTCGAACCCGTGAGGAGCTGAACTGTCCATCGCCATGAACTGCTGACCAAACAATGAATATTCAGCGTGGTTTATGGTGCCCAAAGTTCCCGGCTCACCTGCCTCGTATCTATGAATGGCGTCTATCGTCCCACCCAAAATGCTTATATAGTGGTTCATTGCTTCCTCTGCTTTGCCATTGTTCGTGCCATAAAACATACGGAACGGCGCAAACCGGTGCTTAACTACAGAAAAATCGTGTGGCACATTAAGTTGCCACGAGTTTCCATATCTATCATTAAACCAAGCATACTTCTTACTCCACGGATACACAGCGAGCGCCATTAAATCTTCCCCACCTTCGCGAAGCTTCGTGTACAGCGCATCAATTTCTGATTCGTCTTTGCATTGATATGAGAACGAGGATGCGGGAGTGGGTTTAAAAATCGGACCTCCGTCGAGCGCCATAATACGGTACCCGTCGAGCTCAAAAATTCCCGTTAGTACTTTCCCGTCAAAACCTGCCATCGGACCATCCGTAATTCCAGACGGATACTTTTTAATTAAAATTATTTTGCTACTTGGAAACACGCTCGTGTAGAGCTGCATCGCTTCTTCGCACCTCGAATCAAACCAGAGCGACGGAACTATTTTTTGCATACGCGTATGGTACCATGGGACTTATTTACTAAACGCAAGCCTCTCTAAGCGCAACCGTTGCTCTGTGCGGCC
>CAZQPW010000009.1:13276-16493 GCA_964595305.1 uncultured Candidatus Saccharibacteria bacterium
TCGTGCGTGAGTGAAAAACCGCCGGACTTTTCGTGCCCACCAAACTCAGTAAGCGCATCTTTTGCAGCATTAAAAAGCTCGACCACATTAACGTCCCCGACGGATCTACAAGAGCCCTTGATCATTCCTCCGTCTTTGCCCCAGAGACAAACAGTCTTGCCATACGTCTCAATAATGTTATTAGCCGCAATCCCGAGGAGAGACGGCTTCCACTCGCTGTTACCCAAAACTATGATCGGAGGCAGTTCGCCGAGGTTGGCAAGGCGCGCCTTAACTTCCTTTGCAACACGAGCGCCTTCTAATTTGCGCGACTTGTTGAGTGAAATGAGTTTAAGTGCGAGAGCTTCAGCACGAGTACTATCGTTTGTAGTCAGAAGTTCAACTGCGATCTTTGGTGACTCCATCCTACTTGCAGCATTTATTTTTGGTGCCACTGAAAAAGCAATGTCGTCCTCGGTTATTGTTGCGAGTGGTATTTTTTCTTTAGCGAGAAGTGCCGCAAGTCCTGTGCGCCTGCCCTTTTGCAAGACATGAAGTCCAAACTTAACGAGCGTTCTATTTTCACCTGTTAGAGGAACCATGTCTGCAACGGTCGCAAGCGCCACCAAGTCGAGCAGCCACTTTTCGATGCCCGGAAGTATGTTCCACACTTTCCGTTCAGAATTATTTTCCGAAATGATTGCCTCAACGAGTTTGAATGCAACGCCGGTGCCACACAAAACTTTTTCGGGGTACGCGCTGTCGGTGCGATGCGGATTTATTACTGCAAGCGCAGGAGGGAGGGTTACGCTTGGCAAATGATGATCAGTAACTATCACATCGATTTCCTTTGCATTCGCATATGCAACCATTTCATGTTCGGTAATCCCACAATCTACAGTGACGATCAAACTCACCCCCGCATCAGCAAGCGCGTCAATCCCTTTTGCGTTGAGCCCGTACCCCTCTGAACGCTCCGCGGCATGTGTGATAACTGGGTATGAAACTGAATCAAAAAAACATTTCAGCAGAGAGCCGCCGGGGATGCCGTCACAATCATAGTCGTGCCACACAGCAATTTTTTCACCAGCCTGGACTGCGCCGAAAATTCTGTCGACCGCGACTCGCATGTCTGGGAGAAGAAATGCATCGGGTCGCGCGTCATACTGTGGAGAAAGGAATGCGTCCTTGTCGTGTATGCCGCGCTCAGAAAGTAGTCGATCAATAAGCTGCTGCATTCTCCCAGCCTATCACAGCTCAATTCTCGGCGCGTAGTCTGCAGGATGCTTTAGCGCCTCTAGGCCCGGCAGCGTCCCGTGTACCAAAAAGTCGAGCATTGCGCCACCAGCTGTCGAAATAAAAGTGAACTTATCTTCGAGCTTAAGATGCTGGATGGCTGCGATGGTGTCACCTCCGCCTACGATACTTCTCGCACTAGACTGTGCAACGAGAGCGGCTAGTGCCTCGGTTTGCTCATGAAAACCGCGCTCAAAATTACCCAATGGACCATTCCAGACAACTACTTTTGCAAACTGAACTGGTTGCTGCAAGTCTTTGATCGTTGCTGGACCTGCGTCATAAATTGTATCAGTTGCAACCACCTCACTCAGTTTTTTAACGACATGAGTTTTTTCTTCTGTCAGGACTGTTACGTCTGACGGGATCACCATCTTAGAATTTTTTATCAAGTCATTTAAATCTGTCCCGCCTGAAACAAGCGACTTCCCCACTTCTATTCCTCGCACCTTAAAAACATCATTCGCGAGCGCCCCTGCAACCATAACTCGGTCGTAACGCTGAAGCATCGTTCGAATGAGTGCCTCTTTAGTTAAAAATTTTGCACCGCCAACTATTGCGAGCGAGGGTGACTCAGGGGCCAACGCGGGGGTGAGTCCATCAATCTCACGCATAAGCTGGAGCCCAGCGTATGAAGGTACGAGAGTCGGCAGCTTCACAACGGTTGCGTGCGCACGGTGCGCAACTGCAAAATCGTCGTTCACATAGATATCTCCAAAACGAGCGAGCTTTTGCGCAAAAGCGAAGTTGCATGAAACCTCGCCAATATCTCTGCGTACGTTTTCCAGCATGAGCACTTCGCCAGGCTTCAAAGCGGCGACAGCCTGTGCGGCCTTTTCTCCTACAACATCGTCAACATATGAAAGTTGTATTTTTGTTCTTAAATATTCGTACACTGGTTTAAGCGACATCGTCGCATCAGACCCAATATGCGATAACAAAACTACTTTTACACCGCGCGCCGACAAAAACTTTATTGTCCCTAAACATGCCTCAAGTCTAAAAGGGCTGGTTACCTTTCCATTTTCAATAGGAACATTTAGTGAGGTGCGCACCAGCGCTGTAATCCCGCTTGAAAGATGCGCATCTGCAATTGAAACTAGCGTTGGCATGATTTAATGATACCTAAAAACTCAGCTGCTTTGGTGCTCGACCTCCCGACCAAAAAGCCGTCTGCGTTCCCTTCATTGAGTAACTCTCGAGCATTCAAAGCGTCAACTGCACCGCCATATACAACCTTGGTCTTTCTTGCAGCTTCTCTACCGAACCTGTCTGCAAGGATTTTCCGCACAAAGACCAGTGCCTCTGATACTACTCTCGGAGCTGGCGCGGCTTTTGCTCCAATAGCCCAAACCGGTTCATATGCAACTACCACCTTCCCTGCCTCATGAGGGAGAACCTTCTTCAAACTTTCTCTTACGTCTTGTTCGATTGCGGTAAAATACGCGCCATCAGAATCTCGCGACTGTTCGCCAACACATACAATAGGTATCACTTTTGCATCGAGGAGCATGCGCACCTTTTCTGCAACTATACTGTTTGTATCGCCGCGAGCCCTCCGTTCTGCATGACCAACTATGCAGTAGAGAGCACCTGCGCCACGAACCGTTTGTGCTAAGACCGAACCTGTCGATGCTTCTTGCAAGTCCGTCGACACGTCTTGGAGGGCATACGAGATGCGCGAGCCAGAATACACCGCACGAGCGACGCCGAAAAGCGGTGCTGTGGGCGCAAGTACAACTGCGGCACGCATGTTTGACGGCAGCTTCTTTACTATCCCTCTCACCAACAACCTAGCGGCATTCGCATCGGTAATGTACGACTTCCAGTTACCAATAATGAGAGGCGACATCTCCTCAGTATACCACTCGAAAAATTATCTATTTTGCTTCCACTCAACAAATCTAAAGTCATCGCTCGTCGTGGGGGTAAATGCTGGTGG
>CAZQPW010000009.1:16593-22880 GCA_964595305.1 uncultured Candidatus Saccharibacteria bacterium
GCGAGTGTCACTTTTCCTTTTACCGTTCCTTCGATCCACACATTGTCTTCGATAAAGATCACCGGACACGACGCCGGGAGCGTGTACAGCGTTTGCGCCTGTACGTTGCTCATCACGGTTCGCTCTTGTTGCCACCCATTTTCGGTCGTATATCCCCACACCTGCGTAGTACCGTTAACCTTTCGCACATTGAGCGTTCCGTCGGAGTTAAATATGAGTCGATATCCATACCCTCCAGATGGGCCGAGGTAAATTCCTGAACTTGTTGCTATATTTTTCAGATTCGCTAAGTCAATTGAAATACCGCCGAAGTCTATTGCGGGCGCAGGATACTCCCAAAGTGACTGCGGACCACCTGCGCCAAACACGCCGTTTTTTGTTGCGCTTGGACTACATCCAAAAGTTGAGGTACACAACCAACTCGAAACTCCTGAAGAAACTTTTGCATTATGCGTCCCGTCCATGCGGATCCCTCCATTTGAATGATACGGTCCCGAGATCACGCGGTCCGAGCCGGCCCATACGTTGGAGTTAGTAATTGCAGAATATTCTGCAACCGAAGGGCGTGTGTACTTAGCAGTAATACTGCGTGTAAAGTTAGGCGAACGATATGACTTCCCGACCGATGTAATCTCAACCGAAATAACTTTCCCACAAGACTGCTCACCAGTAATTGTGAGCGCGTACTCGCCCATTGGCCCACCTTCTGGGTCGTTCACTACATGTATGTACGGCCCTGCACTGTTTGTTCCGTCTTTCAAATCGTTTGGATAGTGCGCGAGATGCCACCGATAATACTCAAGCCCTGCTTCCGCGATGTGAAACGCCTGCTCGCGAGCCTCCTTCACGTCTTGAAGTTTTTTCTCGGTAAAAATATAGCCGGTGAGCGCAATAACAATAATGAGAAATATCGATGCGAACATCAGTGTCATCACCGTAAAGTATCCTCGTATTGATGAAGAGCTCATATGCATATCAATTTTTTCTCAGGTTACGCATCGTTGCGCTTGCTTTAAGTGTAAACGCTCCTGGTTGGTGTACCTTTGTTACATCCACGACTAAACTCGCAGTCACATATACAACGGACGCGATATCTGCAACATTTGTTACTTCTGCACCGTTGCTGTCGTAATATCGAAACACCCGAGTTCCATCTTCACCGTTCCGCACATATTCGGAAAGCGACGTTGTGGCTCCAGCACCAAGGTATTTCGGTGGCGTGCCAGTTGGCTGTACCACGTTGCGCTGCATCGTAGAGTTTATAAGCGAGTAGCGGACTCGTTCGGTTCCCGTTGCACCGTCAGCATCAGTAAAGACAGTGACCGAGGTCGAACCCATTTCTGCAAGCGGGAACGATCCGTCTTCTCCGTACGACGCTTCGCGTATGTCTGTAATCATGCGCTCGATACCTCTCCTCGCTGAGTCGAGCTGATACTGCTGCTCGATAACAATTGTATTAGATTTATAGAATAGTGTTACTGCTTGTGTAAGAATCCCTCCAACTGCTACCGTAATCGTCAGCACAACAAGCATCTCAATATACGTCATTCCTCTTTGTGTGAAATTGTACATATTATTGTGTGAGGACGAGCGAACTCTTGGTATCACCGGAAACAGTTATGGTGTCTACTGTATTTTGATACCCTGGCTTCGAAACGGTGACTGTATACAACCCACTCGTGAGTGCACCAAAGTACGCTTGCCCACACAAACTTGTGGTTGAAGTTGCGTTGACAGCTCCAAGTATTGCAACGGTTGCACCAGCAACAGGCATAGTGCTTGAACTTACATATGCGCGTAACGAGTTAGTTGACCCGGGGCGCAACATGAGTGTAGTAGTTGCTGCGCCTCCAGCAGGAACGGAAGTGGTATATTGGCATTCATCTACAATGTCATACGTGGTGTCGCCGAGCGAAATTGGATACGTGTCCCACTCAACTCCTGAGAGCGACCACACACCAGAACTATTAGTGGTTGGACTTGAGCTGTACTTATATATAGGTGCACCACCGTTCGTATTGCCAATCACTTTACTGCCTCGTACGCTAAGTGCGATATTTGGCATCGGTGACGGCGGAACCGTGTATACAAGCGAGGAACTTGCAACGTCTTCGAGTACGACACTGAGTGAGGTATACGTAGTCGTTGAAAGTGCAGAAATATTTATAGGTGAGCTGAGGCCTGCGCTGTTCCCTGCAAGCACAGAGTCTGGGATGAGTGTAGCGCCAGCACCAACGCCGGAGTAAACTCTGGCAAGCACTGGAGCACTTGGTGCAGTCGTTGACGCAAAAAGTAGTGAGTTCCAAATATAAAGCGAGCTTGGAGTCGCGCTTGTTGATGTGCCGACCGAAACGACAGCCTGCGACACCGGCTCACTTAAAGTTTTGATCGCGAGAGAGCCGGTCGTATCTATTGCGAGACTGATCGTGGTTGTTTTGGTGTTAACTATAGAAAGGTTTGCAGGATTAGGGTTTGGGTTTGCAGTAGTAGTGTCATACGTTTGCGCTGTTGAGTAGCCATCTTTGGTAACTGAAACTTTATAATTGCTTCCAACAGGCGCACCAGGGATGAGAACCGCGCCGGTACTGTCAGTATCTACATAGAGGTCGACGCTGGGAACTATTGTCGAGTTCACGATGTGCACTGTTGCGCCTGGAACGGGCGCGGCGACAGCATTAAAAACATTGACTCGCAGCACACCGCCTGATGTAAGCGTCTCAACTCCGCGCGGTGCTGTGCGCATAACCGAACGAATATTGCGCGATTTCCCCGCTACTGTCCATGAAATATCTACTGAAATATCTTTATAGTCTGCCGTTATTCCGGTAGAGTCTGCCCCGCCGAGCCCGTCTGCAGAGTCATCTCGATACAAAACTAGTGTTTGGATGGTATACAAAATTCCGTTAAGCGTGGTGGTCGCACTCTGCGCGATTGGACCAGCGGGGATCCCACCCACTGTTCCCACTTGGTCATACGGAAGCGCACGCACATACTCCAACCGCTCAGACAAAAGCGAAAGGCCGCCGATGCGCGCCTTGGACTGCAAGACTGTGTCGAGCGCGAGCTTATACGATGTAATGATCCCCATGAACACTACCACCACCACACCAATACCGATCAACACCTCAACGAGCGAAAGTCCACGCATCGGCGCGATCTGCATATTAAATTCCTGACGAAAGCGAATAAATTGGCGCAATCATTGATATCGCAAAGAACCCGACACCCCCACCGATGACGAGCATGAGGAGCGGCTCAATAATCGTTGAGAGATCTTTCGTTTGCTGTTCGACAGACTCTTCATAAAATTCTGCGGTCTGGCGCAGCATATCTGAAAGCTTTCCAGTCTCCTCGCCGACTGCAGCCATTTCTGCAACGAGCGGCGGGTAAAGGAGTGGGTGTGCAAGAAATATTTTTGAAATCGCACCTCCTGTGGCTACACTCGCCTCTGCTTCTTGCATCACTTTTTTATATTGCTCGCTTTCCAGCACGTCTTTCGTAATAGAGATAGAAAATATTACGTCCACACCGGCAGTAAGCAGCGAGGAGAGCGTACGGAGTGTGCGAGCCGCATATGTTTCTATCATGATTGTTCCGATAACTGGCATCCGGACAACCACTGCATCTCGCACCCTTCTTCCAACCCTCGAACGGAAAGTTGCAATCATTGCAACAACAAAAACCGCAAGTGCAGCGAGCGCAATAAGTGTGTGCTGGACCAAAAAGTCACTGACGAAAATAATTGCTCGTGTTGTTGCAGGTAGAGTTACTCCCACCTCTTTAAATGTTTGTGTCAGCGTTGGAACAACGAAAATGAGCATGAGGATACCAATTCCTATCATTGCGGTAACAACGATTGAAGGGTAGATCATCGCGCCACGAATTTTCTTAGTGAGCTGCGATGACCGCTCCATCTGCTTTGAGACAACGCGCAGCGCATCAGAAACCCCACCAGACTCCTCGCCCGCACGTACCATCGAAATAAGAATGCGTGGGAAAATATCCGTATGCTTCTGAAACGCCGCAGAAAGTGTAAGCCCACTTTTTACGTCTCCAATCATGCCCCCAAGCGCCTTCTTGAGTGTCGAGTTTTTACTTTGACGCTCCATCACGCCGAGCGCCCTGCTTACTGTTAAGCCCGCCTCGATCATCGCTGCCATGTTTCTGGTAAAGATGACTTTTTCGTCCATTGAAACTCCACTGAAAAATGGAATATCGAAATTCAAATTGTTGAGCGAAAATGTTTTCTTTTCTGTTTCGTCGTCTACCTCAACAACTCTGTCCCCGCGTGCGCGCAAATCATGAAAGACCGTAAAACGGTCTTTTGCCTCCACCACCTCGGTGTAGGTTTCCCCATCTTTCGTAACCGCCGTAACGCGGAATTGCGCCATAGTAAAAGTATATCTTGTAAATTGCACTCAACTGTGATATACTCACAGTGACTTATGAATCCTGTAGAAAAGGATCCTCGGTTCGATAAAGAGTGCGGCTGTACAGGACCAAAAACTGTTATCGACTCTAATACAAGGACAGCAAATTGCTCAAAGTGCGCCCTCTTGGCTTACATTGTAGAAAATCCCCGACAATGTTCCCCTCGCGGCAACAGAATGGTCTCTCCAACTACTCGCTCACGACGCGCAGCACTTCCTCGATCGTTGTAATACCGAGCGCTGCTTTATAGACACCGTCTTCGAGCATCGTGATCATACCGCCAGCTTTGGCAGCCTTTTCTATTTCATCCGCTACTGCGCCCTTTAGAATCAATTCGCGAATGGCAGGAGTTACCGTCATTACCTCGTGTATACCAACGCGTGTGTGATACCCATCTGGCGACTCACCTCCTTCATGCGCCTTATAAAACTGAATGTCTTTCACCGTTGCTTTAGGCGGCAAGTGTGAGTCGTCTTTAAGTGCCTTAAGTATGCGCTCGAGGTCAACTCGCTTTTCAAGCTGAGCAAGTTCGTCATCGCTTAGTGTGTACGGTTCGCGATCGCTCGTTAGTTTGCGTACAAGACGTTGCCCCACCACCACGCGCAGCGTAGAGACGAGAAGGAACGCTTCAGCGCCCATATCAACAAAGCGCGGAATCGTTGCTGCTGCAGAGTTAGTGTGAAGCGTCGAAAGCACCAAGTGTCCGGTAAGCGCGGCGTTAATGGCAAGGTTTGCAGTTTCTGTATCGCGGATCTCTCCAACCATGATGATGTCTGGGTCTTGGCGCACGAGCGCACGAAGACCGTTTGCAAATGTAAAGCCGATGTCGGGCCGCACTTGCGTTTGGTTTACTCGTGCCATTTGATATTCGATCGGATCTTCGATTGTTGAAATGTTAACGTCTGGCGTATTCAGAATGTCGAGCACCGTGTAGAGTGTCGTTGTTTTACCGCTACCGGTAGGGCCCGTAACAAGAATCATTCCGGTTGACGCCTTAGTCGCATCATGAATATCTTCAAGGCCGCGTCCGTGGAACCCAAGACTCTCGAGCGTGTACCCGCCACCACCCTCTCGCAGGAGGCGCATCACCGTCTTCTCACCATAATAGGTTGGCAACATTGAAACGCGGAATGCAACCTTTTCTCCATCGGTTTCCATTTTGAACCTGCCGTCCTGAGGAAGACGCTTTTCGTCGAGCTTGAGTCGTGAAAGTACTTTGAGTCGCGCTGTTATTGCAGATGCTGTAGCAAGCGGAAGCTCCATAGCATCGTGCAAGTTGCCGTCGAGTCGGTAGCGCACGAGCACCTTGTCTTCCATCGGCTCGATGTGGATGTCGGATGCATTTTGGATGATTGCATGTTTCAAAAGTGTGTCCACAATTTTAACTACTGGCACGTCTTCAGCAAGCTTTTCCAAATCTTGCTCTTCGGCAGCCTGACTTGAAATTCCTTTTGCTTCGGTGCGGATGATGTCGCCAAACTCTTCTTTAAGCGAGCGCTGGTATAAAAGGAGCGCCGCCTTCATGCTCTTGCCGTCGGTCAAGCGTGGAAGAATTTTTACATTAACTGACTTTTTAACGAAATCTATTGCGGTCAGGTCACTCGTATCAAGCATCGCAACCTCAAGGCCCGCACTCCCCTTTGCATACGCAACAATGTTGTGTGTACGCGCAATTGGCTCCGGGATAGTCATTAGTACTTCTGGCTCGATGCGGACACCGACGAGTGAAACGAACTGCATGCCGAGCATGTGCGCCATCATCCTCCGCAAATCGTCTTCGTGGAGCACCCCTCGGGAAACGAGCGCGTCTTGTAAGCGGCCGCCATTTTGCTGCGCAAACGCCTCAGCCTCTTCGA
>CAZQPW010000010.1:0-21968 GCA_964595305.1 uncultured Candidatus Saccharibacteria bacterium
CTTGCAGGTCAGCTTGGAAAAGCTACTCTAGAGACACTCGCGGTGATTATTTTCCGTGGCCCAATTACGCGTGGTGACATCGAGTTTGTTCGTGGAGTCAATGTCTCAACATCGCTTCGCTCGCTCATGATCCGTGGCCTTATAGAGCGTAAAGATCACCCAACAGATCAACGTTTGTATGTGTATTCTGTCACCCCGCAAACTGCAGCACACTTTGGAGTAGCTAGTATTTCTGAAATTCCTGGTTTTGCTGAGCATAAAGCTAGTATAGATGCGCTCTACCCATGAACACACTTAAGTTGCTTGCACTATCGGTACCTCTCATAGGGATCCTAATTATTCATGACGAACTCTTAGGTCGTATTGTTGCAGAAACGCCCGCAGTCGCCAGTGTTACCTGTGCCAGCGAGGCACTCGCGCCAGATATTCTTGGTGCAGCAGGTTTTGCACTCAACATTCGCACTAATGAAGAACTGTTTAACAAAAATGCTGATGCTACATTGCCGCTCGCATCGCTCACCAAACTAATGACCGTGTATGCGGCTCTCGCTACGCTTGGCGATAGCGCGATGATCACAATAGATGGCACAATGCTGGGTGCAGAGGGCGGCGGGGTTCCCAGGGGTAGTGTGTGGAGCATCGAGGAGTTGTCTCGTGCAACTATTGCTGCATCGCTCAACGATGGGGCGCGCGCGCTTAGTCTTGCAAGCGCGCGCGAGCACGACGCTCTTGCGACCGAAACAGATGCCGCATCATTAATTACAAAGCGCGCACACGATCTCCGCTTGCCCACACTGAGCTTTCTTACTGTGACCGGGCTAGATGTTTCAGACGGGGTTTCTGGTGCGCTCGGTTCGGCAAGAGACATCGCTTCGCTGGCGGTGATTGCTGAGAATAAATACCCTGACGTATTTACGCTCGCGACCAGACCAACTTACACCGCACGCTTATCTTCGGGTAGAGAGCTTGTTTATGAAAATACTTCGTCGCTCGCGTCTCGTTTACTCGGGACTCGGCTATCGAAGACAGGCTACACGGATCTTGCGGGTGGAAACCTCCTCGTCATATTTGAGCCGATCCCAGGAAACCCTATTGTGGTAGTAGTTCTCGGTTCAACAAAAGAGGGGAGGGAGATAGATGTTGGTCGCATTGCCGATTATGCAACACAAAGAGTAAAGCGTGCTATGCTCTGTAGTACGGCACGAGCACATTTATGATCCCAGACGTGATCAGAATTTTTATCCCTGCAGTTACCTCATTTTGGCTTGGCATTGCTCTTGCCCCTGTGGTCAGCCACTATCTTTACAAGTATCGAGTTTGGAAACGCGTCGACAAAGAGCAAAAGACCGCGCTAGACGGTAGTGCGGCAACAGAGTTTAACAAGATACGCGAGACTAAAGATGCACGCACGCCTCGTATGGGCGGTATTGTTATTTGGCTATCTGCGTTACTGACTGCAGGCTTCTTTTACCTACTCTCGCACATCTCAAGCTCCGAGTCAGCCGAGCTTCTTGACTTTGTAAGTCGTTCTCAAACTTGGATTCCGTTGATGACGCTTGCACTTGGTGCACTTGTGGGTT
The DNA here is from genome assembly GCA_964595305.1 of uncultured Candidatus Saccharibacteria bacterium. Taxonomy (GTDB): domain Bacteria; phylum Patescibacteriota; class Minisyncoccia; order Phycocordibacterales; family Phycocordibacteraceae; genus Phycocordibacter. Next base: position 1,581 of record CAZQPW010000010.1, read on the forward strand.
TCATTAACGACGTGCTCGACGTAATTGACCCTCGTGGCGAGAAGGGTATCCCGGTTTCAGTTCGTCTTGCACTTGTAACTTTGCTCTCATTGTTTGTTGGTTGGTGGTTTTACTCTAAGCTCGGCATCGAGTCTATTGGAATCCCGTTTTATGGACCTTTGTATATTGGTGCATTCGTGGTCCCGCTGTTTATTTTGTCCTCGCTGTGTATGTATGCTTCCGGTGTAATTGATGGTATAGACGGACTCTCAGGCGGAGTTTTTGCATCAATATTTTCAGCATACGCATGTATTGCGTTTGCAAACGGTCAGGACGATCTCGCGGCTTTGTCGGCTACACTCGTCGGCTCGTTACTTGCGTTTTTGTGGTTTAATATTCCTCCAGCTCGATTTTGGATGACCGAAACTGGATCTATGGCGGTGACGCTTGCCATACCTGCCATTGCATTTTTAACTGACCTTAAAGGGGAGGGGAACGGTGTATTTGTACTTCCCATAGTTGCCGGACTTCTTTTTGCAACCGTTTTGTCAAACGTTATTCAAGTGTTTTCAAAAAAGTTTTTTGGTAGGAAATTCTTCCGCATCGCTCCACTGCACCATCATTTTGAGGCAATAGGATGGCCATCGTATAAAGTTACGATGCGCTACTGGATCCTCTCTATCATATTTGCGATTACTGGTGTAGTTATCGCGCTCGTAGGATAGTATGATCCGCCATGCGCCGGACGCTTTTTTGTCTGTAGTAATTGGCCTCTTAGTTGCTGTCGGGTTCATGACCTTTATGAGTGCCTCGTTCGGCATACTATATGAAAGTGAGCACGCATTTCTTCAGTCACTGTTGTTGCAGTCGATAGGCGGACTCTTAATTGGTGGCGTACTACTTTTTATTTGTGCCTATGTGCCACCAAAGGTGTACAGAACTATCGCATTTACAGCGCTGGGTGCATCAATAGTTCTTACTCTTGCTGTGTATATACCGCACGTTGGCATTTCAGTTAATGGGGCACGTAGGTGGATTGAGATTTTTGGTATTAGTATCCAACCGTCAGAGTTTTTAAAGATCGGTGCGATACTTGGCGCCGCAGCGTTATGTGTCCAGGCAAAGCCGCGAGCAATTACCGTGCGGGAGTCTCTGCCCACACTGGCTTTACTAGTTGTTGTTAGCGCAATGCTCCTTGCACAACCTGACACCGATACGTTGCTCGTGATTGCCGCATCAATTGTTTCCGTTTTGTTTGTTGCCGGGATTCCCATGCGTGTACTTGTGGGAGGCCTTGTGTGTTTGATAATCGCTGGCGCGGTCCTAGTTTCAGTGAGGCCATACCTACTGGACCGAGTCCAGACGTTCTTTGACCCTTCGCGTGACCCGCAGGGAAGTGGGTACCAACTTCAACAGTCATTCATAGCTATTGGCTCAGGACAATTACTGGGGAAAGGTTATGCGCAAGGGGTACAAAAGTACGCGTACCTTCCCGAACCAACATCTGACTCAATTTTCGCCGTATACGCTGAAGAGTTCGGTTTTGTTGGAAGTGTTTTTCTTGTTTTGCTCTATTTACTATTTGCCTTACGCGGATACGCTGTTGCTGCTCGTGCAGCGGACGCATTTAGTGCATACGTTGCGGTCGGGATAGTGACAGGAATTATCACGCAAACATTTTTGAATATTTTGTCCATGACTGGGATGATACCGCTCGGGGGGCTAACTTTACCTTTCGTTTCTCGTGGAGGAAGCGCACTCATCGCACTTCTCGTGATGTGTGGCATCCTACTATCTATTTCTAGATATATTGTACGTACCCAACGCACATAAAGCTCGGTATGGTACGATAGCAGCATGCGTATTGTTTTAACAGGAGGTGCTTCTGGTGGCCACTTTTACCCCCTAATCGCTGTTGGCGAAAGCATTCGGGAGCTCGCGCGCGAAAAAAAATTGATTGAACCCGAGCTTTTCTTTTTTGGTCCGTCGCCATTTGACGACCGAGCGCTATATGACACAGACATTCGGTTTATTCGCACACCGTCAGGCAAGATCAGAAAGTATTTTTCGATTCTAAACTATTTCGGGCTCATTACGACATTCATCGGAACTATCAAAACCCTCTGGATGCTCTACTTGCTGTTTCCTGATGTGATTTTTTCTAAGGGTGGATACGGGTCAACACCAACGCTCCTTGCTGCGCGTATTCTCGGTATACCTGTTTATATTCATGATTCTGATGCGATCCCAGGCAGAGCGACACTTTTTGCTGCACCTTTTGCAAAAGCGATACTCATTTCTTATGATGAGGCGTTGCAATATTTCCCAACCTCTTTGCACACCAAAATTGTTTTAACGGGTAACCCTGTTAGAAAGGACGCTCAGACAGTCGCGACGCAAGGCGCGTTTGAGTATTTAGGCCTTGAGGCTTCGGTCCCCACAGTGCTTTTCCTCGGAGGCTCTTTAGGGGCGGAAGCAATAAATAACGTTGTGCTCGACGCACTCCCAGAACTGTTAAACAAGTATCAGGTAATTCATCAAACAGGTGAGGCGCACTACGCGCTTACAGACGCGACGAGCAAGGTTGTCCTCGAGAAGCATAATTACAGGTACAGGTATCACTCGTTTCCATATCTCAACACGCTCGCACTTAAAATGTCGGCGGGCGCTGCGGACATAGTAGTTAGTAGGGCCGGCTCTGGCTCAATCGCTGAGTTTGCGCTCTGGGGTAAGCCCGCGATCTTAATTCCAATCCCAGCTGAAGTGAGCCGTGATCAACGGCTCAATGCGTTTGCGTATGCTCGTCGTGGCGCGGCCGTAGTAATTGAGCAAGAGAACCTGGCCCCACACATTTTGGTATCAGAGATTGACCGCATACTTACGGACCCAACAGTTCGCGCGGAGTTGTCTGAAAATGCCAAGAAGTTTGCTCGGCCTGAGGCAGCGCGTGCAATAGCTGAACAACTTCTTGGCGTCGCGATTTCACACCAAAATACCTAAGTGTGGTAGTATAACTTCATGTCTGAAGTAGTTACTCGGATCGCTCCCAGTCCAACTGGAGAAATGCATATAGGTACCGTACGAACCGCGCTCTTTAGCTATTTGTATGCAAAAAAGAATAACGGCAAATTCCTCGTTCGTATTGAAGACACTGACACTTCGCGCAACCGTGCAGACTGGACCGAGATGATTTGGCGCGATTTCGCGTGGTGCGGCTTAGTGGCCGATAAGAAATATATTCAATCTGAGCATCTGGCTCGCCACACAGAACTTTTGCAAAAGCTGATTGCGGAAAACAAGGCGTACGTTTCGAAAGAGCCGTCTCATGATGACCCGAGCACGCAAGTTGAGGTTATACGCTTGCGCAACCAAAACAAAGTTGTCACGTTCAATGACGAAATTCACGGTGAAATAAAAGTAGACACCACTGACCTTGGCGACTTTGTTATTGCACGTTCACTTACCGCGCCGCTATACCACTTTGCAGTCGTGGTTGATGATGCAGATGCTGGGGTCACACACGTTTTGCGTGGAGAAGATATACTTTCAAGTACGCCTCGACAAATATTAATTCAGGAAGCACTTGGATTTTCCCGGCCGGTATATGTACACCTGCCTCTTATATTAGGTAAGGACAAAAAGAAACTTTCAAAACGAAAGCAGGTGGTTTCGCTTGATTCATATAGAAACGAAGGCTTCATTCCTGCCGGAATAGTCAATTACCTTGCATTGCTAGGCTGGAATCCAAAAACTGACGAAGAGATATTCACCATGGATGAGCTTATCAGCCGATTTTCGTTTGAGGGACTGCAACAGTCTGGGGCAGTGTTCGACGATGTAAAGCTCAAATGGTTTAATCGCGAACACATGCTACGCATGAGCACTGAGGACTTTTGGTTATACGCAAAGCCATTCCTGCGAGAAGATGTTATTTCGTTCATCGAAAGGGCAGGGAGGGTCGCGGAGTTTGTAGCAGTGCTTAGAGAGCGCGCGAGCACGTTTGGTGAAATTAAAGCTTCGTGCGAGGTGGGTGAGTACGATTTTTACCCCACCGCACCTAACTTTGACAGAGAGCTCATCACATCAAAGTCTGACGCCGAATCTGCGCGAGACGTAATCACTTCGTTAATAGACCTACTTGACAAAATAGATATTAAACAGTGGAATAAGGACTCTGTCAAAGAGGCACTTATGCCGTACGCTGACCAAACTGGTCGCACTATCGTGTTGTGGCCACTTAGGACGATACTTTCGGGCCGTGAACGGTCACCTGACCCCTTCACCATCGCTGGTATTATAGGTAAGGATGAAACGATCAGCCGCCTTACTAATTCTCGCTCTGTGTTTGAGCGCTAGTAGCCCGCTTGCGCTTTTTGCACTTACCCCAACAGAAGAGCTGCAGCAAAAGATTGATGATCAGTCTGCAAAGATTAAACAGATAGATGCGGAGATTGCGCAGTACGAAAAAGAGCTCACGACCATTGGCGCGAACAAGTCGTCATTAAATAATGAGATAAAGAAGCTTGATACATTAAGAAAGAAATACTCAGCAGATATTCAGAAATCAAATCGTGAAATCGAGAGAGCCAATCTCAAGATCACCGAACTCTCTGGCGCCATATCAGAGCGAGAAAAGCGCATCAAGTTGGGCGAAGAGGGCCTCTCGCGCACGCTCAGACTTATTGAATACTCACGCGACCAAACACTAATCGAGACGAGCCTTTCTCCAAATGGGTTCGCAATGCTATGGGAAGAGCTCGACCGCGCAAACTCACTGAGCAGCGCGCTTCAAAGCTCTGTCCAAACGCTCAGTAACGAGCGTAAAGAGTTGGCCGGGGCTCGCGACCAGGCTAATAACCAGAAGGTAACGCTAACCGCACTCACCAACAATTTGCAAGTGCAAAAGTCAGTTCTTGACCAAAACCGCGTTGAACAAAATACCCTCCTTACTCAAACGAAAAATAAAGAGTCAGAGTACCAAAAGTTGCTCGCAGCAAAAAAGCTTGCAAAGCAGCAGTTTGAAGCCGAGCTTCAAAACTACGAGTCTCAGCTCAAGTTCATATTTGACCCATCGAGCATTCCGACGGCTGGCACCGGTGTGCTAGCGCTCCCATTTTCAAACGAAGCAATTCAACGCTGTGCTACGCGTGAAAAGGTGTTTGGCAACTTATTCTGCATCACGCAGTTTTTTGGGAACACAGATTTTGCAAAGTCTGGCGCATATAACGGCAAGGGCCACAATGGCGTTGACTTTGGAATTACTGACGGAACTCAAATTTATCCTGCGAAAAGTGGTTCAGTGGTTGCGACAGGAAATACTGATGCCTACCCAGGTTGTTATTCATATGGCAAATGGGTACTCGTTGATCACGGCGACGGACTGACATCACTGTATGCCCACCTTTCATACATTGGCGTCACAAAAGGGCAGGATGTGTCGAGAAATACTTTACTTGGATACTCAGGTCACACTGGGTATGCCACAGGGCCACACCTACACTTCACCTTGTACGTATCTAGCAGTGTGCAGTTAGTAAAGCTAGGCAGCGTCAAAGCAAAAACCAATTGTGCGGGGGCTACTGTACCAGTTGCTGCGACAGGTGCATACCTTAACCCAATGGCTTATTTCTAGTGCATACTAAGGGTAAGGTCGAACTACCCACCCTTACATACCCAATTTTCATTCCCATGAAATACTTGCACATGATTGCATTCATTCTCCTCGTCGTTGGTGGCCTTAACTGGGGTCTCATAGCGCTTGGAGTTGGTGATGTAGTTATGATGATCTTTGGATCATCAATGCTTACGACGCTGATCTACGGTCTCGTAGGACTTTCAGCAATATATCTTGCAGCAACGCACATGAAAGATTGTGCTGCTTGCAAGGCGATGTAAGCACGTATTTTGTTGTGCACCTATACTTCGTAAAAGATATATTGTGCGAAGTATAGCATATTGAAAGGCCGGGCTATCGCCCGGCCTTTCAGTGTTCAATTTATTCAGCTATTCATACTTACCCCAACAAGGCTTTGACGAATCCCATGGAGTCGTTCCCTGCTTTTCGTATAGTGCGCGGGCGTACTCTAGGTTTCCATTTAAGCTGTAAAGGTTTATATTCATTTTTTTTGCAGTTGCTTCATGGTACGTAAGGTTGACCTGCATTACGCCTATGTCTTCCTTAACTTGCCTGCCTCGGAAGATGCTTCCATCAGGATTCAAGTGGCGGTACCGTGATTCACAATACGCAATACGTGACATGATCGGTGCGTCCTTGAAATACTCGTCCACATACTCGTGGAGACTTTCAGGGTTTTTGGCGATCTCCACCTCGTTAACCGAGTCAGCTAATGCGACTGGGCTAGAAAGAGCGAGCGACGCCAAGATGATAATGATGGGTAGCATATTGGGTAGATTTGCGGGTAAACAAAAACGCCGCCCCGAAGGACGACGTAAGATAATGGTAGCACCTCTTGACTTATTTGTCAAGCGACTGCATAGCTAATTTGGCATAAATAGGCTTAATTTAAGCCATATTTTAGCACTTTACCTTAGCCAAAATAACGTCATACGCCTCGTCTACCGAGTCTACCAGGGTAAAGAAGTCCAAATCGTCCCTGTCTATGGCATTGTTTTTGTCAAGAAGGGTCGTTTTGAAGTATTCGATGAGGGGGGTCCAAAACTCTTTGCCATAGAGTATACACGGGATGCGCTTTATCTTGCGAGTCTGAATTAACGTTAGGATCTCGAACAGTTCGTCAAAGGTGCCGAACCCTCCCGGGAAGAAAATGTACACTTCCGAAGCGAAGTCGAGCATTACTCGTCGGGTGAAGAAGTAGTTGAACTGCATGTGGTCGGTGAGGTATGGGTTAATGACCTCGTGTGGGATTTTGATTGAGAGTCCTACCGACTTCCCTCCCACTTTGTGCGCACCTTTGTTTGCGGCTTCCATAATACCTGGGCCTCCGCCTGTAATTACAGCAAAGTTTGAGCGCGCTAACCGTGCCGCAAGTTCTTCTGCGTCAAGGTACGTTTGGTCTGAAAACCCACATCGCGCTGACCCAAAAAAGGTTGCTGCAAGTGTATATTTGTCGAGGAGGGCAAAGCCGTCTACGATTTCGCCCATTATCTTCATAATTCTCCAGCTCTCCATGCTCTTTGTATGGTCAAGCTTTTCTGGGTCGCAGAGCTTTAGCTCTCCTTTCATCCGGTGGATAGTTGGTGCCTGGGGCGGTGCTTTTGTATTGCGTTGCATATTGCAAGTATATCACCCGTTGTGGTATACTCTTTTTATATGGCAACAAAAAAGGCCGCCGGATCAGCCAAAAACATATCCTATAATAACCCGCAATACTTGGGGGTTAAGCTCTATGCGGGAGAGAAGGCTAAAGTCGGCAATGTGATCATTCGTCAGCGTGGTACTAAGTTTGTGCCTGGTGTGGGCACTGCTAAAGCTAAGGACGACTCTATTTTTGCAATGAAAGACGGTACCGTTGCGTATCGCTCAGTACGTCGTACCCGCTTTGACGGCTCAACGGTCCGCAGACAAGCAGTCGACGTTAAGTAGTCCTCATGTCTTCGGAGAAGCCGTTAATAGATTTGGATGCTTTCAAAAGAAAGGCCTTAAATTCGTCTCTTATTACTCCAGAACAGAAAAAAGGGAATCTTACGATCAGGTCGCTTTCTGAGGTTGACCAAAACTTTATTCATAAGCGCATCCACGCCCTGTTTACAGAAAAATCATTAAGCCGCTCCACTGTTTGGTTTGAGGTTTTTGGTCCAGATGCTGAAGAGATGGGGGACGCGTTAAAGCAAACCGACCAAGCTATGAAGGTTGCTGCGATAGATGCCTTCTTGATCAAGCATCTCAAGTCTAAGGTCAAACTAAAACTTAAAAAAGGAAGGACGAATTAGCCTCCGTATTCGTATGTCTGCCCCAGAGCAAGCTCGTAGCAAAGTAGAAGTTGTTTCAGGCGTTGTAACCCGAGTAAGAAATGTGTATGAGCTCTTGCATGCTCTTGAGAGTGGCGCAGTTGCAGCGGTTGCTCCCGTTGATCGTACTATTCAAATTCTTACCGCGCCCTTATACAAAGTGATGAACGACAACAACGTACTCGAGTCTTTTTTGTTATCTGGTGAGAAAGATTTTCAAGGACTGCTAGCCAGGTCATCTTACGCACGAAGGTTTTCAGAGAATGATATTACTGCGGCTCTCACAGAGGGGAGAAAGATACTGGACGATGTCAAAGAGATGGTTTCAAAAATGAACTCGAAGTCAAAGCAGAAGTATAAAATCTCTAAATTTTTTATACTTCCGGGTAACGGGGAGTACGAAATACATGCCGACATCATTTCATTAAGTGGTATTCGTTTATGCCGCACGTACGTTGGGCCCTCAACACTGTATTTTAAACATGAACATGGTGACCCGGTCCCGCTTCACCAAGGCGAACCTGTAGTCTCGGCGCACACACATAAAGCATGGCACTCCGCCCCTACCCTCTTCCCTTTTCAGAGACGTATCACAGCAGTTGTAGACCTATTGCCAGAGTAGTATGTCTCAAGAATCATCACCCCATGCGCCTTCGGCTGTAAAAGTAGATTCGATGAAAAGCATGCTGCGCGCAATTAAAAATGGTGCTAAGTGTGCGGTCTACGAAAGTATGGAGTACCAATTTGATAACTCCACAGCGGACTACGAAAACCCATTTTTAATACCCGCCGCACCTGCAACAGCCATCGCCGAGATTTTAAGAGAGCTCGAGAAAAGTGGCCTTGCTGCTGCTGAGCGCATGTATGCTCGAAAAAAGACGATACTCAAAACCTTGCTACGCAAGGAAGTATCTGATGCACGACTCAGAAAATTCTTTGAGCGTTTCTTCGATGCGCGCACTCATGAAATATTTAATGCGTGGAGAGCGTTTGGTAAGAGCTACTCGTTTGACTTCAGGCACATAAATATCGGCAACATCGTAACTCCGTCGCAGCGTTTACTCACTGAGCCGTGGCACCGAGATGATGAAGGGGGTTATGCACCCAAAGGTACGCTGGTGTATTTAAAAATCATAAAAGGCCCATCTACCGAAACTGCTGATGATATGGGCGGCTCGAACCCTCGTACATATTCAAATGGCGCTTCGCTTCTACTGACTACTGGCGCTAGTGGCGCCGTACATCGTGCGCCAAAATGGACAGATGGGAGGCTCGCGTTAAAGATCTGGCTAGTGCCACGAAACACGCAGAGATAGTAGCTATTTAACCTGCAGTGTGATTTGAGCCGAGTGATCATTAAGTTCAATGTGAACCGGTATCATGCCATGCTGCTTTATAGGCGCAGATAGTTTTATGGCAGACTCAGGAATCGGTGCGTGGAGTTGATTTTTAATAGCTGTAGCTATGTCAACTTCATGCAACGCTTTAAAAAGCGTACCTGTTTGAGAAGCAGGTGCAGAAATTGGCACCAGCTTGCCGTCTATGCTTGCTAGAAGTGCTTTGTCTCTTTCAGATTGAGATGCAATCGATGCCGCTTTTGCCGACTCGCCAACCTCATGCTTTTTGATGTTCTCTGCCGTGGCAACTATGCCCTTCCCTGTTCTTACGAGCACGTTCATCCCGTAGCCGTCTGCAACGGTAACTAGCTCACCCTTTCTGCCGACCTTCTTTACGTCTGTGGTGAGGATAACCTTCATACCCACAGTATCCACTATTTTACAGATATTTTCCAGCCTTGTTGCAGGCAGTTAAAATTAGGTGTATACATAATGAATGTCTGTCCGCGAGCAATCATCTGGAGAAAATGGGAGCGCCGAGGAGATTCGTTTTTTAAGGATCCCCACAAACAAGATAGTTCGCTTTGATGATCAGCCTCGTAAGCACTTCGATCATGCCGCACTAATGGGCCTTGTGGCTTCACTTAAGCATGTTGGACAAAAGACGCCGATCACGGTCACCCCTCATCCAAAGTCACGAGACACGTATATAATCACCGACGGCGAACGAAGATGGCGTGCCGCATGTATTATAGCTGAGGAGACGGGAAGACCTTTTATTTTAAACGCTGTAGTAGAGGCAGTGCAATCAAAAAATAAAAAATATTTGTCCTCTGTAATTGCAAACTTACATCGCGTCGATATGCAACCGTTGGAAGTCGCCGACTCTCTCAGCCAATTGAAAGAATCTGGCTATACGTATGGACAGCTTGCAGAGATATACGGCAAGTCTATAGCTTGGGTTCAGAGCTACCTCCAGCTTAATAAGCTATGTGACAACGTAAAGAGTCTGATGGATCCGGGTCGCTCAGACGGCGATCGGCTTAAAGTATCTTCCGCAGTTGAGATCTCTCGGATCAAGAGTCCGGAAGTTCAGCTGCAAGTAGCATTTGAAGTTTTAGAAAAAGGTCTAACACATAACGACACGGTACATCTGATTGGCGAAGCGTCCGCGCGTACACCAGGTGTCGTTGCTGAAAATAGGCGATCACGAGAGCTACGACCCGACGACGAGCACCAGGTCATGGTTGACATGCTTAGACGAACACACACAACCAGCGAGCGAGTCCTCCGTAGTCTTAAAAAAATTGGGTCGAACATGTATTCAAAAAGAATAAACGGTACCGCCGACTTAACACACGACCTAAATCTTATTGATAAATTATCAATAAACTTGGATGCGATACGTGAGGAGCTCAAAAAAATGAAATAGTATGTCATCGGAAAGCGCCAAGACAAACGGTAATGCAGAAGTGGGGGCAACCAAGATCATTACCAACATGAAGGACAGGATTCTGTCCCGGTATTCTTTTAGTTCGGTACCATATTCAGAGATTAATGAACATCTTGCGAGTGGCGAGTATATAGCAGCGGTCATAGATATAGATGACGATGATTCTGAGGGAATATACACCCCGATGTCATTTCGAAAAAAAGGCCTAGCAACTCCAATCATTGGAGTCGCAGAAGATACTCGCGTTGGGAACGAATGGACTGGACGCTGCGCAGAATTCCTTGATCGTGGAGGCGACTACCTCATCCCTGCCCCACCAAATCCACACTTACTTGATGCGAGTATAGGTGCGGCTGCGCGTCGAGCTCACTACAGCAGAAGCGAGAGTGTTCTTGAGTACTCAAATGGTCTCACAATAAATTTTGCTCAACGCAAGGTCAGGGTAAATGGCCGCACCATCCCATTTACTAGACGGGAGATAGACATGCTAATGATTTTAGCTAGCGCAGCCGGCAGGCTTGTTACGAAAGAAGTACTATTAAAAAATATGTACCTTGTTGAAAGTGATGAGCCAGAGATCAAAATTATTGACGTGTTTGTGTGTAAGATTCGTGCAAAGCTTGATGCAGAACAAGCCGGTTTGTCAGACGTGCTCAAAACGGAATGGGCAAGAGGTTATTTATTGGAAAAGCCCTGATCACTTACCTGTAACGAGGTACTGAATGGCGCGCGCAAGTTGTGCGTCTTCTCCTGCTGGCTCGTTTTCGGGCTTTTCTACTTTGATTGAAGGCTCGATGCCGTGCTGGGAGATTGAGGTGCCATTAGGAGTTAGCCACCTAGCGACTGTCACTTTTAGTGATGTCTTGTCCGTGATGTCAAAGATTTGTTGTACTGACCCCTTCCCGAATGAGCGCTCACCTATAGCAATAGCTCGTTTATGGTCGACGAGTGCGCCGGTAACGATTTCTGAGGCACTTGCTGAACCCTGGTTAATTAAAACCACTGCAGTGTAGTCTTTGTTTGATAGTGCTGAGTAGCCATAACTTCTATAAAAGTCTGCTGGCTTCTTTGTGCCATAGTCTTCGCTCACCACGATGTCCCCTTGTGGTAGGAACCAGCTTGAAATATCAACTGCAGACTCAAGGTAGCCACCTGGGTTGTTACGCAGATCGATAACCAACTTATTTGAACCGCTCGCTGCAAAGTCTGCAACTGCTTTTGCAAAAAGTGACGCGGCATTTTGGTTAAAGCTGTAGAGCTTAATAATAAATACTCCTTGCTGTGTTGATGTTTCAATCGTCGGAAGCACGATCCTGTCTCTCGTTACTTTTACCTCAAACGGTTTTCCGTTGTCCTTCGTGTCGCGGCTAACATATAGTGTAACTACCGTGCCTTTAGGTCCTCTGATTTTACTTACCGCAGCCTCAACTTGTATGCCGTCTGTAGATTCGTCGTTAATTTTCAATATTTTGTCTCCCGGAAGAAGCCCGGCATTGAATGCGGGTGTGCCCTTAATAGGCGAAACTACAGTGAGTATGCCAGCGCGTAAACCTATTTCCATTCCTACGCCTTCAAAGTCGCCGCGAATGGTGGTTTCAAATTGCTCCTTCTCTTTCGGAGGGAAGAAAACAGTGTAGTCGTCTCCATACGAACGGGCAAGGCCTGAAATAGCGCCATACAGTTTCTCTTCTGGCGTGGTTGTTGGTGCGGTAGTCGAAGCTGGTGCAAAGTTTTGGTCAAGTATGTTCCATGCAGCAAACAGTGGCCCAAGGTCAACGTGTTCTGGTGCACGGGTGTCGTAGACAGCTGCCGCAGCCGCGAATGGAATTGCACTTTTACTTAAAATCCCACCCCAAAATGAAATACCAACTAAAATTGCAATGCAGAAAAACGTTACTGGGTATGTTGCTGAGAATGAGCGCTTGTGCCACGGGAGCTTTAGTTGTTCCATTACTTAATTCTTGCACAGGTGCGCGGTGTTTAGCAAGCAGCAGCTAGTATACTGTGGGTATGGTACGGCGATTTAAGTTAGGCACAATCGACTGGATCGATATAGAAGCTCCCTCGCTCGACGAGGTTGTTCGTCTTGGTGCTGAGTTTAAATTGCCGCATGCGCTTCGAGAAGATTTGCTTTCACCAACTCTGCGTCCAAGGGTTGATGTTTTCCCCGCGCAGCTCTACATGGTCTTTCATGTTCCGGAGACACACCGAAGCACCGGTCAAGCACAGGATCACGAAATAGACCTCGTAGTTGGAAAGTCTTTCGTGCTCTGTGTTCATTACCGGCCTATGTTAGTGATTCAAGAATATTCACGCACCGTTGAGGCGAGCGCGCTCACGCACTCGGCAAAGAGTACTCCAACGGCTGCACTTCTCGTTTTCAATTTTCTTAAGTTCGTCTTTACACGTGTAGAGCAACAGCTTGACGCCATCGAAGACTCTGCAGCGCGTATTGAAGGGTCAATTTTCCGTGGCAATGAGCGCCAAATGGTTGAACCTCTTTCGCGGGCAGCACGCGAAGTTTTGGCACACAGGCGTGCGCTCGGCAACCAGGTGGAAATATTTGAAAAACTGGAAGCCGCTTCCCCTCCCTATGCGGGTATTCATTTCAAGCAATACATGACGCAACTCGGTTCAATACATTACCGGTTGCTAAACCGTGCGCTGTCGATCAGTGAGCAGTTATCTGAACTGCGCTCTACAAACGACTCGTTGCTAAGCACACGACAGAACGAGATCATGAAGAACCTCACTGTCGTTACATCGATTATGCTCCCGTTGTCTCTCATTACATCTGTGTTCGGTATGAATTCCGACAACATGCCAATAATTGGCAACAAAAATGATTTTTGGATCATCATCTTTATTCTAATTGCAGTTGCTGCGCTTACTACGCTCTTTTTCAGACACAAGCGCTGGTTTTAGCTGTGGAGAAAGTGTTGAGTTCTCCCTTTTATCGAGCTGAGAGGCCACACAAGGAGAGTTCGCAGTTGGTGATACAGTAAATAGTATGACGACCGGCGCTCGCATCCCCCCTCAATCATTAGATGCTGAGCGTGCGCTCCTTGGCGCAATTATGCTCAAGCCTGAGGCCATCCATGAGGCGGCCGATTTAGTTTCCAGTGACTCGTTTTATGCTGAGAAGCACCGCGCAATTTATCGGGCGTTTGTTGCCCTGATGGCAGCCGGGTCCCCCATTGACCTTCTTTCAGTCTCAAACTATTTGCGTGAGCAAAATGAAATAGACCGAGCCGGAGGGAGCGCATACCTCGCAGAGCTCGTGAGCGCAACCCCCTCGTCCTCAAATGCAAAGTACTATGCACAAATTGTGCAAAAGAAAGCGCTCATGCGCGGACTTATTGATGCTGCAAGTGACGTAGCCGAGATGGGGTATGACGAAAGTAAAGATATTGAAGAGGTAATTGACGCCGCTGAAAAGCGCATGGGAGAGGCAACCACAAACCCAACTATGCGTAAGTTTGTTGCGATCGGAGATGAGCTTCGTGAAGCGTGGGATCGATTCGATATGCTCTCAAAAGGTGGGCATGAAATGCGCGGCATCCCAACAGGCTTTCCGCAGCTAGACACCATGTTGGCCGGGTTTCAGCGCTCTGACTTAATTATTCTTGCTGCACGACCATCTGTAGGTAAAACGACACTTGCATTAGATATCGCGCGTCAGACTGCAGTTAAGCACGGCACCCCTGTAGGAATTTTTTCTCTCGAGATGTCGTCACAACAGCTTGTGGACCGCATGCTTGCGGCAGAGGCTCGAGTAAATGCATGGAAACTTCGTACAGGTAAAATTGATACCGACCAAGAGTTTGAATCGATTCGTGACGCAATGGAGCGACTCTCGAAGGCGCCGATCTTTATTGATGACCAGGCGGCAACGTCTGCACTCGTGATGCGCTCTGTAGCACGTAGACTTAAGCGCGAGAATGGAATCGGACTGCTGATCGTTGACTACCTCCAGCTCATGAGCCCGTCGAGTGCAAAAAATAACGACTCAATGGTGCAGCAAGTTACCGAAATATCGCGCTCGCTTAAAACGCTCGCGCGTGAGCTCGACGTCCCCGTCCTCGCGCTCTCGCAGCTCTCGCGCGCTGTTGAGCAGCGTCGTGGAAAACCCCGCCTCTCGGACTTGCGCGACTCAGGATCTATCGAGCAGGACGCAGATGTTGTTATGTTCATTCATCGTGAGGATAAGATGAGCGAAGGTGCCGAAAAAACAAACATTGCTGAAATTCTAATTGAAAAACACCGCAATGGCCCCGTCGGTAAAGTGGATCTTTACTTTGATGAGAAGCGATCTACTTTCCTCAGTATTGATAACTCTGATTTTGGTTCTGCGCTTCCCGCTGCGGTCGGCTCGCAAGACGACTTCTAGCTATGCGAACCATTCATGACCTAACTGAAAAGCTTTCTCGCCTGCCAGGCTTGGGCCCGCGGCAAGCAAGGCGCGTCGTCCAGTTTCTTCTCGCACGAGACGCAAGTTACCGGAAAGACCTCGCGCATCTAATTGAAGAGGTAGGTGCTCGCGCGCATGCGTGTGTGCGTTGCGGTAGGTTTGACGAAATCCCCGTTAGTACCAAGTGTCGCATTTGTTCAGATTCTGGACGTGACAGCAAGCTGCTTATCCTCGTTGAGCATGACGTGGACATAGATGCGATTGAGGCTTCAAGTATGTATGGTGGATATTATTTTGTGCTCGGAGGGCACTATACGCTGTCAAAAACGCGTTCACGCGGGCCACAACCTCGAACCGAAGAGTTAGTTTCGCTATTACAAAAAGAGGTCCCAACTGAGTTAATATTCGCACTTGCAGCCACTCCTGAGGGTGACTACACTGCTGCTGAAATAGCATCAAAACTACGTGCCAGTTTCCCTGCCCTAAAATTGTCTACACTCGGCAGAGGCCTTTCGGTAGGCGCAGAGCTTGAATATGCAGATCCAGAGACGCTAAGAAGCGCTCTCAAAAACAGACACTCTGAAAGCTCCTAGAGAGCGTCTATCGAGACCTTCGTGATTGGTTGACGATGGCCACGCTTCTTGAAGTATCGGCTCTTTGCCTTGTACTTTATAACCACCTTCTTTTCGTCCTTTGAGTGCTCAAGTACCTTGCCAACTGCCTTTTTACCAGCAATTGCTGGAGTTCCAACTGTGGTCTTTGACCCGTCGTCAAGAAGGAGTATGTCGAATTCTACCTTGTCACCCACCTTTACATTAGGCAATTTTTCTATCATAATATAGCGTCCTGCCTGTACTATGTACTGCTTCCCGCCGGTTTTAATTACTGCGAATGTCATACGGAATAGTATATCATTCGATGTGTTAAACCGCAAGACCTAACGCTTGTTTTTATTTGCGATTTCGCGTGCCTCTGCGGCTGCTTTGGCGGCGAGGAAACGCGTTTTCCTTTCTTGCTCAGCGGCAAAACCAATCGGTTCTGGCTCCCACATTACATGCACTCTCCGTCTGTGAGCCCATGGTGGTCGTTTTATAATTTCAGTTCCGTTGCTTAAAATCCGTTCTTCCAAAACTTCTCTCATAAGGAAATATTAATAATATAAAAAATATTATACCTCTCTCTGTGGCCCGTCAATCAAGTTAACCTCAGAGCCCACGGAAGTTCCTGTGATGCGCGTAACGTCTTTATCAATTTTTTTAAACTCTTTTTCGCTCGCGTTGTAATGGTTTACTACCGTACCGAGCGCGTTGCCAAGTTTGGTCTGATACTCGCGATATGCTCCTAAGTGTTTACCAAGCTCGCCAACATTTTTAATAACTTCGTGCACCTGTTCCTCGATTTGGAGTGAGCGCAGTCCCTGCAAGACTGTTTGTAGGTATGCAAGGAATGAGGTTGGAGAAACAATAATCACTTTCTTGCTAAATGCGTACTCAATTAAGTCGCGCGTATTTGTTTTTACTGCGCCGACTTGGTTAATGAGGAGGTCATAGTAAATCCCCTCAGATGGAATAAACATGAACGCAAAGTCGAGCGTACCTTCAGCAGGGCGCACATATTTGCTCGTCTCGTCGATGCGGAGCTTGAGGTCGCGCTTAAAATCCTTTTCAAACATCTCGCGCTCTTCAGCGCTGGTTGCGTCGAGCACGCGGTTGTAGTTTTCGAGACTGAACTTACTATCTATGGGGATAACTTTGTCTTTTATGAAGACAACTGCATCGACTATTTCACCATTTTGAAACCCATACTGCATTTGGAATGAGCCAGGCGGCATTACGTTTTGCAATACCGTTTCTAAATAGTATTCTCCTAAGATGCCGCGCTGCTTTGGGTTTTTTAGAATATCTTGCAGGTTTTGCAACTGATCTGCAAATGAGAGCACTTGCTTATTGCTCTCCTTAAGTTCGGTGAGCCCACTCGTTACGTCGCGGATGAGGCGAAAAGATTCTGAAAGCTGAGTGCGCACGCTCTCTTGCACCGCTGCGCTCGATCTGTCGAGTCGCTCGTGCATGGTGCTCGAGAGGTCTGCGAGGCGCTCCTTAATAGCTGCGAGCTCTGCCTGCTCTGCTTTGACATCACCCTGCGTACCGCTTATGCCACGGAAGAAAAACAGAGCCACAAGCACTATGTTCACTACTGCGAGTATTAGTACGACGATAAAAGTAGCATCCATCTTATAATCATTATAGCAAAGTTTAAGTAACAATTTTACGTGCTAGATATGGTTCCTACAGCCTCCCACATTACTATTGTGTGTATCGCTCGAGGGCAACTTTCACCTGTTTAAGCTCGTCGCTGTCATCTTTCACATCATGTTCTAGAATCCCTTCCCTACTTAATAGTTTTGCAAAAGCTAGGTCACTCAATGCACTTTTTATAAACTTTCTGGCTGCAGTTGTTTTCCCAACTTTAAGCTGCTCTATTGCAATGCGAAGTCTGTTCGGGTTTTGCATCTGTATCACACCGTTCGACGCATCATCTCCTCCTGAGCTTGTTTGGTTTTGAAGCTCCTGAAATTTATTTTCAAACCAACTTAACACTGTTTCAGGTGTAATGCCGAGTCCGCTTTCCATAACCAAATGGTTACATGTTTTAAGCTGCCTATCAAGTGGTATACTAATGGGTATGATAGTTGAAACAATCACTCAAGATTTAGTAGCTGCAATGAAAGCTAAAGAGCAAGTGCGTTTAGATACACTGCGCGGTGTCAAAGCAGCCTTTACTAACGAACTGGTAGCTAAAGGGATGAAGCCGACCGAACAGCTCCCAGAAGAGGCTGCGATCGCTGTAATTCGTCGTGAGTTAAAAAAGCGCAAGGAGGCCGCAGAGGCTTTCCGCGGCGCTAATCGTCCCGAGCTTGCTGAGAAAGAAGAAGCTGAGGCAGACATACTGAGCGCGTACCTCCCTGCCCAGATGAGCGAGGACGAGATCAGGAAGGTGGTTGAGGCGAAGAAGGCCGAGATGGGAATTACCGACAAAAAAGATATGGGCAAGTTCATGGGTGCTGTTATGAAGGACTTGCAAGGTAAAGCAGATGGTGGTATAGTAAAATCAGTTATTGATTCATTATTTTAGAAAATAACTCAAATACATGGGTACACACGATGCAGATTTCTTCCGAAGGCTCCATCATACAGACCCTCTACTGCACGCGAAGTTTTCAAAAAAAGGCCGTGAGGCAGCAGCAGCAAAAAGAAAAGAGAGAGCAGAAGCAAATTTTCGATCTAAACTCGTAGCCCGAGACAAGGACCTTCGCGAACAGCTCGGACAATTTTCAGATGGACTACAAGCAGCGCTTGGTAAACAACAGGATGTATACATAAAACCCCGCATGCGCTGGGAGGCTGAGGCTCGCCAGGCAGCAGAAGCAAGGAGGAATGGAATGACCGTCGAAGAGTATTTGCATGGGAAATAAAGAGTAAGGGCTCCAACCTCCTAAATCTGATCGAACCTTTACAAGCTAGACTGTTAACCTGCATGAATTTTTTAAAAAATAGTTACACGCTCGGAGTACTAATAGTAGTTGCAGAGCTGATCGTCAACAACATATTAATTTTTACTAATTCTAATCTCCCGCATGTTTCTGGCATTTTGCTTGCGCTTATTGCAGGTTCGATATACTCCATCTACCGCAAAGAGAAGATGTCTTTTGTTGAGAGAGTAAAAACGACTGCGACTTATACCGTCCTGGCGGGGGCAGGAGTAATTTTTTTACTACTCCCCGAAGTTGGCGCATCAGTTACTTGGCTTACGGTTGCGATTCTGCTCGGCGGCCTTGCCATCTATGCAGCATTTATGCTCCTTATGCTTGGAATAGGAAGCTCAATGTATATGGCGACGTATGAAAAGAAACAGGCCTTTCTGTCTACACAGAAGTCAGTTTCTGAACATGACCCGCTCGCACCTATTCCGAATGCAAAAGAATTTAAAAATAAACATCCAAAAGTCGCAATCGCTCTCGGCCTTATCTTCTTTACTCTAATGTTCGTAGCACAAACCTTCATAGCAGTGGATCCCTTGTTTGAAGGCAAGGCGAGGTTTATTGCGGGGGGGCTGACGATACTCACCGCGGTTTTCATCGTTGTCGCTCTTTGGAGAGTTTTTGGAAAAAGAGTATGGGTTGCGGTTGTTAATGACAATTTACCACTCGAAATAGGAAAAACTGTTGGACTTGATTTCGTTGGTTTTTCTTATGAACCACAGGTGTCTGGGATGCCAGCATCGGGAACGGTGCACTCTATCGTTCAGTAGCAGCCGCTGCAAAATAAGGCGCTCTTTTTACACCGCACTGCACTTTACATTGTGCGTGATAGAAGTTGGGTGTAACCAGCGTCAATCATGAGTAGTAAGTATCTTTAGCAGGAAACACTACCCTGTTTTACCACCCTAATTTAAATAATGGGCTTTTATGCTTTTGAAAGAGAGGAAAGATGATGAGGACAAGCCTCATCGTGTAGCAAAGTTAGCAAGGGAAATTAAAAACAGACTTGCAGGGATTCTCGGCGGCTTAATCTTTTTTGGCGGCATACTATTTATGACTCCGTTAGGTGGGGGTCAAATAGCGCTGGGAATTGTAGTTAGTCTCGTAGGGGCTGGAATCATAACTGCGTATACTAATCCTAGCCCAAGAAGTTGAAGAAAATAAAAAAATGACTAAAGAAAATACAAACAATGTCGAGCCGTCGGCAGACCTCCGAGCTTCTCGAGTAGGGTATGCAAAAAAGAAGTTCAAAGAGTTCTTGATCACTACTATTATCACCGTTGGTGTAGTTGCGGCGTCACTAGCAGTCGGTCCTGTAATCGGTGCCACGTTCCCGGCATATTCTGGCGTGGTTACATACGCCACTGCGGGCACCGCAGTGTTGGGTGGGATGTTCGCTTTTCTTAATGTCTGGATGTTGCTACGTGCAGCCGGGGTCATAGTTACTGGCGGTAAATATTATCCGGGGTATATACGTACGGCTGGCGACGATACAAAGCCTGAAGATATCGTAGAGGCTCACGAGCCCGACAGAGGGTAGCATTAGTGCATTATCCGCCTTTTTGTGGCATACTAACCGTAACGGCCCTATCGTCTAACGGTTAGGACATCGCCTTCTCAAGGCGGTAATCAGGGTTCGATTCCCTGTAGGGTCACAATTCCCGGTTTATACTAATAGGTATGGCTATCGAGGACTTGGTTGAATATATACGCATTAACCGCGCAAAGTACTCTGACGATA
>CAZQPW010000011.1:0-16039 GCA_964595305.1 uncultured Candidatus Saccharibacteria bacterium
GTACATCCTGCGTGAAATGTCTTTCAAAAAAGCTTCTGGGTAGTTTGTTATAGCCCGCTCATTGCCCACAGGCCTGCGGTCAAGAAGTGCACTTTGTTGAACTACTGGGTTACGAGCTAGTGCTGGCTCAATTACTGGAAGCGGAGGGAATTGACGACCTCTAGAGCTTAACGGCCTTCTTTTTGCTTCTCTTTGCCTTCTCTGGATTAGTTCGTCTATCCCAAAAAGTATCGGGCTACCGTTACTGAGATTACGAACTCTGTCTTGGGTTCGTGGTAGTGCCATGCCGCGAGTTTACACTAGTAATCTGCTCTTGTCAACTATAGTACTTTTGAGCCCTGGTTGTGGTTATCCGCAGGCCAAAAATTAGTAATGGTATAGTACTCCATGTGCAGAAGGGTAAAAAAAGGAAGCTACTAACAGGGACACTAGAGGTTACGCGGTCAGGAAAAGGATTTCTTCTGATGCCGACTGGGAAAGACGACATCCCTATCCCGAGGGAACATCTACATTCGGCCCTCTCGAAAGATATTGTTGAGGTAGAGCTTCATACGGGAAGGTTCACCTTTGGCGCTGTCACCAAGGTGTTGGAGCGCGCTCGAACATTCATAGTTGGTACTGTTGTTCGCGATAGTGGGGAGTTATATGTAAAGTCAGATGACGCTCGTGTGCAAACCCTTTTTAAAATTGCTGGGGGGCTAGGTGCGCCTACTGGTCAAAAAGTAGTTGCGGACGTTACGAACTGGGACACACGACCTCCGTCTGTCCAAATACGCCGCTCTCTTGGTATGCAGGGTGTACATGAAACTGAAATGCGAGCTATTTTGGCATCAAGCGACTTCGATGCCGATTTCCCTGCAGATGTTGAGTCTGAAGGTGAAAAAGTAAACGCTCAGTTTGATGCGCTGCGGGCACGAGCCGAACACGAAGGTGCAGAAGCATACACTGGTAGACGCGACATGAGAAGCGTCCTTACCTTTACCATTGACCCGACAGATGCAAAAGATTTCGATGATGCCATTTCATTCAATCAGCTTGAACCAGACGTGTACGAAATCGGCGTTCATATCGCTGACGTATCGCATTTTGTTACCCCACAATCTCCACTTGACCGTGAAGCCGTGAGACGAGCAACGAGCGTCTACCTTGTCGACCGAACAATACCGATGCTCCCCCGCTCACTTTCAGAAAAGGCGTGCTCCTTGGTTCCAAATGAAGACAGACTCACCTTCAGCGTAGTCTATACATTCAAAAATGGAAAGATTTCAGACACCTGGATCGGTAGGACGGTTATTCATTCAAATAGAAGGTTGACTTATGACGAAGCAGACGTTGCCCTAGCAAACGCTGCAGAGCCACTTCACAACGAATTGCAGATAATTTGTTCGATCACAGACGAATTACGAAAAGATAGAATTAAAGAAGGCTCGGTCATCATAGAGTCAGACGAAAAACGACCAATCCTGAATGAGGAAAAGAATGTAATTGGATTTAAAACCATTTTACATACCAAAAGCCACGAGCTAATTGAGGAGCTCATGCTCCTTGCTAACAAGACCGTGGCAAAATTTGTATCAAAGAAAATTGGTACTAAAAACCGTATACTTTTATACCGCGTGCATGACTCTCCAGAAAAGGACAGGCTTGAAGAGCTCGCACTTTTCGTGCGCGCCCTTGGATATCAGCTCACACTAACAGGCAACACCCAGCGAGAAATAAACAAGATGCTTGACCAGATCGAATCAGTTAAAGAAAAGAGGCTCGTAAGCTCTGTGGTGGTGCGATCAATGGCAAAAGCAGTTTATGCAACGACAAACATAGGTCACTTCGGGCTTGCATTCAAAGACTACACGCACTTTACGTCTCCAATCCGACGGTACGCTGACCTAACGACGCACCGAACTCTTGCGTCGCTATTAAAAGATGAAAAGCCGGATGTTGAACCAAAGGAAATGGAACTTCTTGGCACACACGTGAGTGCGCGCGAGGCTGCGGCTGCAGCAGCCGAGCGCGCAAGCCTAAAGTTTAAACAAGTGGAATATATGAAGCGCCACGTCGGTACCACTCGCACCGGAACCATTTCTGGCGTCGCGGAGTTTGGAGTCTTTATTTCTGATGACGAAAGTGGGTGCGACGGTCTCGCTCACGTAAGCACGCTCCCTAAAGATGAGTACGTGTACGACGAGCGCCACCGCTCGCTTGTAGGAAAACGATCAAAGCACACGATAAAACTAGGTGACTCAGTTTCTTTCTCAGTAGCACGCGTGTCTACAGAAACCAGCGAGGTTGACTATATTCTTGTCGACTAGTGCACTGTCTTGTTGCCCGTTGGAATAGTGCCCCTTTGCTTTTCATTATGGTACGCAAAGAAAAACGCCTCCGCTGCAATGCCACCAATAGCTAATTCGGGCGTTAAAGATTTTTTAAAACAGGCTGAGGTTCGTAAAAACTTTTTTAAGTAATTTCTCTTTTCTTCAGAAAGCCAGTCGGCTCGCTCTAATACTTTTTCACTTTGTTCTTTTGAGTTGGTGAGGACAAGTTGATATCCTGTATCTGGATGAAACCAAAAAAATATGTCTTGCCCAAAACCAAACCCTTTGTCAGCCCGTAAACAAAAAAGGTCACTTGGTATACTCTTGTTAATAAATACGCCGTAGGCCCGGTATCCTTCGAGGCCGCGCCCGAAGATAGACCCGAGTGCTTGCGCGGCTGCACCAGTTATGACTGTGTGCTTTGGCCTTTCCAGCTCAGGGAGTGCTGTAAGTTCTTTGTTGATTGCTCCTCTTTGTTCGAGTGGCAATTCATCGTGAAAAGCTTTTGCCGAAACTCGATCTCCGAGAATATCGAGCCTAGCTTTTGAAGTAAATGTGTTTTTGTTCCAGCGTGCGTGTATTATAACCGGTGCGAACTCATCTTCAAGTAAAAAAGAAAAGAAGGCGTTTGTCGCGCTATTCCTGCCTTCTTTTTTATCTGCTCGCTCTTTACCCACAGATACGTTATATATGTACGACAACGTTTTTGCAACACGCGAGCTACAGCACTGTAAACGCGGCTATCTTGTCGTTTTCGTAGAGCTTCATGATTCGGACGCCCTGCGTGACGCGCGAGAGGCATGGCACTTGCTTCAACTCAGTGCGAATTACTTGCCCCTTTTGAGACGCAACAATTATTTCAGACACCGCATCAGTAACTACGTGAGCAGCGATGATGGGACCAGTCTTCGCAGTTACATTTGCAGTCTTAATTCCTGAGCCGCCGCGCTTTTGCACCTTGTACTCGTCAACCTTTGTGCGCTTTCCATATCCGAGATTGGTGAGCACGAGGAAGTCGCTGCCCTTTTCGTCACGCACTACGTCGGCACCTACGATTTTATCTTTTCCTTTAAGTCTCATCGCGCGAACTCCCGAAGCGGTGCGTCCCATCTCGCGAAGGTCGCTCTCTTTGAAGCGCGTAGCCATCCCACCTTCAGTAGTAAGCATGACCGAGTCGCCTTTCATTACGGGGAGCACGGCTATGAGCTTGTCGCCCGCGTGCAAGTTCATTGCTATAATGCCGCTCTTCCTAACGTCCACGAACTGCTTTGCAGCAACCTTCTTTCCGGTTCCCTTTTCGGTAACAAGTATGAACGAGTTTGCTTCTGCCTTACTCTTCATATCTTTTGGCATAGCAACAATGCTAGTAACTCGCTCTTCTTGTGTGAGCGGCAATACGTTCATTATTGATTTACCTTTGGTTGCTCGCCTGCCCTCAGGTACATCGAACATACGTGTTTGGTATACCTTACCCTTGTCAGTAAAGAAGAGAATGTGGTCGTGTGTTGAGCCCTCGAGGAAGCGCGTGACGAAGTCTTCGTCCTTGGTGTTGAGGTCAACTACGCCTACACCGCCTCTATTTTGCTTGCGATACTCACTTGGGTTCGTGCGTTTGATGTAACCACTTGAAGTAAGGGTCAACATTGCAGGTGCGTCCGCCACTAGATCCTCTTCGGTCATATTTTTCACCCCACCTTTCACAATGCGCGTACGTCGTTCGTCACCAAACTTTTCCTTAAGATCCAAGAGCTCTTTTTTAACAACTGCGCGGACCTTCTTCTCAGAAGAAAGGATTTCTTCAAGCTCTTTGATGAGTGCGCGTATCGCCTTGAGCTCGTCTTCGATCTTTTTTCGTTCAAGGCCTGCGAGCTTCTGGAGACGCATTTCGAGGATGGCCTGTGCCTGGCGGTCAGAGAATTTAAATTTAGTTTTAAGTCCCTCGTGAGCAGTTGGAACATCCTTAGCAGCCTTGATAAGCTTGATGATCTCATCGATATGGTCAAGCGCACGCGAAAGTCCTTCTAATATGTGCTCGCGGTCTTTTGCTACTCTTAAATCAAATTCCGTTCGCTTTCGAACTACGG
The DNA here is from genome assembly GCA_964595305.1 of uncultured Candidatus Saccharibacteria bacterium. Taxonomy (GTDB): domain Bacteria; phylum Patescibacteriota; class Minisyncoccia; order Phycocordibacterales; family Phycocordibacteraceae; genus Phycocordibacter. The sequence goes on from CAZQPW010000011.1 coordinate 4,397, forward strand.
TGGTACGGTGTGAAATAAAGTTCGTGATAACGCCGAGCAGTGATAGTGTTTCTGGCACACCATCAACAAGTAAGACCATGTTGTAATGGAATGCTTCCTCTAGTTGGGTGTGCTTGTAGATGTAGTTGAGCACAGCTTGGGGCTGCGCGTTTTGCTTTAACTCGATCACGACACGAATATCTTTTGCAGACTCATCGCGAATGTCGCGGATCCCCTCAAGCTTCTTTTCGTGATGAAGCTCTGCAATACTTGAAATGAGCTCAGCTTTGTTAACGCGGTATGGGATCGACGTAATAACAATGATGTTGTTGCCTTTCTTATCTTCCGTGATCTCAGCTTCACCGCGAACGACTACAGGCCCGCGACCGTTCGTATATGCGTGTTTAATATCTGCCTGATTAAATGCAACTGCACCCATTGGAAAGTCTGGGCCTTTTATGTGCTCCAACAGGTCGTCTGTCGTAGCGTCTGGATTCTCAATAAGATGCACGCATGCATCTACCACCTCACTCAAATTGTGGGGTGGGATGTTTGTTGCCATACCTACGGCGATACCGAGTGTACCATTTAGCAGAATGTTCGGCGCTGCTGCTGGTAATACTTCTGGCTCTTTACGCCTACCGTCATAGTTCGGGCGCCAAGAAACAGTTTCCTTTTCGAGGTCACGGAGCACTTCGCCAGAAAGTGCAGTCATTTTTGCTTCGGTATAACGCATTGCGGCTGGCGCGTCGCCGTCAAGTGAGCCGAAGTTTCCTTGACCTAAAATTAGTGGGTATCGTGTTAAAAAATCTTGCGCGAGCTTTGCCATCGCGTCGTACACGGCAACGTCGCCGTGAGGGTGGTACTTACCAAGCACGTCTCCTACCACCGTTGCTGACTTACGAAACTTTGCACTCGATGTAAGCCCGCTTTCGTGCATCGCAAAAAGGATACGGCGATGCACTGGCTTTAATCCGTCGCGGACATCTGGGAGTGCGCGCGACGTAATGACTGACATCGCGTAGTCGAGATAACTCGAGCGCATCTCGTCAGTAATCGACTGATCTACAACGTTAATATGTGCCGAAGGTTGCTGCTCTGCAGATTCTTCCTCACTTTTGCCCTTCTTTGCCATTCACCTATTTTACACCAGTTGTGCGTGATGCGCTACCACAACTTGGCTATTTGTTACCATTTTTCTACTTTTGGTTTAACGACGCTTGTTGTATTCCCATCGTCGAGCATAAAGTTATGCACGTACCCGACTTTTCTCCCCCTTCCAAATCCCGACCGGTCAAGTGACCATACCTTACCGTCTTTAGTTACGGAATGCATTTTAAAAGGCTCTCCAGTTCCATCACGACGCCTAAGTAATGCCCCGTACTTAAAACCGTTTTTCTCTGCGCGTACCTTAATATCGGAGACTCTATAGTCTTCAGTTTCAAACATAGTCAGATGTTATCACTTGAGTTTCGGCTGTCAACTATCTGTACGGGGGTACGATCTCAACCTCTCCTGGGGGTAATGGTTCAGGAGCAAAAAATGAATACAGAGAGTATGCTCCGTAGAGTACGCCCACCACAATAATAGTACCCATCGCGGCCCTCTGTGCGACATTGAGGCGCTCCTCGAGCGGCAATGCTCTTGTTTTTACTAACCAGTTGTTCACATTTGTAGTATACAACCTTGTTGCCAAACGCTCGCAGTAGGAGTATGATCTAGGCATCAATATGGCACAGAAACGAGAACTTAGCGCGGAAGAGTTGTTGAGACGAGCTGAAGCTGCGCACACAAAATATACGCCCAAAGAAGAAGAATTCGATGCTGTGGGTACATATCCAACTGACGAAGCCACAATCAAAAACTACCGCGAAGGAACAAACGAGGACCCTCGTCCCGACATAAAAGTCACTTTGAATTAAAATTTTCCGGGGAGCTACACAGCTCTTTTTTTCTTTTTCGCTTTTTTGTTGAAAACTACCACGATACTGTCACCGTCTTTAAATACATCCTGATCCTCATCGTTTCCCCAAAACGTGTAACCCTTCGGCGCACCGACTTCTATTGGAGATTTCATGTCATACCATTTGCCTGATTTTGGATCTATGTACTTTACCCAAACCCCGACCTTTTCTCCAAACCTAGAAACGTAGGCTCCTCTCACTTCGAACTCTTTTAGACCAATTTTCCTTCGTACCCTAAAATGCCATTTTTTGTTTTTTTCATTGGATATGTTCTGGCCACCACCTTCAATCACCCTAAATTTATTATCCATATGTGTTACACAACACTTACCACAAAACTTGGGCTCCTGCAAAATAAAATTACTCTAGCACCACTATCTCACCATCTTTGGATTCAACTTCTTTTGCTCGTACCGTTAACTTTTCAACTGCTTTTGGCATCGACTCGCCCTCAGCTTTAACAAACTGCGCAACATCGTCTCCTTTCCCTACCTGGTACGGAATGATTATTTTTGGCTCTAGCGCAACCATGAGCTCATGAGCCGCCTTTGCTGAAAGCGCGCCTTTTCCTACACCGACGATTACTATGCCAACAGTGTCGAGCTCGCTACGCAGTGCCTGCGGCAGCTTCTCACCCGAATGCGCACCGAGCGCAAGAACGCGGATACCGTCGAGGTCAATAATGTATGCAGTGTTGCCTACATCCATCAAAGGCCCTTCGAACTCGGTAGGCGTCGCAAAGCCTTTCACCGTGATATCTCCGACCTCATACTCACCTGGCCCTACCGCAACAAACGGTTTTTTCTCACCGTGGCTTGCTGTATCAGGACCGTCAAAATCCTCATGTCGCACCGAAACCAGTACGAGATCAGAGCCGAACTTGTTAACTTTAAAATTACTGTCTGTTGAAGGAGGGTTAAGCGCGATCGTCGTCTGACCCGAGCTCAGCTTATAACAATATCCTCCCAATTTCTGAATAACCATATAGATAGTATATGGTATGAAATTTCAACGCACCATCTTGACATAAAGTTTTCATCATGTATAATATGATTATTAATTAATTACATCTACCATGAAAGAAGCTCGTACAGTCGACCGTGAAAACTTAAAGAAGCGCCTCTCTGAACTTCCTCGCGAGGAACGTATCGCCGCAGCAGTTTCAAATCTTGACGGGATAACGACCGATTCGATCCGCACTGCGCTAACTAATATAATCGATGCGTGGCTAGACTCAGGCAAAACTCCAACAGCTCAAGACGCAAACACGTTGCTAAAGCAAGCAAAATCAAATATTGAAGCGCTCGCAATTATAAAAACATTCACTATTAATTTCGGCATAGTTGCAGACCGCGCGGTGATGGAAGACGTAATGCTGTCTCATCTGACCAAGAAAAATTAAGTCGGGCCGATTAATTGGCTGTGATTGCTACACCTTAACGTAGCCAGAGTTCGTGATCGCGCCGAGCCTGCAGCCGCACTGCTTGCCGGTATCTCTTTTAACAGCAGCACACGTTGTACGTGGGTCGTTGTACCAATCACCGTGTCTGCATTTGAAACGAATGAAATACCTCCGATGAAAGTCGGGGGTTTCGTATAGCAGAACCTTAGGAGGCACCTTTCTTTCTTGCGGTAGTTTGTAGTTTGGCTTTCGGATTAGTGGCGTGAATTCCGTGGTTTGCCCTAGATGCTCTTTGCCCATACGTTTATTTCCAATTGGCATCGTAGCACTTATGAATTTGAATGAAAAGCTGTCCTATGTTATACTTTCTTCATATCATCACTTTGTTAAGGACTAACCCTCGCGTTTGGTAACAAGCACGAAACCCTTGACGATCACTGATACATGGCTAAAAAACCAAAAAAGAAAGTTGAAGAAGTAAAGGAGCTCACATTGATGGACAAGTTGATTGAGGGCAAAACACTGCCTCCAGCGCTTGGCGATACTGTTGAGGGGCCTGTTATTGCCCTTGCTTCAGGAAAAGTGTTTATAAACCTCGCGCCGTTCGGCACCGGTATCATATATGGTAAGGAGTATCTTTCAGCACGCGACGTACTGAAGAAAGTGGCGCTCGGCGACACCATTTCTGCAAAAGTAGTGCGCAAGGAAAACAAAGATGGCTACCTCGAGCTTTCTCTTAAGGAGGCGCGCCAGGCAATGATCTGGGGCGACGCAGAAAAAGCGATTGCAAACGGCACGAGCTTTGACCTTATGGTTAAAGATGCAAACAAGGGCGGACTCATCATTCAGTGGCAAGGAATTCAGGGATTCCTACCTGCTTCGCAATTGAAGCCGGACCACTATCCGCGCGTAACAGGGGGCGAGAAGCACCTCATTATGGACGAGCTTAAGAAACTGATTGGTCGCACGCTCTCGGTCACCATGATCACCGCAGACCCTCGTGAAGGAAAGCTTATTTTTAGTGAACGCGGTAGCGAGGCAGGAGTAAACGCAGCGCAAGCATCAACTGAATACTCAGTTGGAGACGTACTCGACGGTACAGTTACTGGCATCGTCGACTTCGGTATCTTCGTTAAGGTTAACGATGGCCTAGAGGGGCTCGTACACATTTCTGAAATCGACTGGGGCTTGGTAGAAGACCCTCGCGCATTTGCAAAAGTTGGTCAAGCAGTTAAAGTCAAAATTATTGATATCAAAGATGGAAAGATTTCGCTCTCGATGAAACAATTGAGCGAGGATCCGTGGCTCACCGCTGGCAACAAATACAAGAAAGACGATATGGTCTCCGCGGCGATCATCAAATACAACAAGTATGGTGCGCTCGCCTCTATTGAGGAAGGCGTTGCTGGTCTTGTGCATGTGAGCGAGTTTGAAAGCGAGAGCAAATTGCGCGAACAACTTTCACTCGGCAAAACGTACCAGTTCAAGATCGCACTCTTTGAACCTAAGGAGCACCGCATGGCCCTCACATACGTAAAGAAGTAAATCACATTCTGGATACTTTTGCGCTATGATGCGCGTATGTTTGAGTGTGTCACACCGCAAGTTGCGCCTGAGCTAGATCGTAACGCTCTCCAAGCATTTTCTTATTTGCGAGAACTATTTGTGATCTATGACCACGGCGGGCATTCGGCACGTAGTACAAAGTCGCGCTTACTTGAGGCAGCAATATTTGGGAGTAAATATTCTGAAGCCAATCGACAAAGTTTAAAGCAATTCTCGATTGAAGCGGCGCAGAACATGTTGCGAACAAAACCTGACCCCGCACAAGCTGAGCTTTATACTAAACTTCGCTATCTCCCAGAGGAAGTACTTGCCGCACTTGCGGTAAAAGTAATCCAGCATCTAAATACGACCAAAGAATGGCGTGAATTTGTATCTCTTCGTGAACAACTGATTTTGGCAAGCGCGTCGCACCTACTTAACAGCGATTTTTTTGCAAAACAAGTTTTAAAATCATTCGATGCTACATCTCCAGAAGCTGCACACGAGATCATTAATGAATACTCGCGTCGCCAAACCCTGCGCCTAGAAAAAGAAATGCCGTTTAATTAAACTGCGACATCGCAACTTCCCTGCCGCGCGTAACGCACAGCTCTACGGCACTGTATATTTCTGCAAAAAGTTTCTGCAATTTCTTGAGCTCGTCGGGTGTAAATTTGCCTAATAGAAGTTTCAACACTTTTTCTTCACCAACCGGCTTGATCGCCTTGCCTTTTGTGCTTGCGCGAGAGACGCCTACGCGAATCCGAACGAAGTCGCGCGTCTTTAGTGCGCGAATAATAGACTCAACGCCATTGTGTCCCCCGCTCGAACGTCCGTATGAAATCTTTATCGTACCGAAAGGCAAGTCGAGGTCATCGTATACGACGATGGTATTACCGGCATCTTTTTTATTTTTAACAAAGTGGGCAACGGCACTCCCAGACGCATTCATAAATGTATCCGGTTGCAACAAAATTGCGGTGTGATTTTCAATTTTTATCTTTGAGTATCGATACTTTGGTTTTTTTGTTTCCTCCCTAAATGTAGCGTCTTCTTTATTTACTACATAGTCGAGAAACATCCTGCCCGTATTGTGACGAGTCTTGTCATACTCACTGCCAGGATTTCCGAGGCCTACAATAGTGTGTGTCGCCATCACTTATATATTAACGCGGGAAATGGGTTGTAAGCCAACTGTCGAGAGCCGAAGTTACTTGCGGCTCAAACCCGCGAAAGTTGTGCTTTGCGCCCACAATAACATTCAATCCAGCGCTAGTACCAAGCGCAACTTCAAGCAGGTCGAGCTCGCTCGCTGGAGTTGCCTCGTCAAGTGACCCGACAGCAAGGAAGCACGGAATGCGTGCAAGCTGGTCAGCCTCTTTTAGTAATGAATAGCGTCGAGCATCATTGCTGAGCTCGTAGCCGATTTTGTAGATTGTGCCCTTTCTTGTCGCAAATTCTCTTTCGATCGTGCCCTTAGCTTTCCATTCTCGTGCGAATGCAGCTCCTCTTCTGGACCATTGAATATCTCCAGAAACTACCGGCGCAAGTAATATTGCCCCCCGTATATTTACATCACGCGCAGCAACGGTTCCTGCAGCAATACCTCCAAGTGAGTGCCCACCTACAAGCTCAATCCCTGCTCCCCAAGGTTGTGTACGCGCAAACGCTCTCACATCTTCGATGTTTTCGATCCTTTTTGTAGTTGTCGCGTGTGTTACAGCATCATCTCCACGAGAAATATCATCAGCAGCATCTGGGCGCACCGTTGTAAAGCCGTGTTTTGCAAGAATTTCAGCACACTGCGCAATATGTTCTTGCTCTTTTAGGCCACCTAAGCCGTGCATGAGTACACAGAAGCCTCTGGGATGCTCGCCAATTGTCAACAAAGCATCAACTACTATGTCTCCTCGCATTGGGATGCGCAGCAAATCAGCTTTCATTCGTATTTATTCTATCACAGTACACACTTGATGCAAAAGAGCACTTGTATTTTTTTATCGACACGCTACACTGTTGTTAATGGATGCATCAAAAACTGGTTTCCTAAAAGAAATTTTCATTTTTGCTTGCATTGTTCTCTTTGTAGTAATACCAATCCGCACATATGTCGCTCAGCCGTTTATAGTGAGGGGCGACTCGATGTTTCCCACCTTTCATTCAGGCGACTACCTTATCATCGACCAGCTATCATACAGGTTCGGCACACCACAACGCTATGACATCGTTATCATGCGGTGGCCAAAAGATCCGGATATATTCTTCATCAAGCGGGTAATCGGCCTTCCCGGCGAAACTATTGAGTTTAATGGAGATCAAGTTTCGGTTTCAAGTGGCGCGAGCTCAACCCCTACCGTTGTTGACCAATCTTTCTTGCGCTCCAAGCCACGAACAGAGTACGGCTCGCACACACTTGGTCCAGACGAGTACTTTGTAATGGGTGACAACCGCGACAACTCAAGCGACAGTCGCACCTGGGGTCCATTACCACGAAATGACATCGTTGGCCGCGCAGTCTTACGCCTCTTCCCCTTCACTTCAATTGATTATCTGCCTGGATTTTTTACTACTCACTAAATCAACACTATGCGAAATTTAGAAAAAGGAATCAAGCGCGAGTCTCTCGAAGTGTCCATAGCTCGGATAGCTGCCGCATACGGATTTTCGACAACACCCGCACAAGTTTCAAAACGCAAAGTTTCTGATCTCGACATAGACGACTCGCTTGACAATGGGCACGGCGCACTCCAGGCTGCACTAGTAAAAGACCAGAAAGTAATTCGCACCAACATGCACGTGTGGGGGGCCACCAAGCGGTCAAACACTACACAAATTGGATTCACCATCCTTAGCAGCAGCCACACCATTTCAAATGCACTCGTAATCAAGGCGACACTTTCAGTCGCCGAGGCAGCAGGTTATGAAAACTTAAACCTCCTTGTTTCTACCATGGGCGACGCAGAGAGTAAGCGCCGTTTTACACGCGAGCTCACCAACTTCTTCAAAAAGAATGCAGACATCCTTGACCACGACACGCGCGCACTTGCATCAAAAAATGTTGACGCAGCATACCGCAACATCCTTAAGAGTGCCCCGCAGCTTGTAGAGCGCCTGCCTCGGCCCATTGACCACCTCTCAGAGCATTCACGAAAGACGATGACTGAGACTCTAGCGGTACTTGAGGCTGTTGGTATCCCCTACTCACTTGAGCCACACTTGCCGTTCGCTCCAGGCGTACACGGCGAGCTCATATTTGCTATCCGCGGTAAGAGCAAGAAGGGTGTTGAGCAGCTTATTGCAACTGGGGGACGCATCGACGACGCGGTAAAAAAGTTGCGCCCCCATGAACAGCATCAAGGATTCTCAATAGGCATGTCACTTACTGTACCGGGCACAGTTGAAATTGAGAGTTCAGCCGAAACGACACACTGCTTCGTGGTTCATGTTGGTGACGTAGCGCGCTCACGCGCCTTCTCACTCCTTGAGGCACTCTGGAAGGCACACATCAGTGTCTCCCAAGCTCTCCTTTCTACCAATATGAAAGAACAGCTCGACGCCGCCAAGGCGCAAAAAGCTAAGCACGTTGCAATCATCGGCCAACGCGAAGCTCTCGACGGCACCGTGCTCGTGCGTAACCAAGCTACCCAACTCCAGACCTCGGTTCCACTTATCAAGATCTTATCGGCATTAACAAAATAGTATGAAAAGTCCAGGCACATTTAACGAAGAGGAGCAATTAGAAAATGCCCCTGAAAGTAGGCTCATTCCTCGCCTCCCCATTAATAGAGATACCAAAAGGGATCTAGAGTTTTTTGTATTTCAAACCAGACTCTCTCAACCAACTGATCGGAGTTCGGGTGAAATTCTCCGCGAACGAAGCAACCCTGAGGATGTATTTGATGTGTTAGGTCAACAAGAAGGTTTCTTCGGCCAATTTGCAACGGAAGCCATGGAACTCGTGAGTGACGTAGATATAGCAAAGTTATTTGGTATAACTGGCATCAAAGCGAGAACAACCGCACTTTCGCCAGAGTATGCTGCACGCATAAAGGCGTTTAGAGTAACCGCAACTGCATATGCAGCGGTACACATCCCCCACTCATTAAAGTCTGATAACCTATTTATTGAGGAATTTAATATTTTCGCGAGAATAGCTCGTTTTGGAGGAAGAATCGACTTTAAGGGCGGGACCGAGTCAATGCGTCGAAGTAAAGAGCTTAGGCAAGAGGTTGCTCGCTTTATGGCAGACCGTTACATAAAAGCATCAGAAGGGCTCTTCCTCCATGACATCATGCATGCAGTAACAAACGGGCATTTTAAACAAGATATCGCCGCAAGCTTTTTAAAACCCAACATCCAACAGGATGCAAACCCCGAGCTTTTGGCAGAAGAGTTCCCAACGTATATGTTCAACATTGGCCAGCAGCAGCACGCGATCATGGCAATGTTAGACCCCGAGCTTGCAAGAAAAAAGGTTACGGAATTAAACAAGATTATTTCTGGCAGGAATGTCTCGGCAGACAAAAAGCAGACAGCCGAAAAACGCCGCGCGGTCTTCCAAAAGTGTATTAATAAGAGGCCAACCTTTGAAGAATTTGTTCAGTACTTCTTCGATGATATGTATGAGTTCCTACTTGCGGCCCAGCTCGACGCTGCCGAACGCGAGTTTAAACGTAAGAACCCTAACCGCCCAAGCGCGGAGGCAAACGTACAGCGCTCACGCACCTTCCCTAAATACAAGAAAGCGTTTGATGCTGCCCGAAAAGAGGTGCCGCAAGAACTGCTGGGGTATTTGCGCAGGATTTACGATTCGAAAGACATTCCTCGTACCCTCCTCGACATTGCATATGAAATGATGCAGCCGGTACGGGAAAACTTAAAGCGTAAAGGTGTCCTTGATCAAACTATATAGTTGCGTATGGCGCGCCTGTGTGCTACAATACTATTATGATAAATGTTTCAGTAGAAAAGACGGGCACGGAGAACTCGATGTCCCTCATCCGCAGGTTTACAAAGCGTGTGCAAGGCGCTGGCATAGTACGCCGCGTCAAAGGCGCTCGATATATCGAGCGACCAAAGTCTAAAACCAAGCGACACAAGTCTGCGCTCCGACGTATCACCAAGAAGGAGAAGCTGGCGGAAGATGAGCGCATGGGCCTCATTAAGGAAGTCGTACGCCGCCCACGCCGAGCTGCATAATGCACATTGCACCCTCTCGCATATCACGTTTTAGGAATCTAATACTAGGGAAAAGCTACGCACTCAGCGTAGCTTTTGTTTCACCTAAGAAAATTCGCGCACTCAATAAACAATACCGCGGCATTGATGCACCCACGGATGTACTTTCATTTCCATACTCTAAAACTGAGGGAGAAATATATTTTTGTGCAAGCGAGGTTACGCGTCACGCGCGCGTTTGGCAGCAACCTGTTCAAAAGTATCTCCCCTACCTCCTGATGCACGGTATGATTCATTTATTGGGTGTTGACCATGGCTCGCGTATGACCGCCCTTGAAAATAAGTACGCGAAGCTTCTTGCAGTTACACGCCCCCAAACTTTAAATGCACAACAACGAGGTCTCCGTAGGAATTGATATCGGATCGCATTTGGTGCGAGTGGTAGTGGCTCGCAATGACCCAGTCAAGCCTGGCAAGCCATTGGTAATTGGTACCGGGCAAGCCGAAAGCAAGGGTGTTCGTCACGGCTACATCTTGAACATGGAAGATGTCGCGAGCGCAGTAAAAGCTGCGATCGGGCAAGCGAGTGAAGCAGCAAAGATTAAGATCTCTACCGCCTTCCTAGCGGTTGGTGGCATCGGCCTTGACGAGCTCCACGCACGCGGTGAAGCAGTGATCGCGCGTGCAGACGCTGAGGTAACTGATCTTGATATCGAGCGCGCAATTGAGTCGAGCCGCGAACATGCCGCATCGCGTTTTGTGAACCGACGCATACTACATACAGTACCGCTCAGGTATTTAATAGACGGAGTAGAAGTTCTTGGCAGGCCGCACGGAATGAAGGGCACGAAGCTAGGCGTCGACGTGTTGTATATAACTTGTTTAGACCAACATGTGAATGACTTAGTAGACGCTGTTGAGTCGGCTGGCGTTTCTGTGCTCGACACGCTAGCTGCGCCGCTCGCCGCGTCTATCGTTACTCTTACAAACGCCGATAAACGTGCTGGCGCCGTACTCGCAAACATCGGCTCTGAAACTCTTTCAATGCTCGTGTTTGATAACGGAGTACCTATTTCGCTCAAAGTATTTAAGATGGGCGCACTAGACATTACTAAAGACCTTGCGTTAGGTCTGCGACTTTCAATGGAAGATGCGGAACACCTAAAAACAGGTTCACAAAACATCAGCACCTCAGTGAAGAAGCGCTACGACGACATACTTTCAACGCGACTCACCGCTATGTTTTCGCTCGTTGAAAATCATTTGAAGAAAATTGGCAAAGACCAACTGCTCCCTGCTGGAATCGTAATTACCGGCGGTGGATCAGGTACAGGCCACATCAAAGAAATTGCTGAGCGATCACTAAAACTCCACTCAAAAATTGCGCAACTAAATATCCCTGGTGACACCTACATTTCTGACTCATCGTGGACCGTCGCATACGGCCTTACTGTGTGGGGGCTAAGTGGCGCCAGCAACGCAAGCCTAGGGTCATCCTTTTTTGCGACTATAGTTAAATTTCTTCAAGCTCAGCTTGCTAAACTGGCACCCTAACCCCGGAATAGGCCACGAACT
>CAZQPW010000012.1:0-16018 GCA_964595305.1 uncultured Candidatus Saccharibacteria bacterium
GCACCCGACAAAAAAGCAGCTGGTGCGTTTTCTACACAAATAGTTTTTACTCCATTGTACGTAACGCCCGATTTGTACTTCGAAAACTCATATACTGCCATATGTGCATTTTCAGAAAATAGCCTACCGAGCTCGTACTCTGACAAGCCTACTTTATCGGCCGGAATGTTTTTATATGAAATTGCAAGATATTCAACCTGTCGATCACGTGAAGTTCGAATCATAGAACGTATGATCAGTGCGAGCTGCTTTGCGGTTTCGATTTCAGTGGGGTAGGTTACTGTTAGCCCCGTTGGCTTGTCCTTTGACATCACAAAATGTACTTTTTGTGAGTTTTTATCTGCCTCGCCAGAGACTATTTTCATTGCTGTAAATATAACACGATGCCTGGTACAATTGCTATATGTCGTATTTTCTACCACGAGTGGGGATTGATTTGGGAACTACAACAACGCTCGTTTTCATTCCGGGGCGGGGGATCGTGCTTAACGAGCCATCCGTTGTGGCTATATCAGAGGGTGGGAAAACAATTCTGGCAATAGGCGCGGAGGCAAAAGAAATGATAGGCCGAACTCCTGAATCAATCATTGCGTATCGACCCATGAAAGACGGTGTGATTGCCGACTACCGCGTAACGGAAGAAATGTTGCGCTACTACATCAAGAAGGCATTGGGTCCATGGAATATGTTCAAACCAGAAGTAATTGTTTCGGTGCCCGCTGGTGTCACCTCTACTGAGCGCCGTGCGGTGGTTGAGGCCGCAATGAAAGCAGGAGCGCGTAGCGCCTTTGTGATCAAGGAACCGATTTTGGCTGCAATAGGTGCAGGCATTCCTATCCACGAACCAAAGGGACACATGATCGCAGACATAGGTGGCGGCACCATTGACGTAGCTGTGATAGCGCTCGGCGGAATTGTAGCATCGACAAGTGTTAAGTGTGCAGGGAATAGGGTCGACCAAGCAATTGCAGACTACATTAAGAAAACATACAACTTAGCTATCGGAGACAAAACTGCAGAAGATATAAAAATAGAAATCGGCTCTGCCGTGCCAGTAGAAAAAGAGCTCACGATGCAGGTGCGCGGTCGCGACATACTGTCTGGCTTGCCGCGCACTGTTACTATCGGTACAAACGAAATAGTTAGAGCCATTGGCCGCGAACTTCGCGAGATGATCAAGGCAATTCGAAATGTACTCCAAGACACTCCGCCAGAGCTTGCCGCGGATATAATTGATCGAGGTATCATTATGACTGGCGGCACGGCACAACTAAGACACTTCCCGGAGCTCGTTTTCCGTCGCACTGGCGTTCCCGCCGTACTTGCAACTGAGGCTCAGTATTGTGTCGCAAAGGGTACGGGCATTGCACTCTCCCACCTCGACGTGTACAAAAAATCAATGACCACTAAGAGAATGTAACTCATGAAAATTGAAGATTTATCGACTTGTTCATCGTTACACACCGCGTACATAATAACCGGCAACAAGGAAAAAAACGCAACTACATTATTCAAGATACTTGGGTTACGCAACGTTTCAACAACCGCAAACCCGGACGTACATACACAAGAATACACTAACGTAACAGTGGAAGACGCACGGGCTATTGCGCAAAAAACTTCAGTTAAGCCAATTGGTGATGCGCAATATTTGATACTTAAAGCAGATTCAATAGACATAGCAGCGCAGCACGCGCTCCTAAAAACACTTGAGGAGGCTCCAGGATCGACAGTGTTTTTCATACTACTAGAGGAAGCACGCTCCATACTAGAAACTGTGCTCTCGCGAGCCGTCGTAATCGAAGGCACAAAAAAGAGCAGCGACACTGAAGAGGCGGCCGTTTTTTTAAGCGCATCGTACCCAGAGCGTCTTGAAATAGTTGATAAATTGCTAGCGAAAAGTAAGAAGCAAGACTCTAAGGCGCCCATTTATGACTTTATAGAGGACCTAATTCATTACAAATTTGGCTCAGATATTCAAAAGGACGTACGTGGTGTTAAAAAGCTCTTATCGTCATACAAAATGGCACACCAAAATGGAGCCTCAGCAAAGATAATCTTGACTGAACTCGCGGTCGTTCTTTAGGCGCGATCATGCTATACTACGCCTATGGCATTTGACACTTCGAGCTTTAAGAAGAGCACTTCTGAAATTATTACGTGGCTTGAATCTGAGCTGCAGTCTGTTCGTACTGGTCGTGCGAGCCCGAACCTGCTCGACAGTGTTGAGGTGGAAGTTTACGGCACGCGCATGCCGCTAATGCAGGTAGGTGGTATCAACGTTGAAAGCGCTCGATCGCTCTATATAACCCCCTACGATAAATCGCAAATCAAAGCAATAGAAAATGCTATCCAAGTAGCTAACCTAGGTGTCGGAGTTGGTTCTGACGACAAAGGTGTGCGAGTTTCGTTTCCAGAACTAACCGGAGAGCGAAGACAACAGCTCGTTAAGCTTGTTAAAAGTAAACTTGAGGACGCACGAGTCTCATTAAAAGGTGAGCGCAATAATTTCAAAGGGACCATCGATGCTGCAAAAAAGGCGGGGACGCTTAGCGAAGACGGGGCAGCTGCTGCCGAAGCAGACATGCAGAAAATTGTGAACGAAGTGCAAACCAAACTCGAGTCTATTGCCGACCGCAAAGAGACTGAGCTCCTCAGCTAGCATGCAAGTATTGCTTTTCTTACTAATACTTTTAATTTTAATCGTCGGGCACGAATGCGGTCACTTATTGATGGCCAAACTGTCAAAAATGCGTGTTCCAGAGTTCGGGGTTGGATTTCCTCCAAAGCTTTGGGGTATACGCTGGGGCGAAACTGAATACACAATTAACGCGCTCCCGCTTGGTGGGTTTGTAAAGATAGTAGGCGAAGATGGCACGGACACCGAAGACTCCCACTCATTTCCAAATAGACCGAAAATATTGCAAGCACTCACACTTATCGCTGGACCCTTAGCAAACCTGTTCATTGGTTTCGTTGTTTTTTGGATTGCGTTTGTAGTTGGGATACCTGCTGTTGAAGATGACGGCGCAACCGCTCTCACTAACAAGCGTGTGATCGCCATCGAGGTGGTGCCGCGCTCACCAGCAGCTGATGCAGGTCTTAAGATTGGCGACACACTCCTAAGTGCAACCATCGACGGAAAAGTAATACCAATAGAGAGCGGGGCTACACTTCCGAAACTTGTTGCATCTTCGACTGGACCCTTACTCCTCAACGTATCTCAAGACGACAACGAGAAGCAAATAAGCCTTGAGCCGAGAACGGGCGTCATTGTGTCAAAACCTTCACAACGAGCAATTGGTCTAGCAGCAACTGCAGTTGGTGAACAAAAATTAGGGATCATGCCTGCCTTTACCGCAGCACTGGAACATACATATACAGCAACAATATCTATTTTCCTTGGGCTTTGTTCGCTCGTCGTTGGAGCATTTACCTTTAGTGCTTCGATCGGTGACTTATCTGGGCCAGTGGGGATCGCAGGCATAGTTGGTGACGCGGCTGCGGTAGGCTTAGGGCAGGTACTGGTGATCACGGCACTCATCTCTATTAACCTTTTTATTGTGAACCTGCTCCCATTCCCAGCACTAGACGGCGGGAGGCTCGTCATACTAGCTGTTGAAACGGCGACACAAAGACGCTTACCGAAGCGACTTACCGACTCTGTGAACACCATAGGCTTTATGCTTCTCCTCCTCCTAATGCTTGCAGTAACGGTCAGTGATGTGTTCAAATTGTTATAGTATGAAGCAATCGCAGCTATTTACCAAAACGAGAAAAGAGTCCCCCACTGACGAGGTCTCTAAAAACGCGCAGCTCCTAATCCGCGCTGGATTTGTCCATAAGGAGATGGCCGGCGTATATGCGTACCTCCCCCTTGGCTTTCGAGTTCTTAAAAAAATTGAAACTATTATCCGAGAGGAGATGGACGCGCTCGGTGTGCAAGAAACGTGGCTCACCACACTGCAAGACCCAGAGCTGTGGAAGAAGAGTGGCCGCTGGAGCGATGACGTTGTAGATAATTGGTTCAAATCAACGCTCAAGAGCGGAAGCGAAATCGGAATCGCTAACACGCACGAAGAACCGATGGCAGCTATTGTTGCGGTACACGCGCAGTCTCACAAAGACTTTCCACTTGCTACGTATCAGATCCAAACGAAGTTCCGCAACGAACTTCGTGCAAAAAGCGGGATCACCCGCACGCGCGAACTTTTAATGAAAGACGCGTATTCTTTTGCAAAAAACGAGGAGGAGTTCCGAACGCAGTACGAGGCATTTGCGGCAGCATATCTGAAAATATTTGACCGGCTTGGATTAGGTGACATTACATTTCGGACTGTTGCTGCAGGCGGGTCTTTTACCACAGGACTTACCGATGAGTTCCAGACTGTTTCTCCATCGGGCGAAGATACAATATATATTGATGACGAAAAGAAGCTGGCGATCAACGAAGAGGTACTAACCGACGAAAACATTGCAAAGTATGGATTAAATAAATCTTCACTTCGAAAAGTAACTTCGATCGAGGTTGGTAATATTTTCCCGCTTGGCACTAAGTATTCTGAGGCGATGAACTTGTTTGCAATGAGTGAAAGTGGAGAAAAAGTTCCTGTCATCATGGGATCATACGGTATAGGCATCGGACGCGCGCTTGGCACCATTGTAGACGTGTTGTCAGACGAAAAGGGAATGGTGTGGCCCGAAAATGTGGCCCCTTTCAGTGTCCACCTAGTTGAACTCTCGGGTGGGGACGCAACCATTAAGGCAGAGGCAGACAAGCTATACGGAGAGCTCCAAAAGGCAGGAATTGAAGTTCTTTATGACGACAGAGATGTTCGCGCGGGAGAAAAGTTCGCAGACTCTGACCTAATTGGCATCCCATATCGCATCGTATTTGGTAAAAAGTCAACGCCAGATGCCATAGAAGTGGTTTCGCGTAAAAATGGAAGTTCGACAGTCCACTCGAAGGATGAGATACTGAGGGGTGGCTATGCAATTTCCATTTCCTAAACTATTTTCATCAAGATTTTCCCGAGACATTGGGATAGATCTAGGCACCGCAAATACTCTTGTGTATTTGAAAGGACGCGGCATCGTAGTTGCTGAGCCTTCAGTTGTTGCGTTAAACAAAAAGACGGGAAGAGTAGTTGCTGTTGGAACCGAGGCGCGGGGTATGATTGGTCGCACGCCTTCTCACATAGAAGCAGTAAAGCCATTGGTCGAGGGGGTTGTTTCTGACTTCGAAGTCACACAGGAAATGCTCTCTTACTTAATTGAGAAAGCTCAAGGAGAAAAAACGACACTTGGCCCACGAGTAGTTATTGGTGTTCCAAGCGGTATCACTTCAGTTGAGGTACGCGCGGTTCGCGATGCAGCACAAAACGCTGGAGCACGTGAGGTACACATTATCGAGGAGCCGATGGCTGCAGCACTCGGCGCACGCATCCCAGTTCATGACCCCGTAGGCGTGATGATCGTTGACATCGGCGGTGGTACAACCGACATCGCGCTTATTTCACTTGGTGGTATTGTTCGTGCAAAAAATCTACGCGTTGCTGGTGACACGCTCAACGCAGACATCATGTCATACATTCGAAGTGAGTTTAAGATATTGATTGGAGACCCGACTGCCGAAACAGTAAAAATATCTGTTGGGTCAGTGATGAAGTTAGGAGAACCTCTCCAGGCTTCAGTTCGAGGGCGCGACCTAGTTACCGGTTTGCCTCGCGAAATAATCGTAACTGACGCAGATATTCGAGAGGCGATTCTCCCATCGATATCAACGATTATAGAAGCAGTTAAGGAGGTACTCGAAACGGCACCCCCGGAGGTCGTAGCAGACGTTATGCGAGGGGGTATATACATTACGGGTGGTGGAGCGCTCTTTAGGGGCCTACCAGAGCTCTTTGCTGCTGAGCTCAAGGTGCCGATCCATGTCGTAGAAGACCCGCTCACTACGGTAGCCCGGGGCACGGGAATCGTACTTGAGGATATCGAAAAGTACCGCAGTATACTAGTATCAGAAGATGGATTTATTACCCCGCACTCATATTAGGAAACCTCGAGCCGAGCCGATCTATATCGGGGCAGCTCTTGCATTGGTTGTAATTGGGGTTTTAGTAGCGCCGTTTATAAGAGACCAATTCAGTCAGTACACGGATCCTCGAGCACAATCGTATGCGCTACTATCTCGCGGTGAACTTATTGATAGAGTGATCCGCGCTGAAGATGCCGCAACGAACACAAAATACCAAAGTATTTTATACAAAACACTGAACGAGGAATTTACAAAACTCAAGTCACAATACGAGCATCGTCTAGCCACATCGTATACTGCAGCAAGAGTCACTGCGCGGCCTCCAAAGACTGTATACGATACACTTACAATCGCTGCTGGCAAAAACGATGGTGTCTTTGTTGGAGACATTGCTGGAGCGTACGGCACAGCGATCGGCACTGTAACCAGTGTGAGCGATGAAAGTTCTGTCGTAACACTTTACTCTGCACCAAACTCTAAAATACATGTACTCGTGGGCACTAAAAAAATCCCATCGATATTAGTGGGTGAGGGAGGCGGGTCGTTTAATACTGAAATCCCTGAGCAATTTTCAACTGCCGTTGGAGACATCATGATCGATGAAGAAACTCGACTTCCGCTCGCAATCATCACCTCACAAACAGCCATTTCATCTAACGAGTCACGCCGTGTCACCGCGCGACTGATTACTTCATTTAATGACCTTTATGTTGTTGACCTCACACACGAGCTTAAGTAGAACAGTGCTACTATCTGTCATTTGGATAGTAAGTTGCATACTTGCGCCTTGGTATGTTTTTATCCCGATTGCAATTATCCTTGGCGCTGAAAAAAATGGAGAGTTTGTGTTGGTGCTCGGCGGTGCAATCTTAGATGGCATGTACGGGGGCACCCAGATCACACATTTTCCCGTTTTTTACACACTACTTTTTCTTATACTCTTTTTTGCAAAACGTATTTTAGACCGTATGATATTAGCATGAGGAACTACCGCGACCTAGAGCCACAAGAAATCTTTGTAGACGCAGCCACACAAGGGATGTCAGAACTACAAATCGAGCGACCGCTTACACGTGGGTCGTTTTTTATCCCGCTTGCGCTCGCGCTCTCAATCGTTGCAATACTCATTGCGCAAACATTTACAATTTCAGTTACCGAACACCAAGCGTACGTTGAAAAAGCCGAACGAAATAAAACAAACACGGAGACCGTAATCGCAGAGCGGGGAGCTCTTTATGATCGAAATGGCGTAGTGCTTGCAATAAATACAGCGTCTACTAGCGGCAGCACAACGGTCATGTTGCGTAAATATCCGTACGGTGAAGCAACGGCTCAACTTATTGGCTATGTGTCGTACCCAAAGCGCGACTCCAAAGGAGTACTGTTTCAATCAACAACCGAGGGTGTGATCGGAATCGAGAAGGTATATAACGAGCAACTCTCAGGCGTAAACGGCATCATGAGCACGGAAGAAGATGCGAAAGGCGCCTCTCATTCAGGTGTTGTGCTTCGGGAACCACAGACTGGCCCACCACTAACGCTCTCTATTGATGCCGACTTGCAAAAAGAAGTGTACGAGGCTATCAAGGAGCGTGTCGACGTTTCGTTTCAAGGTGGGGCAGCTGCCATTATGGATGTAAATACTGGCGAACTGGTTGCGCTCGCCAGTTACCCATCGTATGATCCAGAAGTTCTTTCCCTCGGTTATCCAAAAGAGAAAGTTTCTCGATACATGAACGACCCGCGTAGCCCGTTTGTCGACAGGGCAGTGACGGGCCTGTACGCTCCAGGAAGTATTGTAAAACCGTTTGTTGCACTTGCAGCACTGCACGAAAAAGTGGTGACTCCGGAAAAAACTTTTATCTCAACAGGAAAGTTGGTGATACCTAACCCGTACAACCCAGAAAAACCTAGCGTGTACAAAGATTGGCGTGCTCACGGAGCTGTAGACATGCGACGCGCGATCGCAGTTTCTTCAGACGTCTACTTTTATATTGTTGGTGGCGGTTTTCAAGACCAGAAAGGTCTCGGCATAACGCGGCTAGATGAATATGCCAGGAAATTTGGCTTTGGGTCGCAAACTGGTTTTGCAGATGACTCTGAGCCAGCGGGGATTGTTCCGACTCCTGAATGGAAGGCGGAAAATTTTAATGGCGATCCGTGGAGAGTAGGCGATACATACATCAGTTCGATCGGACAGTTCGGCTGGCAGCTCACGCTTTTACAGGCAGTGCGAGCTACTGCGGCAATTGCAAATGGTGGCACTTTGGTAACACCGACCGTTATCAAAGGTGACCGCGGCGGTACCACAGAGCTCCCATTTACTGCTTCAGAGTATGCGGTAGTCCGAGAAGGCATGCGTCGCTCTGTAACAGAAGGAACTGCGCAAGCGCTTTCAACACCAGCAATGCACATTGCCGCAAAGACCGGTACTGCTGAGGTGGGAGAGCGCAAAGAATATACCAACTCTCTGATCATCGGTTTTTTCCCGTACGAGAAGCCGAAGTATGCGTTTGCAATAATTTTAGAAAAAGCTCACGCTGGCACCACGCAAGGAGCACCTGCAGCAATGCGGAACATACTTACCTGGATTGTAGAAAACAGAGGGACAATGACTGTCGCTTCCAAGTAATAGTTGACGCGACTCGAGACGACAGCTACAATATTACAAATGGTACAGAAAAAACAACCCGCGCAGGAAGAAAACTTTCTGACGCAAGAAAAATTCGAGGAATTTAAGCAGGAGCTCCACGAGCTACTTACAAAGACGAGAAAGGAAATCGCTGACTCACTCGAATATGCGCGCTCACTTGGCGACCTGTCAGAAAACGCTGAATACCATGCAGCACGAGAGCTCCAAGCTGCAACCGAGGAAAGAATCAGGCGACTTGAAAGTATCATTAAAACTGCCACCATTATTACCGAAAAGAAGAAAGGCGTTGCGTCTTTCGGCTCCTCGGTAACTATTCAAAAAAAGGGCGACTCGATAACGCACACGTACACAATAGTGGGGTCTGAAGAGGCTGACATGCGACAAAAGAAAATCAGCCACATTTCACCAATGGGAGAGGCCTTACTGAATAAGAAGAAGGGGGAAACGTTTACATTTTCTACCCCTGCAGGCAGGGTAGAGTACACGATAGTGGATGTAACATAAATATATGCACTGGAGTGACGACCTTGCAGAAAAAGTTATAGCTCGAAAAGACGAAGAGCTATATACTTGTGCGGCAGGTATTAGTCCATCGGGAATTGTACACTTCGGCAACTTTCGTGAGATCGTAACTTCCTCTGCGGTGGTTGAAGCACTAAGACGAAAAGGGAAGAAAGCGCGCCTCTTGTTTTCGTGGGACAATTTTGACCGACTGCGAAAGGTCCCAGCAAACGTCCCTTCCTCATTTGTTGAGCACATAGGCAAACCGCTCTCGAAAGTCCCTGACCCGCTTGGGGAGTTTGCGTCTTACGCTGAGCGATTTCAAAGCGGTTTCGAAAAGTCACTCCAAGCATTTGGTTACGAAGTAGAGTTTAGATACCAAACCGAAATGTATGAATCGGGTGCATATGATGCGCAGATAATACATACCCTGAAACATAGAGAAGAAATCGCGGACATAATGTTCTCCTTGATGACCGACAAAGCAAAAGAGGAAAAAAAGATCGATCAAGTCGATTTCCGCAACACATACTACCCAATAGCGATCTACTCAAGCTTTACTGGAAAAGATTCCACCACAATCCTTTCGTTTGATGGCGAATCTAAAGTGACCTACCAATGCGACGAAACTAAAAAAACCGAAACTATTGATTTACGCGAAACTCATATAGCAAAACTAGCGTGGAAGCTTGATTGGCCGATGCGTTGGGCATTTGAGCAGGTATCGTTTGAACCAGCTGGCCACGATCACGCCTCGCCAGGAAGCAGCTACGACGCTGCGACAATCCTTGCCCCCAAAATATTCAACTACACACCTCCAGTGTACTGCGAGTATAAGTTCGTGGGCATACAAGGCCTGGGAAGCAAAATGTCAGGCTCAAAAGGCAACGCGATTTCACCAGGCGAGCTACTTGAAATTTACGAGCCACGGGTCTTACGATGGCTTTATGAGAAAAAGTCACCCGATCAGTCATTCCAATTAGCTTTTGATTCCGAAATATACCGCCAATACGATGAGTTTGACGCGGAGACTAAGGACGCCAGTATACCGTTTAGGCAAGCGGTTGCATACGGGCAAATAGTCCAGTGGGATCGAACCAAAGTCGAAGAGCTCCTCAAGGGGATAGGAAGCACATTTACAGAAGAGAGCATTTCTCAAAGACTCGCACTCGCTAAAAATTGGTTAACCAAATACAATGCAGCTGAAGAAATTAAACTACTTTCAACAACAAACACTATTTATGAGCTGTCAGATGAAAGCCGCGCACGAATAAAATTGCTGCGCAGTAAACTATCTCCTACTACTGTAGAGAGCATCCCCGAGCTCGATGAGTTAGTT
The DNA here is from genome assembly GCA_964595305.1 of uncultured Candidatus Saccharibacteria bacterium. Taxonomy (GTDB): domain Bacteria; phylum Patescibacteriota; class Minisyncoccia; order Phycocordibacterales; family Phycocordibacteraceae; genus Phycocordibacter. The sequence continues at coordinate 10,531 of CAZQPW010000012.1, forward strand.
TATTCGATACCAAAAAACGGACAGGAGGATACTATTTTAAAACGAGACCAACGAGCATTTTTTAAAGATGTGTACCAACTTTTAATTGGTAAAGACACTGGCCCCAGACTCTCTACTTTTCTTTGGGCTGCGGATAGGAACAAAGTGCTAGATTTGCTTTCAATCTAAGTCACGAATCGAACATACGTTTCATAAATGGCTCAACAGAGCCATTTTTTGATTATTTAAAAAGGTGGATAAGTGTTAAATAGTGGGATGAAGTGGGATATGATTTAAATATGTTAATCGGGGAGCATGATCATACACTAGATCCAAAACACCGGGTCTCTCTCCCGTCAAAATTTAGAACGTATCTCGGTAAAAAGGTAGTGATCACTCGTGGTCTCGAAACCTGTCTCTTTGTTTACTCGCCGAAGGAGTGGCAGCGTATCGTTGCGCAATTTCAGAATTTGTCACTCGGCTCTCAAGAGGCACGAGCATTTAACCGCTTTATGCTTTCTGGTGCATCTGAAGTTGAGGTTGATTCGGCAGGAAGGGTGCTGGTTCCTGACCCACTGGTAGCTTATGCGGGACTTAAAGAAAAAGTTTCGATTATCGGAGTAGGGAACAGGGGCGAGCTATGGGACTCAACTCGATGGAACAAATACCGAACTGAGATATCTGATACAGCGAGCGCACACGCAAGCACACTTGCAGAGCGAGGATCATTATAAAAAACCATGGAAACTCATACAACAGTACTCGCAGAAGAATCAGTAAACGCACTAAACGTAGACGAGCGTTCCGTGATTATTGATGCAACGGTCGGGCAGGGTGGGCACTCAAAATCTATATCAGAAAAAATGAACGGGAAAGGTACTTTGGTATGCATAGACGCCGACGAAACATCGCTTGCAGCTGCGGAAGCAGCACTTAAAGGTGGGCGCGCAAACATTCTATACGTACAAGGCAACTTTAGGTCAATTAAAGAGCATTGTGCACGGCTTGGAATTAACACGATCGACGGTGCCCTCTTCGACCTTGGTTGGCATCAAGGCCAGCTGCAAAGCGGCCGCGGCTTTTCGTTCAATGAAGATGCGCCCCTCTTAATGACACTGAACAAGTCACCCGGTGCTTACCAACTTACGGCTGCTGACATAATTGATGGCTGGAACCAGGATGAGCTGGAAAATTTATTCAAGTCATACGGTGACGAACCTTTCTCTGGTCGAATTGCAAGAGTAATAGTCGAGACACGTGCACACAAAAAAATCCAGACAGCAAAAGAACTTGGAGAAGTTGTTAAGAGCGCGGTGCCTGCACGCTTTAGGAACGGTCGTATACACCCTGCCACGCGCGTTTTCCAGGCACTAAGGATGGCAGTAAATGACGAACTGCACGCCCTTGAGGAGGGCATCCGTGGCGCTGTAGACTTACTTGCCCCACATGGCAGAGTAGCAGTAATCACATTCCATTCTATTGAAGATGCGTGTGTAAAGAAAATTTTTCGGGAGCTAGATGACAACAAAGTCGGTTTTAGAGTAAACAAAAAAGTGATCGCACCAACGCGCGCAGAAATTTTAAAAAACCCGCGCGCACGGTCAGCCAAATTGAGAGTTTTTGAAAAAATATGAAAAAAATTAAAATTCATTATACGCAGAGCGCGCTTCCGCTACGTGGGTCAGAGCGTCGTGTGTTACGCTCACCTCACCAGACTCTCAGAAGAGTTTTAATGGGCCTGATGTTACTTCTCTTAGTCAACACCTTGTTTGCCACCAGCCTTACTGGACTTGCTATTGCGCAAGCAGGAGCTGAGCGTCAACTGGAGCGTGAATCTAGGTCTATAGGAAGCACTGTGCAAGCGCTTGAAGCTAAACTAATTGAAAAGGAGCAGGGCATAACTGCTGCGAGCGCACCGAAGTTTGGTTTGGTCCACTCAACCAACAAGTCATACATCACGGTCTCTCCGAGCGTTGCGAGTGTGTATGCGCAGTAGTGTAGCTCGAAAAGTACTGTGGCTCCAGTGCGGAGTTTTGCTTCTAAGTGTTTTGCTATTAATCCGCCTGTATGATCTTCAAATAATTCGAGGAGAATACTATGCTGCGCGGTCAGAAACTCAGCAAGGCATTCACTCAGATGCCGACGACGAGCGTGGGACTATATTTTTCCAAAACAAAAGTGGTGCACTATCGACTGCAGCGGGTAGCGAGTTTGGATATACTATAGCGCTCCAGCCAAATAAAATAGAGAACCGCCCTGAACTCTTTGCGCGCTTATCAAAATCTGTACCCTCACTCTCTGAGGCGAAAATTGCACAGGCACTTCAAAACACAACAGACCCGTACGAAGAGGTGGCAAGCCGAGTCTTAAAGGCTGAAATAGACGCGCTAATTGCTGCTGGAGTGCCAAAAGGAGTGTTGCTGCTGCGCGATTCTTGGCGAGCATACCCAGGAAAAAAACTTGCAGCGCATACGATTGGTTTGTTACGCTTTGAAAACTCTTCAAGTACAAAACAAAGCGGCGCGTACGGACTTGAGCGTAGTTATGACGAGGCCCTTTCAAAGCCAAGCACTGGCAGCGGTGACTCGTTCACGCGAGTAGGTGTGCGGCTTTTTGGTAAAGCCAAAGAACCCGGGGCAGATCTTATAACGAATATTGAACCAACAGTTCAGTCACGACTTGAAGAGATACTTGGGAACTACAACTCTACTTGGAACCCTACCGAAGTTGGCGGGATTATCCTAGATCCTAAAACGGGGGCAGTTATCGCTGCAACATCTCTACCGACATTCGACCCCTCTGACGTAAAGGCTACCGATGTTAACACATTATCAAATCCTTTGGTGGAAAAGGTATATGAATTCGGCTCAACGATGAAGCCAATTACCATGGCGAGCGCAATAGACGCAGGTGAGGTGACTTCCAAAACAACGTACAATGATACCGGCTCAGTTACTATTCAAGGAAAAAAAGTTTCAAACTACGATGGCAGAGCCCGCGGTGTAGTGCCTGTTCAAGAAATACTTTCACAATCATTAAACGTGGGTATCGCGTTTCTAGTTAACAAACTAGGACCAGAAGAAATGCATAACTACCTGCAAAAATTCGGCTTAACTGAAGAAACAGGAATAGACCTTCCTGGCGAAGCGTCCCCACTGACCTCAAACATAGATACAGACCATCTGCTTGAGCTTACGAATGCTGGCTTTGGGCAGGGGATAGCTGTAACACCATTTGCGATGGCGAGAGCACTTTCCGTGCTTGCAAACGACGGCTCATTAGTTCAGCCGCATGTGGGGAAATTCCTATCGTACCCAGGAGGAATAGAGAAAACGCTTGGCTGGAGCCCGGAGCGCAGAGTAGTTTCGGAAAAAGCCGCGAAGGAAACTACAGACATGTTAGTTAAGGTAGTTGACTCGGCACTCAAAAACGGTGCTGCACGTAATGACCAGCTTACAATTGCTGCTAAAACTGGGACAGCGCAGATACCGTCTCCGAAAGGCGGGTACTACACCGACCGCTACCTACACTCGTTTTTTACTTATTTCCCAGCAGACAATCCGAAGTTCCTTGTCTTTTTCTATGCTGTTGCTCCACAGGGAGCACTCTATGCCGCAGACACGTGGACAGAATCATTTAAATCTATCACTACATTCCTAATCTCATATTACCAGATCCCCCCTAACAGAAATACCCCAAATACGGTACAATAACTAAATGAAGGAAAGTGTCCGTTCTTTTGTGGTCCGTATTTTGACGGAGATTGCAAAGCTTGTAGTAAAAAAGTACCATCCACGAATAATATTGGTAACGGGATCAGTGGGTAAAACGAGCACAAAAGACGCAATTTATGCCGCGCTTGCTCCGCACACGTTTGTTCGTAAAAGCGAGAAGAACTACAATGGTGATATCGGGGTGCCATTAACCATATTAGGCGTCCCAAACGGCTGGTCTAACCCTTGGATCTGGCTCCACAATATCGTAGAGGGGCTAATACTGCTTATTGTTGATGCTCCGTACCCGGAATGGTTAATATTAGAGGTCGGCGCAGATAGGCCAGGAGATATATCAAAATCACTTTCTTGGCTTGAGCCACACATTGTTGTGGCAACCAGATTCCCAGACATACCTGTTCACGTCGAATTTTACAAATCTACAGACGATGTACGTGCTGAAGAAATATCGCCAGTAGGTTGGTTGCAAACCGGTGGAATATTAGTAGGCAATGGTGATGATGAATACGTGCGTTCTGTTTCGCTACCCGCTGGCGCTGAGCGGATTATGTATGGCATTGATACCCCTTCAAATGTGTACGCGGACAATATCGAAATCGAATACGTAGACAGAAAGCCTGCTGGCATGAAAGCAGAGATTCATTTTGATAACGAGCATTATAAGCTGGCGCTACCAGGAGTAGTTGGCAAATCATATGTTCTTGCAGCCCTAGGCGGCATTACCACTGCTATCTCTATGGGGGTTTCACTTAAGGATGCGGTGGCTGCACTTTCTTCGCTAGAACCAACCCCCGGCAGGATGCGAATCTTAAAAGGCGAGCGTGGCACTACATTGATAGACGACAGCTACAACGCGTCTCCTATAGCCGTCGAAGAGGCACTGAAAGCGCTTGGGCGCATACATGCAAAAAGAAGGGTTGCGGTTTTGGGCGACATGCTCGAACTAGGCACGTACTCTGCTGCGTCACATGAAATGATCGGCGAACTAGTTCCAGGTAACGCAGACGTGCTCGTAACGGTAGGCCCACGAGCACGTGCAATGGGGCTAGCGGCAATCGTTACCGGTATGCAACAAAACACAGTATACTCATTTGAAAAATCTACTGAAGCCGCTGCCTTTCTAATGAAAGAAATTCAAAGCGAGGATGTGATACTGATAAAAGGCTCTCAAAGCGTCCGTACCGAAAAAATAGTCAGGGAACTAATGCTCGAAAAAACACGTGCCGAAGAACTAACTGCTCGAAGCAGCCCAGAGTGGCTCATGCGTTAAATCAGCACTACTGAGCAATAACCTTTGATATAAAGTCTCCAACAGAATCAGAAATTTCCTTGGGCAAAAGGCCTGACCATACGAGGAGCACTGCAAGTATCACCAACGCAAGGGAAATGAGGACCACAAAAACTTCGAGTACGAGCGCACTTCGAGCGATCGTCGTCGGTCTTCCAGGGTCAACAAATACTGGCGTCTGCATCGTACTAGGCTGAACAGTAACGGGAGCACGCTGGTAGGTGCGCGGTTGAGCTGCAGGCTGTTGCACCGGCTGTACTGTCTGTGGAGCACTTCGGGACCCCGCTTGGCTTACGCTCTCTCGTAAATTAACTACAGTTGGAGGTTGCACAGCGGGGACACTTGCTAAAAGCTGCGCTGCACCGAGCTTTGCAAAAGCCGCCGCAACATCTTCCGTGCTCCATCCAGCATCAAGAACCACCTTGCGTAGTGTATCGTCAGAGTACTTTGCGCGGTTAATGCGTATATATTCAACCAAGTCCTCGAT
>CAZQPW010000013.1:0-15255 GCA_964595305.1 uncultured Candidatus Saccharibacteria bacterium
TTTGGGTCAAGACTTGCGCTATACGTGCGGTTATATCGGTCAACTGCAGTTTTAACAAACCCGTACAAATTTGGTACAGCGATAGAAAGACCTAGCATCGCACGCAAATTGGCTGGAACTTCAACCTTTTGTCCCCCGCCTTCAATACCCATGCCAGCAGTGTAGCAGCGAGCAAAGCTATTATCAAACTTCTTTACTTCCAAGCATTTGCTCGGTCTTTTCAAGCAATTTCGCCAGGTACGCCAATGCGCGCTCCTCGTCGGGGTTCAGAGTACGATCGATACGCACATGCATAAAATGTTTTATCTCCTCTTTCAATGATTCATTTATTTCATATAACTCGGGATGCAAACCAGCCTCCTTAGGATTAACCTGCTGAATAAGTAAGCGTCGGAGCCTATGCATCCTGTGCCACAGGTACCATAAAAGGTGGAAAACACCTTCGACCAAAACGACCACCATGATCAAGACAGCGAGTGCGTACAGCATATCGGTCGTCGCCCATTCAAACGGCGACTGTTTGACTTTGACCGGGACTGCGGGCTCTGCCGTTACGTCAAATAAAGTACGTGGCCCTTCGTTCTTCGTTGCGACCACTGCAGTTGACGTTGCGGGTACTGCGGGTGAGCTCGTAGCAACTTTTACAACAGGCGCAGTCGTTACCTTGCGACTCTCTACAGCTACAGACCGCAAATTTATTGTGGCATCACTCGAACTTGTTAGTATTTCCGTAGCAAGCCCATCGTTTGCCAAGATGCTTGGTGATGCAAAATGTAAAGACGCAGCTCCGGGCGCTAATACTTTGAAAGTTAGCGTGATTACCTTACCCTTGGAGCCTGAAAACCCGGGGTTATATGTTACCCCAAGAAACGAGACGGTTCCTGCGGAGTTTGAAAACGAAGGTTTTTGCGCCCACGCATCAATAATGCCGATATCGCTTAGAGAAAGCACTCGTAATTTATCTGACGGAAACTGAATATCTGTTGAAATGGTGTTGAGGGGCTGCGAGCTGTCTGTGGTGACAAGAATCGGGATACTAAACACATCCCCTACTGCATGGTCGCCTACGCTGCCCAACGACAGGGTTGCCGCATGACACGACTGCGCTAGAAAAAAAAGTGAAGCGGCTATCAAAATTTGTCTTGTAAAAAGAGTGTTCATCGTGTGCGGCCTTTTATAGCAGACCAAACTACTATAAGTATAGCGAATAGCGAGAGCACTATGCCGAGAATCTCCACCGAAGAGACCGGCTTTCCGCTTGCAGGAACCTTTACTTCACGAACATTCCCCTGCTCATCGACAGCCCTAACCTCAACAGTACTGTGCAAACCTTGGTCAGAAAGTAGATACGGGCTCTCCGCAGAACGCCACTCTTGCTGCCACACGTAGAACGGGCGAGTCTCGCGGACTTCAAAGCGATTCACGCCGGAACTCTTGTCAGTAGTGGAAAACTCTAGGTACCACTGCGGCTTACCTGTTACATCAGTGATCTGTACGATGCTTGGGGTAAAACGCTCCGGCGGAGATGTGTCTTTGATTTCATTATCAATATTATTTTTAGCACCACTCACCACTAAGAAAAGTGGCGGAGCAACGAGAACGTCTGCAAGTGGGGTCGCACTGTTTAAATAAACCTCAGATGAATTGTCCACTTCAATTTTTGAAACCCCAGTAGTATTTGCTTGTGCACGTATAGAAACTAATTTTGCTTTGTCACCACTAAACCCGCCAGGAATAATCCCTGAAAGGGTTAACGTCCTAGAACCGGGGTCAAACGCGGGCTTCTCTATCCAAAAAGATACGATGGAGTTACCGTTTGACACGTCAATTGGGTCAACGGAGTCAGGAAAATGGATTTTGAGGTCGACTGTATTAATCGCTTCTTGGGCGCTAATGGTAACGAGCATTGTGAACGGAGTACGATAGCCGACAACACTTTCTTGAGGTGTGATCAAAACTTGCGCCGCATACGCTTGCACAGGAAGTGCGGAGAGAATCAAGCAAATGCAAATAAAAATTTTTTTCATATCAGCTACTCCAGTAGTAGGCAAGTATTGAGAAATCTTTTGCGTCTACTTTCCCGTCGTGATTTAAGTCTGCCTTCTTTCCACTCTCGGAAACTGGACGCTTAAACCAGTACGCCAAGATTGAAAAGTCCGCCGCATCTACGTGACCATCGCCGCTGATGTCTGCAGCGGCATAGGCCGCCCTGTTAATAGAGATTGTAGATTGCCCTACTATAAACTGTAACGTCGAAGAAGTTGGGCTCGTCCCTGTGGCGTTACTCCACTTAGCAGTTACCTCGTACAAACCATAGTCTAGTCCTAATGTCTCAAGCATGTACCACCAGTTACCTTTGACATCCGCAGTCACTATTTTCTTCATGTACGTAGGCGATATCAGTATCCCCACCTCCGCAAAAGGTACGGCCGCGCCAAACAAAGTTATAGGGTCTCCTTTTTTTACTTGCGATTTGTCAGCGTCGATGGTTGGCGGCAAATAAATTCCGCTGATTACTGTACCAACGCCCTCCGCAACAACAACCGAAAATGAATTGACGACTGACCTAACTCCCGTTGCGTCTTTAAACCAGGCGCCATACGTATATGTTCCTGGGGTAACACCAGAAATATCAAACTGAAATTGCGCGTTCGCGCTTGCAGTAGTACTAGCAACAAACTTTCCGTCACTCATCAGCGTAACTACAGCACCAGGGTATGCAGTGCCCGAAAAAAATACCTCACCAGATACTGGGCTGAATGCTACTGGCGGCGTGATCTGCTCTCCACCTCCACCCCCGCCGCCGCCACCACCTAAACCGTTGTCAGCTGTGCAAACATCATCAGGGTTGGCGATGATACAAACTTGGAGAGTCGCTGTTTGTGCATACGAATACCCCGTACTAATTAAAAGTAGTGTGAGTACCAGTGACACGCCGGTCAAAATGCGGCGGATCATGGCACTATTTAGTTACAATCGATATCCGTACACGACTCTTGATAAATCTGATGATGAAGAAGAGCGCGATAAGTGTAACGATGAACCCACCGACATACCAAATTGGAAACGCCCAAAAGCTGACTGACTGTGAGGTAAGTGTCTCCCCCTCACCATCAATAATATTGGCTACGGCAGTATATCTCCCCAAAAGTAGGCCTGAAACATTCCACTGCTCTTCTAATTTCTTTATACTTGTTGGCAATACGACTTGCCCACCAATATCAACACTTGCAATCTTTTGACCAAACATATTGCTGATCTCAATTGACCCCTTTGGCTCAAAATGAACCGTGCCTGTGTTTTCAAATGTTATTGCAAACGGAACTGGTCCACCTTGGATGAAATTAGGTGCAGAAAAATCTCGTATTTCTCCCTTTTGTAAATGATTACCTGGGATAGTAACTAGTACGAGCATCCCAACTTGAGTTCCGACCTTGAGCGAACCTGCTGGCGAAGGTTGCGTGGCTTTAAAGAAAACTACGCCGTAGTGTCCACCCGGCTCAGCATTTGGTGGAGCAACAATGGTGTACGGCACCTGCTTAGATTCACCAAGCTTGAACGTAAACGTTTGCGTACTACCAACCGTTATCCAATCTTTAACAGATGTGACACCCGGCGCGCGGCCAACAAACTGTATGCTATCGGCACCGCCAACTGGGATAAAATCCTGCGTGCTTACCTCAACGTCGACTGGGCCGTCGCTTGCATTTGTCAGCAAAATATTTCCACTCACGGAATCACCGGGGCTCAACGTTTCAGATATTTTAATTGGCTGGATAGTCAAACCAGTTGCCGCGTAGCTCGAAGCTGGCACCAATAAGAAACCCACAGCGCATACAATCAACGCAAGAATTTTTAATGCCCGATTGCTACTGTCGGCTAGAGGTGCCATGGAATGATCAGCGCCTTTAGTTACCGGTAGCGGTGTATGTAATTGGGGCTGTATACGCACCTGTTTTTTGGCTTGCTGAAACATTTAGGTAATATTGTACATCATTTAGGTGCGCAGAGGAACTGTATGAGCCGGAACCTGCATTTCCTATCTGTCTAGATACAGTTGAAGATGAAATACCCGCATAGAGCGTGTTGGCATTGTCTGTTGCGTAGCTGTCTGCAGTTCCCCACCATGAGCTTGCAATAAATGCGGTGCCGTTTGTACTTGAAGCGGTCATAACTCGAAACGCGAGAACATTTCCTGAATTCGTAAGTGACGAGATTCGAACCGCATTCCCTACGCTTGTTGTAGCTGCAGCGTTCACCCACTCCGTCTGGTCAGTAATTTGGACCGTGGTATCTCCCGTTCGCTGTAGGTTGTGGTTCGTGGTGTTTTTGTTGTCCCCAGAAAGTGTGACATTCCAGCCAGCGGCATCGTTGGTCAACACTGAAAGCGTGGTCGTACCCATAAGCGGAGTACCAGGAGTAAGGTTGGTGGAGGTGTTTGAAAAACCTTGGTTCGTGGTCGTAAACGTGAGCGAGGTCTGCACGTTGACACTCAGCGTGACACTTGCAGCATACGCCTGCATCGTTAGCAGGAAGAGTGAGAATATCAAAATAGTAGCTATTGCTGCCTCTACAAACGAACTGCGATCACTGTGGGTGAGCGTCATACCCAAATTATATGTAAAAATTAAATAATAGTTACTGGGCTTCAGGAGCCTCCACTGATTAATTGTACTTTGCGAAAACAAACAGCCCTTTTCTTATCCACACAAGCAACTATGGATTTGCAGTTGCGGTGTAGATAATGTCCCCCGAATAACTTCCTGTAGGTTGCGACACTGGTGTATTGAGGTTATAGAGTACATGAGAAGTAGTAGTTGAAACAGCTGCAGATGACCGGTTTATGATCTGTTGTGCAGAGGACGGGAAGCCTGCAAACAAAGCATTTGCGGTCGTGTCGTCAATCCCCCACCATGCAATTGCATAGTTAAGAGCATCTGTCCCAGCCGATCTTACACGAAACTGAAGCGTGCTGGGTTGTGTGGTAGAAGCTGTTGCGTTACCTGCAATGATGGTACTTCCGCCGGGGATCCATGCAGTTTTGTCCGGGACAAACGTAGCGCCTGCCCCACCAAGAGACATCGTACCCGAACCAGTTACTCTTTGTAGGGTGATATTAAAACCAGTTGCATTTGTTGTCTTGACGCTCAGGATGCTCGTGGTTGCTACCAATGTTCCTGGAGTGTGAGCAGGAAACGCCTCGCTCGAGCCGTCTGTAAGGAATGTCAGTGAGTTTGCCACCACGGACGAACAAACCTTAGTTGTATATGCGGTTGAAGTTCCTACATGTGCATTTAATGTAGAGGACATAGAGGCAACCGTAGTATCAAAGCCAGTGCAGTTACTTGCTTGGCTTGCTGCTGTGACTAAAAACCCAGACCCAACAGATAGGCAAGCGTCATTGGGGAAAAGTACCCCTGTACCAAGTTCCACCTGCGCATTCGTAACGTCAGAAAGTTTAACTATGGTGGTAAATGCACCGGAACAACTATTACTTAAGCTGGCACCAGGAGCATCACAACACACAAGGTTAGAGTAGTTAGTTTGGCCAGGCAACTCAGCGTGCGAGTTGGTTTCGGCATTCATACGAAACACAACGACGCTCGGTGAGTTGCACGTGGTTGTTACCGAGCAAGAAAGAGCCGCGAATGCAGAGGTAGCAGTAACCACAAAAAAGATTGCGGTGGTTACCAGCGCACTGAACCCTGCATCGCGAAGCACTTCGGAATCAAAACGTGGCATGTACAAACATTTTACTATGCACACTTCACTGAGCTAGCTCTTCAACGCTCTTGTACACAATCGATGAAACCTCTGAGATAAACGTAGCAAGTCTTTTTGCGTCACCTCCCTTTGTCATAATGCACAGAAGATACGGGTGCTCGGGATGATATATGATGCCGCAATCATGTAACTCAATGCCGACCTTTGAGCCTTCTTGGTCAGCTAAAGTGAAGGTCCCATATTTATGCGCAATAATTGTCGGTTGATGAACACCGGCAACCAACCCGTCTCCAAACTGAGTCTTGGTTAAAATTTCGAGAAGCTTTTGAGAATTTTCGGCACTAAGGTACGTGCCTCCATACAACATACGAAAGAACAAGGCATAGTCTTTTGGAGAAAGCTGGTATTCCACTGTGCCAAATGGGTCTGTGACGTTTAAAAGGCTGAAGACCTCTTTAAAATATCTCTTATCAACCTCGCTGTACAATAAATCCTTTGCCCCGTTATCAGAGTCGATCAACATCTTGAGCAGAAGGTCATTAGTTTTGTATGCCTTCCCAACCACAAGGTTACTGTGCTCAAGAAACGGCGCGCTGGAATTAATGTTTGCGATTTCTTGAGTGTACACTTTGACAGCGCTTGCAAAGCTCGGGTCATCTTCCTCTTGCTTCAGCACGGCAAACGCGAGCGCTATCTTAAGTAAGCTTGCTGGAATAAACCTTTCGTCTTCGTTAACTCCATACCACTGTGACGAGTTGAGGTCTCGGTAGTATATACCGAACGAATCTACAAGTTCTTTGTGTTCACGAGCGTACCTTTTTATCTCACTCTCAACTTCAGCGAAACGTCCAATGGTTAATGCGCTTGGCGAATCGATTCCTACCAGTGGAGCTACGAGTTTATACGGGTCACTCGTTTGTCTGATCGTTTTAAACTTGTTTAGATAATTATTGTAGTACTTCGACTCGACAGCTACTCCAATGTATATCCCGAGAATCAACGCGGCGCACACTGCTAAAATCGCGATTGGTGTCGAAAGGTTGGGCGGCATGAGGTGCTAGTTGTCGAAACGGAAAACGGGGGTCTTGTTTGTAGAAATAGTCATTGTTGGCAGTGACGCGTTGCAGGTTCCGCTCGTCATTGTCCCTGTGCCGGTATATACCTTTTTACCTGCTGGCGACGTTGCAGCCGTAATACCAGCTACTGAGGTATTCGTCCAGCTACTTATAGCATTGCTGCATGTGGTCGCACAACCAATTCCTAGATGGTACATCCCGGGAGGTAGTGTAACTGCAGGCGAAACCGTGACATTGTTCGCGCCAACTGCCGGCGTACCGCTAACTACCGATATCACGTTAGTTCCTGCACTGTTGTAAACACAAAGACGCATCGTACCTGCTGTAGTAACCGTACTTACAGTAAAAGTCATTTGGTTTACTGTAATTTGTTGCGGGATCATGACAAGTCCAAGATTAAAAACAGTGAGCGATGCCATGGTGGCAGCGGTTACTGCGCCGGTAGTAACCTCACTGCGAGGCACATATGTGGCTAGGGTGGGCGTGTTTGTTGCGGCGCTAACCCAGTTCGTACCGTTTGACATCAGCACCTGGCCGGCCGTTCCTACTGTTGCAGGGTATGTCGCTGTAGACCATGAAGGTGCCGCAGATGATCCTGATTGTAAAATTTGCCCAGCAGTTGCTGTGCCGCCAAGAATTTGCATTTGAGATGCGTCGGAGTATACTACCCCGCCGTTTGAGGCAGTTAGGGACCCGCCCGTACCACCCTTAGTTATACCAAGGGTGCCGGAAATATTTGCGAGCGTCGTTGTTGCAACCCACGTCGGCACACCACTAAGGAGGGCGAGCACGAATCCTGGAGTGCCTGCAGTAGTAGTCGAAAGTGCACCTGTTCCGTTTCCATACGGAATCGCCCCAGCCTGGATTGCACCCCACCCCGTACCGCCTTGCGCGACGGTTACGTCAGTATTGTCTGTGAGTACGGTTGCGTTTGCGTCTGGGTATGTATACGTGCGCAGTGCAGTTGGGCCTGTTACTTGGAAGGTGCCGTCACCAACTTCAGTCCACGGGTGACCTGGGTTTGGAGTTACTGCAAATACGTAATTAGCCCCAATAAAAATAATGGCCGCAGCAACAAAGGTAAAAACGAAGTTCAAAATGGTGCGAGATCGGATCAAGATGTTGACGTTATTCAAGTCCATAGCTTATTTCTGAATAATATCATTGCTCGAAGTAACGGGAGCTGTAGGCGCAACGGTAACACTAAACACCACCTCACCTCGATAGCTCGGTGCTGCACGACATTCGTCAATAGTATCGATATGAGAGCAGTCTTCTAAATTCGTAATATTAAGTACCGTGTATGTGTCTGGCGGCAAAAGATAGAGCGGCATCTCAAGCGGCTCGTTCCCTATTCCCGTGTTCATAAAAAGCGAGCGCTCGAGTCCTTTATATATAAGTAAGGTGCCGCCCTCTTTACTGATATACCGTATTCCCTTTTTTCCATCACCCATGGTGATCGGTTCTGCCATGATCTGTGAACTGCTGTTTAATATTTCTGACGTGGAGAGCTCTATATCTGGCAACGAATTAACGAATTCTTCTGTTTCCTGAATTTGCTTTAGTTCTTGCACCTCGACCGAGGTCTTTTCGTATTCAACGGTAAGAGTAACACCGTCAAGATAAAAAGTGCCGAAATCGCTTGCTGCAGAAAGTGTCTTTACTCGTATTTGGAGCCGCGCCAAGTCACTCCACTCTGGTACAGAGTCTGCAGGAATAACAAATGACGACAGTGCGAGCTGAGAACGCGTTACGGTACCGAGGGTGTGCCAGTCAGCTCCGTCAAGTGTGTACGAAACCTCGAGGATCGGATCTTCGGTTATTTCTATTGAAACTGGTGCGGCATCTGGAGTTGTGGTCGAAACTTCGAGAGTGCTCGATGCTTCTTCGGCCAAAGTTTCTGCGTGCGCAATATTTGGCATTACGAATGCAAACGCTTTACTAAGTAGCGATTGTGGTTCTGCTTGACTTGGCTCAGGCTCCGTCTCTGGTGCAGATTCTATTGGTGGCTCAGGCTCTAACATTGGTTCAGTCGTCTGCGCTTCAGTTGGTTGGTCTAACGAAGTCCCAACTGAGTCTGGTGCGGCATCAATGATCTCAGTGGTGCTTGACGCAAGGTTTTCTGCAGACGCAGGTATTACTTCGGGTAACCGGACCGGAACGAGCGCCCAAGAAAAGCTTGCCGTGATTGCGGTTGGCTTAGTGTCCTTAGGAATATCTCCAGTAAAATCCCCACAGAAAATATCTGCGAGCGCATTTGTAACAGATGCGGAATTTTCATCAGTAAACTTTGCAGGATCACCGTCAGCAACACTTGGAGAACCGGCGGCTGCTCCAGGGTTAACAAACCCACCAAGACAAGTCTGCGGCGCTAAAGTCACGCCTGCATGACTAAACGACACAAGAATAAGGAAAAATGAGAGCGCACCAAAACCTATGATTATATACGGGGTGAATGTGCGTTTATTTTTTTGTTTTATGGGCGCACGCTTTCGCACGCCGTCAAATGAGAGCGGTTGTACCTGAATATCTACGTAGGTGTGTGACATGCGTGCAGTAGAAAATGCGGGTCTCATGAACCTCTCGAATTATCATTTTACCATCGCACAAGTCCTACCCTGCTGCTTCTCCACTATGAGTTTGGGTTAATGATTGAAAAACCACTTGTTCCCTTTCCGAGCGCCAGGTTAACACGCTTACCGAACCTTTTTTCGTACTCTCCAATGAGTGTCGCGATTAATACCGCCGGGTCACCCGTGATGTTGACCACCTCTCCCGTCACCGGGTTGATCGTGAGCCCGCTGATCGTACTTGCCATCGTCAAAGCCCTATCGCCCTCGTGAAGCCGCATCTCCTGAATAACGCCACCAACCATTTCATAATAAACGCGAAGCTGAGCTGGGAAATGGTCATAGGTATGCACACGCTTGCTGTTATGGTGCCGCCACTCAAAAAACCAGATGGCTGCTAGCACCAACACTACCGAGCACAGAGCTATCATTACATACAGAAACAGGTCGCTCAAGAAAACACCAAATATACTCGACTCAACGACAAACTGGAATGATGAAACAGCGGGTGCCACCTGGCCGCCATACGAGACCGACACAAGCATTTTATACGAACCTGGCAGTATTCCGGATGGAAGCAAAAAGTTGTGTATAAACGATGCAGATGTATGGACGGCCAACGTTTCGGTTTCTGTTGCCAGCACTTCCCCACCAGACGTTAGAACACTGTAGTGGATAGTTACATCAGCACGCGAGTCTGTACCAAAGTTAGCCAATCGAGTACGCACAGGGACACTTCCTCCCGGCGCTACTCTTGGGGCAGACGTTATGCTATCTGACTGGACATCTTCCATGAATGCCACCTGCGGCATAGAAATGCACGAAACTAGCCCGAAAACGAAAACAGCACGCACCCAAATAGAGCGTAGTTGCATAACTCACTTATGGTATCATGTGTCAGTATGACGCCGAACAAGAAAGTTGCAATTATTGAAGATGAAGCAACGCTACGGGGCGCAATGAACGACGCTTTGTCTCGAGCTGGCTTTACTTGTTACTTAGCAGAAAACGGAGAGACTGGACTGCAACTGTGTCTCACACAAAAACCTGACTTAATTTTATTAGACCTCCTAATGCCTGTCATGGACGGAATGACGATGCTTCGGGAACTCCGGAAAGATACATGGGGTGCAACAGCACGCGTCATTGTACTAACAAATTATTCGGCAGATGACGCTGAAAGGGTGCGCGGAGTAATCGAAACAGTGCCAGAATTATATTTGGTAAAAAGTGATTGGCCAATTGGTAAATTAGTAAAAAAGGCAGAGGAATTACTACAGTGAAAGATATCCACGAAGACTTTAGGTGTCCATGCGGCAAACTCTTGCTGCGGGGACTTATACTTTCAGGTACTATTGAAATAAAGTGCCGTTTTTGCAAAAAAATTCAGACTCTGGATGGACATAGTGACGGGAAACAAAGTAGCGAAAAGTACCTGTTTACTGCCAATCGAGACGGAAAAATTTCAAAAATGAGTAAAAACGCTCCAAAAATTCTTGGGCATAGCAATGAACACCTTCTTGGATCATATGTTGAGGATATAGTGGTAATGCTTTCGCCGAACTTTTATTCCCAGCTATGGAGCTCAGTTGTCGAGCTCTCGGAGGGCAAGGTTGTATTTGAGTCACTGCAACGCTCTGCCGACTCGAGCCTTTCGCCTGTATCTATCGAGACACAAAAAGTACGTTTACAAAATGAACCGCACATAATTTTTCAGGTCGAGAGAAAAAAGACTCTAAAGTCGCTTTTTAGCGCTGGCGGCACAATCAGCTAAACATAGCGCAGCAGCTACTCTTCTGGGTTTGCAAGAGTCGCTCTGATATGGTCAATAATGTTTTCTAACCTGACCTCAGCTTTTATGTAATATTTTTTTACTCCAAGCTCTAGATATGACTGAACTTTATCTGGACTCGCTGTGTTAGATACTACAAAGATAGGGATTTTATGCCACGAACTTTCGCCTTCCTTTATCTTTGCTATGAAGTCTAAGCCGCTTTCGGAACCGAGCAGGTAGTGATCGAGCCATATAGCGTCGACTTTCGGCAAGTCCTTTAAGTATCCGAGTGCCTGATCCACGGTACGCGCTGTCACGGCTGAAAATTCGTACTTTTCTAACTTAATCTTAACGGCATCGAGAAGTGGGGTCTCGTCTTCTACTACGAGGATAATTTTTTTATCCATGGTGCTCATACAGCTCTCGCAATTATACTACGAAAGGTCTTTATTTCCCAATTTTCTCCTCATGCCCTTAAGCGGGAGGGTGACAAAAAATGTGCTGCCTTTGTTTTCTTCAGACTCAAACCATATTCTACCCTCAACGGCATCTTCAACAATTGCTTTTACTAGATACAGGCCGAGGCCAGTTCCTTCAGTGTCTTTCTCTCGAACGTTGTCCGCACGGAATAGTTTCGTAAATATTTTATCTTGTTGGCTCTTTCGAATGCCGTACCCAGTATCTGAAACTTTTGCCAACACCTCATCTTTTTGAAGCATGAGCGTGAATTCCACTTGCCCGCCATTTGGAGTATATTTTACTGCATTTGATAACAAATTCTGGAAAACGATACGGATCAACTTTTTGTCTAGCGGTATAACTGGGATCTTTGTATCAAAGTTTGTTACCAAATTTATTTTTTTCTCTGCCACTGTCGACCTTTGTTCATCGGTGACACTTCCCGCGAGGGCAATTAGGTTCGTTGGCTCTGGCTCGACGGCAAACGTGCCGAGGTCGAGTCTTGAAACATTCAGCAATGCGTTTACTAACTCGACCATGCGGTGATTGCCATTATAAATTTCATTAAGGTATTTTTTCTGGTCATCATTGATTGAACCCGCATCGCCAGCAAGTAGCATTTCTGTGTACCAGTTAATTGCAGAGAGAGGCGTTCTGAGTTGATGTGACGCGAGCGAAACGAACTCAGTCTTTGCTTTATCAATTTCCATTTCCTTAGTTACATCTTGAAACGTCCCTTTCATTAAGCGCGTCTGTCCGCCCGCTTCAGTGTCAATTTTGCTCACCACGCGAATGAAGTGAGTCCCTCCGTCTGACCACACCACTCTATACACATATTGGTTTTCATCAGCTGAAGCCAGAGCTTTTTCGATGCTTGCCTTTGCCCCCGCCCTGTCTTCTGGGTGGATGGCTTCAAGGTATTTCTCCATAGGTGGAGGAGTATGCGACGGACTTGCCTCCCATCCATGAATAGCAAAAGCCTCATCAGACCAAAACACTTCATTAGTATTAATATTCCAAACAAAATTTCCAAACTTGCCTATCTTTTGAGCTTCCTCGAGTTCTAGCTCTTTCTGCTGTAGTTTTTCTGTCTCTATAAGGAGGTCGTGCGTCATTGAACGAGCGAGTGTTTCTGCGCGAGCCCTTCTTGTGTTCACCACATATACCACCACACCGACTGCCAATGAGAGCAGTACACCGAAGACAATGATACCGGTTGGGATGTTTCTTCGCACAGGGTCTGAATGAAATGTGGCAGGAGCACTGAAACGTACCACCCACTGGTGGCCATAGAACGTAATCGTGTTAAGTTTGAAAAACGATGGAGCCTGAACCACAGAATCATTTTTGTATAGTAGTCTTTCTTTAGTGAGATTTTCGGTTTGTCCACCATCAAAAATCTCAATCCCCAAGTTAGTTGGGTTAAGTGCGAGAATTGCGGTCATGAGATTGTTCATCCTGAGTGCTGCATATACAAAACCGTAGATGTGTGTTTGCCTATCCTTCAGCTCTACATATGAGTGATCAGGGTTGTACACAGGTGCGTAAATGATAAACGCTGGCTGTGCGGTCGTGTTAGCATCTTGAGCCAAAAATATTTTTCCTGTCATAGCAACACTGCCTGTATCTCGTGCAAGATTCATTGCGGCAGCACGCCGTGCCTCCGATGCCATGTCAAAGCCCACGGCACTTTTGTTTGCGGCATTTTGCGGTTCTATATAGTACACGGGAGTATAACTTCCACGCTCTCCAGTGGGCCTAATGTTGTATGAAGGACCTATTTGTTCCTGTGCTTTTTTTATGAAAGCAGCCTTATGTTGCTCACTAACAACCTTACCAAAACCGAGCCCAAGAATTGCGGGGTAGTTAGTATTAAGACTGAGACTTTCTACGTATGCTGCCCACTCATCAGAATCAACTTCGTTCGATGCATTAAACAATCCCTGGGCACCTCGCAAGAGGTCAGCGTTTACCACTAACCTTCTGTCTATCGCGGTTGTGAGTCGCGCGGCTTCGGAAGTGAAGTCCGCGTTAGACTGTTGCAGAATTAATCCGGAGAATAATATGCTCAACCCTATTGATGACGCGACAAGTGACGCTGACGCCACCACGGGTAAGATCAAGTAGCCAAGTAGTCCTGCGTTTCCCGAAACAGCCAACTTCAAAATCCTTCTCAGGTATGGAAATGCGAGTATAAAAACTCCTAAACAAAGCAGTGCAATTGGAACTCCAAACTCAACTATCAAAAATTTTGTCTTGATCAAGCCAACCTGTTTTGCCATATCTGCCGCAGATATTGTGTCGGTGCTATTTCTGAACTTATTCCAGGGATATAACCGCTTACCATCTACGAGGCTGTAATAAAAGGCGTCTGCGTTATCAGTGTATTGAATAATTCTCCCTGTGTATGGCTCCACCCAAAGCTCAAGGTGTACGTCAAGTACGATCCCCTTATCATTGCCAACTCCGGGCAAAACTCCAGCTAATTCTTTTGTTTGGTCTGCAGTAAAGTTTGCCCCGTATCGATACGTTTCTATACCGTAAATTATTTCTGACGCTCGATACTCCATGTGTGCGGGAGTGTTGTAGTTAATGTGCCAATATTCAAAATCGCTTTTGTCTGGCGCAGACACACCAACGCCCTTCATTCGAGGAGCAAATAAAAATCCGCTGCGATCGCTGTCACCGAACCCAGCTACATGCATACCCGTGGTACGGTCAACTCCATAGGTCCTGGTCACCGCAAAGATTTTCTCCCCGGTCAGCGTCCGCACATCAAACGTGCTATCAACGAGCAGTATGTTGCCGGTACTACTAGTGGCTACGTATGAAAATGTGGTAGCAGATTGTTGTTCTCCATTGAACAGGCCCGTTGCTTGGTTATAAAAGTCATCGAACGAAACAACTTTGGTTGAGGTTGATAGCTCGTCCGGAAGCTTGAGTTGCTCTGGTATAAAAAAGTATACCCACGCAGGAATAAGAGCAAGGCAGATGATCGCCAGAAAAACATTCCATCTTGCTTTGAGTAGAGCTGTTTGTGAAAACTGGCTACTCATTGTTTTGGTAGGTAGTCTGTCGTAAATACTTTTGAAACATCGAGCGGCTGCTTAATAATGTTTGATTAACCAACGTGTCGTGATACTTTTGCCATCTAAAGGAAAGTATACACCCAAAAAAGCGTATAACTACGAATGAATTTGAGCGTCGAACCCACCGTACGCCATTTTAGAAATATCAAACGGCATTGACATGTCTTTCGCGGCTGCATACTTCTTGGCAAAGTATGCCATCACTTTTTTGTTAACTGCGTCACGGTGCGCCTTGCTCTTAAACACAATGAAAGAAAACCAGACAGTGTCACTACCCTTCGCGTTGGTTAAGTCGGTGAACGACCGCTGCTTTGGCTGCCCTGGTTGCGACTTAACCTTCAAGTCGTTGCCAACGCATTCGTAATACTCGAGTGCTCCGAACTTTTTCCATGCCTTGGCACCCTCCTTAGCCATCTTTTTGTATGCAGCAACATTCTTCTTCGGGACTGTAAACACGAACCCATCAACATACTTTGCCATACTGTTTGAAATTATATTACCTTGTTAGTTTAACCCAGATCCTGCTGCCTCGCCTTGCCTCCAACCAAGCTCATTCACAATAT
>CAZQPW010000014.1:0-14429 GCA_964595305.1 uncultured Candidatus Saccharibacteria bacterium
CAAATGGCCTCGTGCTCGAAGTGTCATACGGTGAGAGCGATCGGTCTTCAGAAACTGTTTTTTCGACACGTTCGAGCATCTCATGCGCAGCTTTGTTGGTGAACGTAACAGCGAGGATTTTTTCAGGCGCAACCCCACTTCGAATAAGCGCCGCGATTCTCTCCACAATGACGCGAGTCTTCCCTGCTCCTGCTCCAGCCAGGACTAAAAGCGCGCCGTTTCTGTGCGAAACGGCGCGCTGCTGTTCCTCGTTTAGCTGCACACTCATATATTGAGTGTATCAGAGCTGCTCGGATTAAAAAACTTTTAGTATGTTGGTCGGAGTCGTGAGCGGTGTGTGTCTTGGGTGATAGTACCAATCTCTAGGCCATCTTCGGTTCTGCTGACGCAAAGGTACTTGTCTACCTTACCGTCTCCATTAGAGTCGACAGCAATATAAAAATGTTTTTCATTAGGGTATTTGGTCTCCAAATCTGGCCAAATTTTTTCTACAAACTGGCGAGCAGCCACCGCGTCTGAAACTCCCGGTGCAGCATGAATAACTCGAATGTCGTGTACTCTCGGCTCGTTCGGAGCAAACTGTGTACCGTTGCCGCTGATGTGCTCAAGGTGGTCGTCTACCGTAGCTGGTGGCGCAGCATCAACTTGCTCTGGTGTGACCTTAATAATGCGCTGCATCAAATCATCACAGCCGCTGTAGCAAACTTGTTTCTCGACGACGGGTGGAACAACAACAGGTGACTCGGGGGTCTCGGTTCCTAGGTATGAGTAGTTGTTGCAGTCTTTCGGAATGAAAAAGACGTCATAGTGCGTTACTTTACCGTTCGCATCAAGAACGGGGATCTTAACTTCAACGCCCGCAAAACCGTCTTTCGTTGTTGGGCTCAAGAGCACATCGTGTGCTCGGTAGCCACCTTTCGGGCCGTCTATCTGGATCATCTCCGTTGGTTTTGTGATTGCCGTTGCTTGAACACTCGGGTCGTTTTCCGCCTGTCCATTCATCGCGGCAATAATCGCGTCCTTATGAGCCAAGAAGTATGCAACCTTTTCGGCACGCTGCTCTGGGGTCCAGTGCATTCTGTCTCCTAAAAGATCAACGGCTTTTTGAACGTTGCCAGCTTTAAGTGCCTCAACGATCCCCTGTCCTGGCGGGAAGTCTGCGTTGTTAACAAATGGGTCAGTGTTGAGTCGGGTTAAGATCTTAGGTCTATCTACACCCGGAAGCTCTGCCGCGGCTGCGTCAGTAGCTATACTTATATTCTCCCAAGCAAAGTGGGAAAGCCAAGATGCTACGGCCGGTATGAGGAAAAATGTTGCCGCGCCGGCACCAGCACCTGCCGTCAGACGATGAGATTGCTTTTTTAGGCCCAACTTTTCAGAATAAGAGTATACCCCCCGGGCAGCGAGCGTTGCTGAAAGCGTACGGAGTATCATTTTTCCTACAACCCCACCAAAAGCTAACGCAGCCCCAGGAGGAGTGTGAATAAAAATAGTGCCCGCAACGACCAAAAGTGTCGAGCCTAGGCTAGCGATTGTCATTTCCTTCGTAAACCACTCCCGCCATGCTGTTCCAGACGCCCAACGTTTTGCCTGATCTACGAAGAAGTTTTTTGTGCTCAGTGCTGCCGCGCGCGCTTTATTTATCAGCTCTTCTTTAGATAGCTTTTTGTGTGCTGATTCACCAGCAATGGGTAGAGATTGCATATTTTTATTATTATAGCGTACCTAGAGCATATAGTCAAGCTGTGGAAGGGTGGGTTGACTCTAAGGGGGTGGCGGGGTACATTGGTTGGGCATCTGACTAAGCAGATTTTACCTTTTGTGGCTCTATAGAGCCATTTCCGATTCACCGAACAGCTCCCGAGCGGGAAAAAACTATAAAGAAAATTCATCAAAATGTACTCTCAGGCATTCTTGTTGCTGGGATACTGTCCATAAGCATTTTCCCTGCTGATGCGCGAGCATTTTCAGTCTGGGATACGGTTGCACACTTTCTTGCTCCTACGCCTGTAGAGGCAGAGTCTTTGCCGTCGCCTGTGCACCAGTCGAACGTGACGCCTGTGCTTAAGGCAGCAACAAACTTTGATCCAAATCCTGCCAAAGGTTCCAGCGATATCACTATGGCAGACAACGTAGCTCTGATAGCCGAAGAGGGTCCAGAGGGAACGCTTGCTAATATCGATGCTTCTGGTGTCGAGCGGGGGCAAATCGCGCTGTATGTAGTACACAAGGGCGATACGATCTCTGCGGTGGCGCGCGCCTTCGGTGTAACACCAAATACGATCGTTTGGGCCAACGACATCAAGGGCCCTATCAAGCCGGGTGACCAGCTCGTAATTCTTCCTATCTCAGGTGTGAAGCATACACTAGTAAGTGGTGAAACTCTTGCAAGTGTGGTCAAGAAGTACAAGGGTGATCTGGACGAAACGATGGCGTATAACAGTATCGTAAACGCGTCTGCAGTAGGAGTAGGAGACGAGATCATTGTTCCGTATGGTGTTGAGGCAGTAATTCCGCAGTCAACGACACGTAAATACTCAAACCCACTTAAAAAAGTTGGCGGACCAGAACTTGCTGGATACTATGCGCGTCCAGTTTCCGGCGGAACCAAAACACAAGGTCTACACGGGTATAACGGTATCGACATTGGTACACCTATTGGAACTCCAGTTATGGCCGCAGCGGGAGGTACTGTCGTGGTTGCTCGTGCCTCGGGCTTTAATGGCGGATATGGAAAGTACATCGTGCTTGCGCACCCGAACGGTACACAAACTGTCTACGGGCACCTCTCGCAAGTTAACGTAAGTGTTGGTGACGGTGTTGGACAAGGCGACGTGATCGGCCTTTCAGGTAACACTGGTCGCTCGACCGGCGCCCACCTCCACTTTGAGGTCCGCGGCGCGGCTAATCCGTTTTAGTTTTTAATATTAGTTCTCGCGCCTCGCGATCGAGTTCAGCGCGGAGCTCGGCTTCAATAGGTGCTAGGCGTGCATAAATTTTTTTCATGCGCTCTGCTCCTCGTATCGCAATACGAGCCTTACTTCTTGTTTCGTTGTATTTACGGATGCCTCGCGAACGGTTTTCAATAAATCCCGGTTCTTGTAACTTCTTTTGAAGTCCGATTGAAATTTTTCTTCCGATTTCTGAGCGGTCTTTGATTATATTTGATTTTTGTTCAAGCATGTGGATTTATTTTCGGTCTGTATTGGAGCGCTTCAAGCACGTGTGCGCCCCCGACTTCATTTTTATTGTCGAGGTCGGCGATGGTGCGCGCTAGACGGAGTACTCGATGGTACGAGCGTGGGCTCAGGTTCATATGTTTTGCGGCCTTTAGCAATACTGATTCGGCCTCTACAGATATACCAACGCTTTTATTTAAATGTTTCGATGCAAGCTCACTGTTTGTTGCTCCCTTAGATTTAAGTCTCGTGTGTCTTTGGCGGGCCTGCGCGCGCGCCTTGTCTATGCGTAAGCGTACCGTGTCTGAACCTTCGCCACTTGGTGCACTCTGCAGCTTTTCATGAGCGATGTGCGGGACCTCGATCCAAAGGTCGATGCGGTCAATAATTGCCCCAGAAAGTTTCCTGTTGAATCGTGATACCTCACGCGGGTCGCTTGCACTGGTTGGTGGATTCATCGCAGCAACAAGCATAATGTTTGCGGGGAAGTGAACGGTCCCAGCTGAGCGACTTACACTGACGGACCTGTTTTCAAGCGGTTCGCGCAACGCTTCGATTGCGCGGCGGTCAAACTCTGGAAACTCGTCAAGAAAGAGCACTCCTCTGTGCGCAAGTGTTACTTCGCCTGGTCGTGGTATTGTGCCACCACCAACGAGTGCCGGGTAGCTTGAGGTGTGGTGAGGCGCGCGTATCGGTGCCTCGGTGATCAACGGCTCGTTAAGTGTTCCTGCAACCGAATGAATTGCAGTTACTTCGAGTGCCTCTTCAAATGTGAGTGTCGGTAAAATCCCAGCCAACGCAGTTGCCAGCATCGTCTTTCCAGTTCCCGGAGGACCCATCAGTGCTACGTTGTGCCTCCCTGCAGCTGCTATTTCTATCCCACGTTTTGCTGTTTCTTGACCTTTAATATCGCGCATATCTACAACAGCGGGTGCACGGAAAGAGCCCCGCTGTTTTTTTGTTTCGTGCTTACTCATCCGTTTTGTCCCAGTTACATGCGCGACCACCTCACTTAAACTTACAGCTCCGTACACATCAATCCCGTCCACCAAAGCTGCTTCCTCGGCGTTTTCAACCGGGACAATGATTTCTTTCATGCGAGACTTCTTGGCGCATATCGTTGCAGGGAGCACACCCTTTATGGCTCGGAGGGTTCCGTCGAGCCCAAGCTCGCCGAGGAAAACTATTTTAGTTGCGTCAAAAGAAATCTCTTCAGATGCGAGCAGGTATGCCATCGACATTGCAAGGTCGAAGACCGCCCCCTCCTTTTTAACGTCTGCTGGTGCGAGCGATATAATAACTTTATGGTTTTGGCTTTTTGGTGAAGCGTAGCCACTGTGTTTAATGGCTGCGCTCATTCTGTCCCGCGCTTCTTCAACGGCCTTACTCGGAAGCCCAACTACTGCAAAAGAATAGAGGCCGCGTGAAAGGTCGGCCTCGACACTCACTAGTGTGGCTGTAGGAAAACTAGGTTGTATCGAATATGTTTTTGCAAATGCCATGGGTAGTGGCGAGCTTAAAGTGTTACTACAGCGTGAGCTCGGATTCTTTGTTCATGTGCGCCATCGAGGTGCGTGCAGCGGGGTTTGCGTTTAGACGTTCCTGTTCGATTGGTTCGCCAGAAATTTCACATAGGCCATACGTACCAGCCTCACACTTACTGATAGCGTGGTTTACGAGCCTGAGTCGCGCTTCAAGTTCGCTTGCTGACGCGTCGTTTGTAAATTCCTCACTTATTATCTGCGCGTTGTCTGAAAGGTCTGCACCGAACTCTTCGCCTTTTGGCTTGCCCGCTGTCCAGTCGTCAGCATTATTTGAGCTTTGAGTTGCAAGCGATGAGAGTTCTTTTTCAAGTAGTGCTCTTTCTTCACGAAGGCGCTGCTCTAATATTTGTATATTATCTGTCATGACCCCACTATAGCATGTCAGGTCTAATTTGGAAGTCTTATTGACTTGGTGAAACCAAACGCTTTGCCGCAAGGGTATTGACCAGGTCTTGCTCGCTAGGGGTAAGCCGATGTCTTCCCCGGTTCATAAAGCCACGAATAATAGTTTGAACAAATCGGGGGGAGTAAAAAACAACATTTCGATTTATCTGTTTAGTCTCATCGTGGAACCCAGGATCCTTCGCAATGTTTTTTATATATGCTGCCAAGGCGGGGAATGTAATATGCACTTTCTTTTCCATGTTTACCAGCTCGATCAGAAGTTCGACAAGGTCGCGAATTTCAGCTACGGTCAAAAACCCCTCAGGCCTGGCCTCTTCCAGATTCTTTTTTCGAACTACTCTTGAGGTTTGGTAGCCTTTTGCGTGGCGCTCAAAGTCGGCATTGTTTGTTGCTACCTCGACTTGGATTTGAAGTTTTTCGCCAGGGCCAGGCACAAATTGAAGCTCATCGTTCCTGAGCAGCTCGCGCCACATTTTGGGGTTCGTATTTTTTAATTCATCACGCGTAGTCCCCCTGTGTTCCATTAAGTATTTTCCCCACCACTCCGAGGGATTTTTTGGACCTTTGAAGTTTTCGAGACTCATTCGGAGAGTCTACCCTGCGCGAATGGTATTGTCTAGTTATTTCACTGTGCGCACACGTGCGCTTGCGATGCGCGCGATAATTTCTTGAAGCGTTTGCGTGTTGGTGGTGATTACGAGTACGTCTTTGCGCGGGAAAGCATAAATAATTGGCCACTCTGCTTGCGAGCTGCGTAGGTCAACGTTGCGGTACACCATGTCTGTAAACAGTGTTGTCGGTGCAACTCCTCCGTTAACAGGACGAAAGAATGAGCCGAGTGCTCTACCCATATCTTCTTCCCAGCCAAGCATGCTCGCGTATGCTCTGTCGTATTGCGATATCTCAATGATAATAAACGGCTGCATTCTATTAAACGCATGCATGCCGAAAGTAACTGACGTTGCTTCACGGATCAGTGTGCTCGGAGCATTTAAAAGTTTCAGCAGATCTGCGGTGCTAGAGGTGCCGGTGGTGGTTACGTCTATGCGCCCAATTTCGCCCACCTCAAGGTTGTTATCGAAGCGTTTTGCACCGAGCAAAGACGCAAGAGACTTATCTTTCGTGTACGCAATGGTGAACGTTTTGTTGGGCAAAATGATACTCTCGACTACTTTATTTTGCTCTGGGGTTGTTGGTGAGCTCGAATATCCAAAGGCTGCGTACAGTATGCCCGCTCCGAGTAAAAAGAGCGCGACAGTGGCGACTATTGTGAGCCGAGTATATTTTGCTGGTTCTGGTTGTATCAGGATGCTTGGGTCTGGGTTTTGAAATGCAGTTTCCTGCTCCGCAGCTACTATCGATGAAAGCGTTGATCCTTTTTTGCGGATCTCGTCGCTCATGTCTGTCGCATACGTTCGCACCCGCTTTGGTGCATCGAGCGGATTACTCGGAAGGTTTGAAACTATTATTTTGTTAGTGGGGTCGTCCGCCATGGTGTGGGCGGTCTCCATGAGGACGCGGTCCGCGGAACCCACCTTCCTGCGCGGGAGCAGGCTGCAGGTTCTTCCGCGTTGCAAACTCAGGGTCAATCGCCTTAATAGATAGGTTAACACGACCCTGCTCGTCGATCTCCTTTATTACCGCACGCACCCTTTCACCAACCGCAACTGCTTGTGAAGCAGATGCAATACGGAATGGTGCGAACTCGCTAACATGAATGAGTCCCTCCTGTTTACCCCCGCCGAGTTTCACAAAAGCGCCAAAATCCATAATTCGTGTAACGGGGCCCTCTATTACATCTCCTGCCTGAAACACGCGAGTCATGTCGCGGATAATCTGGGCAGCTTTTTCAGGGGCATCGCCTTTGCCTGTTATTGCGATCGATCCGTCGTCTTCAATTGCGATCGACTGTACACCCGTTTCTTCTTCAATGGCACGAATGTTTTTCCCCGACGGACCGATAACGAGGCCAATCATGTCTGGCGGGATGGTGAGTGAAACGATTTTTGGTGCACGTGGGTTAATGTATGCGCGAGGAGCCGCGATCGCTCCCGTGATCACATCGAGTATTTGGAGACGAGCCTTTTTTGCTGCTGCAAGAGCCTCGATGAACATTGCAACTGGTAGACCGTCTAGCTTAACATCGAGCTGGATCGCGGTGATACCGTCCTTAGTACCGGCGACTTTAAAGTCCATGTCACCGTGGTGATCCTCAAGTCCTTGGATGTCTGTCAGGATTGCGTAATGGTCTTTACTTTCATACATCACTCCCATAGCTATGCCGGCAACAGGTGCCTTGATTGGGACGCCGCCATCCATAAGTGCAAGTGTTGATGCACAGACACTTCCCATCGACGTTGATCCGTTTGATGAAAAAGCTTCCGAAACAATTCTGATCGTATACGGGAACACATCTCTCGTCGGGAGCACAGCCTCGAGCGCTTTCCCAGCAAGAGCTCCATGGCCAATCATGCGTCTGTTTTGACCACCAAAGCGGCCAGTCTCACCAACAGAAAACGGTGGGAAGTTATAGTGATGGAGGAAACGCTTCTTAGTTTCTTTGCCACCTGTTTCTATCGAGTCAATGAGTTGTGCGTCGTCTGGGGAGCCGAGCGTGAGCGCAGAAAAGACGTGCGTTTCTCCTCGATAAAAGATACCAAGTCCATGCAGATTTGGAGTGAGGCCTCCTGCTTGTGCAAAAAGCGGGCGGATCTGATCAAGTGCGCGGCCGTCGACACGTTTCTTTTCGTGAATCGCTTTCTTACGAATTAATTCTTCCGTGCGCATGTCGAAATAATCTGACGCCGCTTTTTCCCACTCTGCGTTTGCTGCCTTTGCGACCTCGATCCACTTTGCGCGGAACGTGCCGTCGTTCTTCCCAGGCACGCCGGTCATGGTCGACGCCTCAAACTCGCTTTCAAGCGGTTTAAAAATAGCTTCAAGTTCGGTGTAGTTTGGTGCGTCTGGAACTGGGAGCTTTTTCTTTCCGATTTCTGCAATCAGTTTCTTTTGGAATGTCTGCATCTCTTCGATTTCGCGCATCGCAGCTTCAAACGCGCGCGACATCACGTCTTCGGTGACCTGCTTCGCTGCAACCTCGATCATCGTGATCGCGCCGTCGCGTCCACACACAAGCAGGTCGAGCTCGCACTCAGTACTTTGGCGAAACTCGTATGAAGGGTTAACAACAAACTCGTCACTTCCAACTTTTTTCCCAAGCCTGACTGCACTCACCGGCCCGTTCCATGGGATCTCGCTCGTACCTAATGCAACAGAGGCAGCGTTAACTGAAAGTACGTCCGGATCGTCCTCTCCAATCGAGAGCACTGTTGCTACGACCTGTATATCTTTACGAAGTCGTGAGTCGAAAAGTGGACGGATAGTGCGGTCAATAATGCGACCGCTCAGTATAGCCTCTTCGCTAGGTCTACCCTCACGACGTACCCACTGTGAGCCAAGTATGCGGCCTGCAGCGTAGAAGCGTTCCTCGTACTCCACCGAGAGCGGAAAATAGTCGATGTCCATTCTGTCTTTCTTGCCGATTACGGCAGTCAATAAAACGGCCGTCTCGCCGACGGTTGCAATGAGTGAGCTCTGTGCCTGGCCAGCCAAGTCGGTGAAGCTAAATGTGACCTCTTTGCCGCCAATAGAAGTAGTAAATTTTTTCTGTTGCATGTGCGCTCAGTGTAGCACACGACGTCTCTTTAATTCCACGCGAAGGGCGAGTTTTCTTTGAGTATTTTGCGTACTAGGACGAGCGCATCGGCAGTTTCCTTGTGGGTGCCAGCATGGTATCGTGCAGTTTCTTTAATTTGCATCTCCAGCTCTTCGAGGTCACGCAACTTTTGTGCACTTAAAAATGCTTGACCACCCAACTCTTTGGCTCGTGCCGATGCGAGGATGAGGTATCGGAGATACTCTGTAATTTGGACCTCGAGCTCCTGCAGTGTGCGCTCAATGTGAGGTAGGTATGCAGGCTCTGCCCCCCGAACGCCGTCGATGAATCCCTCTTTATTAAGGGGTTTATCTATTTGCCCGCTGTGGGTCACCAAACTTCCAACGAACGATGCACGAAGTTCTTCATAAGTTTTTGCAAATTTTGGATGCGTAAGTCCTGCTGGGATGTTGTCCTCAGTCTTAACGTGCCGCATCGGTTCCCTTTCTTTCATGCAGCACAGCATAGCATAACAGCTTTACTTGTGCCAGTTCCTATGGCGTGATACATTTGGTACATGAAAGTTGAGTCGGCTACCCTCGACCCGAACCGTATTCGTCCACGTGGACGGTATTCAAACACGCTAAACCTGCCCGGAGTACAAGACGTGAATTGGGCGAAAAATTTGAATATAGCCCAAAGGGGGTTCATTCTTTCCCCTGTTGATGCGTCACCAAAAATTTCATGCGGGTACTACGACTGCACTGGTGTAGCGGCGGCGGGTATTCATAAAGCAACTAAAAAACCCTTTTCTTTTCTAACGCACCAAAGCCCGTTTACAGTTTCTTGTAAGGGCGAGGGTAAAGAGTTTCAGGAACAACTCCATGAGCGTGCGCTCCAACTTAAAGCTGAAGCAGAAGAGGGGACTATACGAGCAAAACTGTTTGCAGGAATGTCGGATGCATGTCGCTACCAGGCTCAGGTTGCCCTTTCGCGCGAAGTGCTCGATCCAATTTTTGGGGAAAAAAATGTTGAGGTGGTTCCGACAATAAAGGGTGACAGAAAAACGTTCAAGCCTGTGCATGCTGCGCTGCACACACGGAAGAACAGGCTCTACCTTTTTCGTGGAGAAACGTGGCTGAAGAGTTGATACAAAAACGCCCCTCATGAGGGGCGTTTTTGTAGGAGTTGTTAATTAGTGTGCTGGTGCCGCCGCTGCAGCCTCTGCTTTTGGTTTAAAGACCATAGCTTTTCCGCGCTGGATGAGGTCTTTTGTCTTACCAGGAACTACGGTGAACAGCATGTCATACCTATTCAATGCCGAACCTGAAACGCCTGCGCTTGCCGAAACGAGACCATGCCAAATAGCGGCGTACGGCCTTCCTTCGCGGTATCTAGCGGTTGCCGTTTCGGCGCGGCGGGCAGCACGAGTGTGCATTCCTGAGGCATCCATCGCATGTGCGCGAGGGACTGCTTTGCTTTTTCGGATAATATAACCTAATTCTTGTTTTGCTTCACTCATATGAGTTTTTTGTTTTATAACTCAAAGAGTGTACTCCTCTCATTTTCTTTGTCAACCCCTACTGGTCACTTTGGGACTTTGCGTCACGTGCTGCTCTCGCCCATACAACTTGTTGCATAGCGGCTCTAATTTTTTGCTTTGTAACTTCGCTTCTTGGTACGCCAAGTTTCGCAGCGCGCATTTTTTCTCGCGTTTTGTCTGGTAGTTTTTTCCCGGTTTTAGCCACGCTCATTTTTGCGCGAGATTCTTCCGTATGTACCCTCCCCGTAGCCGCCAGGACGAGCTTTGCCTTTGTAGCATCGCTCAATGTTCTGCCCATGCGCGCGGCGCTCATCTTTGCGCGTGTTTCAAGACTCACTACTTTTTTGCCTTCGCCCATCGGGCCAGTATATCTATTTCCCGTCTGTGTCGCTACCTACAACAGTAGGAGTGTCGTCATCGTCCTCACTCCCCTCTTCTGGTGGCTCTGGCTGTTCAGGTGTCTTGCCAACTATGAACTCTGGCAAGTACGCGCTGGTGCCGCCCTTACTGATCAAAAAGTTTTTTGCATTTTCGCTCATGTCGGTGAAACTGTCGACAGCTTCGCGTAGGCGCTGTGAGCTCGATTTTCCAAATGAAATCACCTCAGTCTGCACGCCCAGGTTTTGTAAATATTCGACAAGCGGGACGAAGTCGCCGTCACCAGTTGCGAGCACGACTGCGTCTACTTTAGGCGCGATCTTCACTGCGTCTATCGCAAGCCCAACGTCCCAATCAGCTTTCTTTGCTCCACCTGAAAATACTTGGAGATCCTTCGTCTTAATTGCAATCCCCATTTTGGTAAGCGCTTCGAAGAATGCTTTTTCGTCGCCGCTTTCAGTTGTTACGACGTATGCTGCTGCGTGTATTAAAATTCTTCCTGCAAGCGCTTCCTTCAACACCGCACCGAAGTTAACGCGCGAGTGGTAAAGATTCTTTGCTGAGTGGTAGAGGTTTTGCGTGTCTATAAAAACGGCGACACGCTGAGCTTTATGTTTTATGGCTGCCATACTATATATACGTTTAAAATATGAAAATATTACACGAACCCCTTACCCGCTAATTGTAGCAGGTGCTAGGCGACTCTTTGAAGACCTACTTCTTAAGGCCGAGAGTCTTAATTACCTTTGAGTATTCTTTTTTGTTGTTCTTCTCGAGGTACTTGAGGTGGCGGCGGCGGTCAGCAACCATCTGGAGGAGGCCGCGGCGAGAGTGCTTGTCCTTCGTGTGCTTCTTGAGGTGAGCAGCAAGTTCGTTAATGCGCTTTGAAAGGAGTGCGGCTTGTACTGACGCGGAGCCAGTGTCGTCTGCATGCTGCTGGGCAACCTTGGTGACTCGTGCTTTCTGTAACTTAGTGAGCATGTGCCTATAGTACCACGCCTGTTCCTAAATTGCAACCATATATGCAAAGGCTATTCCGTAAGGTGAGTGGCCCTCAAGCTTGACTTTAGTAATGCATGGTGTTATAAAAATCGAATGAAAGAGGCCGTACATCCAAGCGTAGAGGTAGACGATCTAGACGAATACAACGCAGAGCACGTCGTAACGGAACTTAAAAGGGCGCTCGCCGTGACGGAAGATATTTTTAACAACGACTTCTTCCGTGTTACGGGGGTACGCTATCGTCCAGTCAAATTAGTCATCGCAGATGAAAACACTCGTAGCCTTCAGGGCTGGGATGTTTCAATAGGTGGTCCGGCGTATTATCGCGATGAAGAGAAGATTTATTTTAACCCGAGCTTTTTTAGCTCATGCCTTCGAAGGGTGTTGCCGGAAGTGCGCAAGGCAACACTCTATTACAATGTGTTTCATGAAGTTGGCCACCATGTACAGAAGATACTCGGCACCCTCAGCCCAATTTCAAGTACCTACCCTACTAGACTACAGAATGTAGGCCGAGAGCTGCAGGCAGACTTTGTTGCTGGGATGTTGGTCAACGCATCTCACCGCAGATTTAAGTTACTGAGTAAGGGGGACAAGGAGGCGATCCTCAGCACCGCATTCAGTATCGGCGACGACGCAATGCTTAAAGCGCACGGACTGTTTGGAATGACGCACGGGTCAAACGCCATGCGCTACGATGCGGTCGAAAGAGGGTTTAGTGCAATTTCTATGCGAGACGTCCCAACTGTCGACGAGTTTTGCAAAGAGGTGTTGAAAAATACAAAGACACAGCCCAAAGATTGGCTATAGCTGCCTGTATACTCAGTGTATGCAGCTGGAGCAGCTTAAACGGGAGTTTTTGGAGTACGTAGAAATAACGAAGGGGCGTAGTATTAAGACAGTTCAAAACTATGACCACTACCTCACGCAATTTTTGCTATTTGCTAAAGTAAAGAACCCCAAAGACATTGACGACAAGTTAATTCGCGAGTACCGCCTCTGGCTTAACCGCAAGCCGGCGAAGGACGGTACGCTGAAAAGGAAGACGCAGAACTATTACCTCATTGCTCTGCGCGCGTTCCTCAAATATTTGGCGCGCCGCGATGAGCAAAGCTACAAGCCGGAGAAGATTGAGTTAGCAAAAGTGCCCGAACGTTCGCTCGACCTTATTTCTCACGCCGAGCTCGCGCGCCTCATGAGTGCGCCAGACGTTAGCAATCTGAAGGGGCTTCGCGATAAGGCGATCATGGAGCTCCTCTTCTCGACCGGCCTGCGTGTCTCCGAGCTCTGCGCGCAAAACAGCGACATCGATTTAACACGCGACGAGCTCTCCGTCCGAGGAAAGGGCGAAAAGGTACGCGTAGTTTTTCTTTCAGACGACGCTAAGGCTGCCGTTTCAAAATATCTAAAGTCGCGCAAAGATATGGACGAGGCACTTTTCGTAAACTATGGCCGCGGCAACTCAAAACGCACTCGCCTCACACCGCGCGCGGTGGAGCAGATAGTGAAACACTATGCAGTGAAGGCAGGCATTACGAAGAAAGTGACGCCGCACGTCATCCGCCACTCGTTCGCAACAGATTTACTCGAAAACGGCGCTGACCTCCGCTCCGTCCAAGCGCTCCTTGGGCACGCAAACATTCAAACCACGCAAGTGTACACACACGTTACCGACAAACACCTCCGCGACATCCACAAAAAATTTCATGGGAAGAAGCGTGGCTAGTAATAAACAGTCTTGTTTCGCACTTGCACGTAGTTGAAACAACTGTTACAATGATTTTATGAATGAAACAAAAATAAAAAATAACCTTGTTTCAAGCTCTAAAGTAGCTGCATTATTGGGCATGAGCCGAGTTACAATATTTAGAAAAATAAAGTCTGGTGAAATAAAAGCAATTAAAATTGGGAGAAATTATGCAATCCCGCTAGACCAATTTTCAAACTGGACAGAATTAACAGACGAGAGAAAAAAGAAAATCGAACAAATTGTTAAGCGTGCGGTGGATGAGTACGGCGAGACGTTCCGTTTGTTGGGACGTGAATGAATATGGCAAAGAAGAAAATTATTGTTGCGTACCCAAGTTTAGCCGAAATAGAAAGTGTCGCACATGAGCTTGCTCGAAGGATACTAACATTGGACGAGCCGATACCAGATTTTTCGACCAGATTTCCTGAAGTTCTTGAACGGTGTCTCGCTACACCCAGACAAACCTTTGGAAGACGAGACTTGTACGCAAATTTGTTAGACAAGGCGGCAATATTGTTCTACACCTTAATAAAAGATCACCCATTTCAAAATGGAAATAAACGTGTGGCTATTATGACGCTTTTCTATTTCTTACATATAAATGGTAAGTGGGTAGTGGTAGACACCATGATTCTCTATCGATTTGCACGCTGGGTTGCAGAGAGTGACCCAACAGTCAAAGACGCAGTGATAGATGCAATTACAAAATTTCTATCTGACAATCTGACTGGTCGATAGTTTAGAAAATAATGCTAATTGTTGACACTTGGCTGGCGGGGTGTACTATCCGCGTTATGTCGCGAGAGGAGATTGGGCTAGTGAACCCTGACGAGCGTGCACCACGCAAGTTCAAGGTTGTCGAAGTGCCGCGCGAGCTTTTGCAAGCACTGCGCACGACTCATTCAGCGAGTATGTGCCGTACATCGAGTGGGCTCGCATTGGGAAATATTTTTCATTCGGCAAGGGCTGGTTT
>CAZQPW010000015.1:0-13393 GCA_964595305.1 uncultured Candidatus Saccharibacteria bacterium
CCGAGTGGATCAATGGGCCTGTTACCGCGACCATCGTTAAAGATGCTGCTATCGACATGAGCTTTGGTACCGGTGTTATGACCATAACACCAATGCACGACCAAACAGACTTTGAGATAGCTGCGCGACACAAGCTCGATGATGGAGAGCAAATAATTGACCTTTGGGGCAAACTACTCCCCGTTGCAGGTGAGTTTGCTGGTATGAAAATTAAAGATGCCAGACCTAAAATAATTGAGAAGCTCGCTTCAAAAGGGCTGGTCGATAAGGTAGATGAAAAGTACACTCACGTTACGAAGCGCTGTTACAAATGCGATACGCAAATAGAGCCGCAAGTAAAAGATCAATGGTTCGTCAAGATGAAAGAGTTTGCAGACTCAGTAATCAATGCTGTCGAGACTGAAAAGTCGATCACCATCATGCCTGACTACGAGAAGAAGATTTTGATGCACTGGATGGGCAAGCCGCTTGACTGGAACATCTCACGCCAAATCGTCTGGGGCATCCCCATCCCTGCGTGGTTTAAAGGGGGCGAAGCAAAAGCATCGCTCACCTCGCCTGGCGAGGGTTGGACTAAAGACACCGACACATTCGATACCTGGTTCTCCTCTGGTCAATGGCCACTCCTCACGCTCGGCTACCCAGACGGAAAAGATTTTAAAACATACTACCCTACTAACGTGATGGAAACGGGAGCAGATCTTGTTTTTAAGTGGATCCCACGAATGATATTTTTCGGCCTTTACTTAGGCAAAGACGTACCATTCAAAACAGTCTACTTCCACGGCATGGTCAATGACAGCAAGAACCAAAAAATGAGCAAGTCGAAAGGCAATGTAATTAGCCCTATCGACATGATAGACAAGTACGGCTGCGACGCGCTTCGTATGTCGCTTATAGTCGGTAACCCGGCTGGTGGCACTATCCCGCTTTCAGAGGACAAGATTAGAGGATACAAAAACTTTGCAAACAAAATTTGGAACATTGCTCGCTTCGTTCAAGAAAAGGTTGGTGACAGCGTAGAGACCGAAGGAGTGGTGCTATCACCCAGCGACGTAGAAGACCTCTCAGTATTCAACGAGACTGCACGAGAGGTTGGTATGCATTTAGAGTCGTACAGAATCGACCTAGCTGCCGACAAAGCATACCACTACCTCTGGCACACATTTGCCGACGAAGTAATCGAACGGTCAAAGCCAGTTTTTGCGGGCACCGATGCTGTTGCGATTCGTGCGACTTCATTTAAACTAGCGCACATCCTCACTAACTCACTAAAGATGCTACACCCATTTATACCGTTTGTTACAGAAGAGGTTTGGTCTCACCTTCCGTACTCAAACCTTAAAGACCATGAGCTGCTTATGATTTCAGCCTGGCCTGAATCAAAGTAAAGCTATACTTAGTAGGTGCACGTATTTATTTATAACGCTGGTTTCGCGTTAGTTTTGTCGTTTATTCCAATCTTGGTATGGCTTTTCTTTTGGCTTTCGGAAGACTGGAAGCACCCAGAGCCATATCGGGCAATCATACGATCATTTTGTGCGGGAATGCTTGCGGTGCTCCTCGTGCTCCCCGCACAGCAGCTTCTGCGTACGGTGCACGGCCCAGTAGACGAGTCACTTCTGATTTTATGGGCGATGACAGAAGAGGCAATAAAATTCGCATTCGCAATGCTAGCAGTCTATTCTTACCGATACATCAACGAGCCTATTGACTACGTTGTGTATATGGTTACCGCAGCGCTGGGTTTTGCAGCAGTAGAAAATGCCCTTTTTGCATTTACTCCAATCCAAAAAGGATTGCTCGAGAGCGCAATCATAACCTTAGACCTAAGGTTTGTGGGGGCTACCCTTATCCATATTGTGTCCTCCGCAATTATTGGGTGCCTGTTGGCATGGTACTTTTACTACCCTCTAAAAGAGCGAATTGTAGCTGCTGGCATAGGACTTATCCTCGCTACGGGCTTGCATGCACTTTTTAACTTCCTTATACTACATACAGATGCGGACCGGCTGATGACGGCGCTCCTTGCCATTTGGGTGACTACCATACTCATCCTCGTGATGCTGGAGCGAGTAAAACTACTCAGGCGTCCGCACTGGTGGGAAAAATTAACAACACATTAAACGTATGGCAAAAAAACCTTCATTCTTTGACCGCTTAACTGGAGCTAACTTTTATTCTGAGTATGAGGGAGCAACTCCTCAAGCACCAACTATGCGCGTGCAGCCCCACCAAGACTACGTTTCTGACTACGACGACACGTCACTCCCCACTGCACAGTACCAAGACCAGCCAGGAGAGGAAGCTCAGCTTACAGTCGATGTGTACCAAACCCCTGATGACATAGTGATCCAAGCCCTAGTCGCAGGTGTTAGGCCAGACGAGCTCGACATTTCAATTGGGAGAGATATGGTTACCATCCGCGGCAAACGAGTTACAGAAGAGCTTGTTGAGGACCACGGCTACGTATACCGGGAGCTCTATTGGGGAAGCTTTGCTCGCACTATCGTACTTCCTGCCGAGATCGATCTTGATCAAGCGGAGGCATCTCAGAAACACGGCTTACTAACCGTCCGACTTCCTAAGATCAACAAGGCGCGTCAGACCAAGCTTAAAGTTCGAGGTTAAAAAGTGCTGGGAGACAGAGTTGCACTGTCGACCCTCCGCTCTTCAGGCGGATGCTCTAACTAACTGAGCTATCCCAGCGACCATAAAAGTATACCACGGACACACGGCTGATTCCAACTACTATTTTTGCAAACCTTGTAGTAGGTTTTGGTACTTAGTAATAGTTTCCTGAATTGTAGTGGCTTTGCCCTGCACCTCCTGGTACTGACCCATAATGGCGTCTAAATACGGCTGCAGGTACAGCCAGGCCACATATGGCAGCACTATTACTACGATTATGTACCAAAGCGTCTTGGCTACTGAGCCAAAAAACTGCGACCTACGCATTGCATGGAGCATGCGGTTATTGTCTTTGGTGAGCTCGTAAAGCTCGTTTAATTTATCTTGATCCACACATATATTCTAACACCTATGGTAAACTGGGTGTATAACAAAACCTTATGAATGACGTAGTTATCTATTCCACCCCTACATGCCACTTTTGCCAACTTGCAAAAGAGTATTTTAAAACTAATAACATTACATACACTAATTATGATGTTTCGACCGACCTTGAGAAGCGCCAAGAAATGATAGATATGACCGGCCAGCTCGGAGTGCCGGTTATTCGCATTGGGAATGACGTAATCATCGGTTTTGATAAGGCAAAGATTTCGTCCTTGCTCCAAACCCCTGCATAGCTTAAAGTAGCTACAGCTCCCCCTGAGTCAAAACTTGTGGGAATGCCCCCATAGCTCAATGGATAGAGCAACTCCGTCCTAAGGAGAAGATGTTGGTTCGATTCCTGCTGGGGGCACTATGACTATAGACGTAACACGATTCCTGCTGTGGGCACCAGAATAAGCTCTTAATTTTATTAGCCAGCCGGCCGCCGTGCTACTGGCCAACAAAGCGAAGGATTGAGTTAAGTTTGCGTGAAAATGGGACCTGCACATCCGTGCTGGTCGCCTTTGCGTCATTTCGTACAAACACAAACTCAGTCTCCCCTTGTTTAATCAGGTCGTATTTAGAGCGTAGGACCGCTTCCACGCCCTTTTTTGTTTCTATACGCTCTAGTGCATTATAGAGTGCTGCCTCTCTCCCGTGCAGCTCAAGTAGCTTCTTCTCAACCTCTGCGCGAGAAATGCTGCCTGTAGCATACACGAGGTACAGTCGGTATGACCTGACTAATCCGTATGCCAAAACACCTCCAACAAGGATTATGGCCAATACATACAGTAGCTGTATCGAGCGCCTTTTGATGTCCGCTTCCTTCATAGTCTATTTTCTAGTATACTACTCAACATATGCTATTCACTGGAAAATCTTCACGGATCATCAAGCGCGTCTGGCAGGTTATTGCCGTCCTTGTTATTATCGCGATGGTGCTACTTTATCTACCTGCAATTTACTAACGTTAGTTCGAGTCGGGCTTTATCATCTTTAGGAACACGTCCTGGCCGATGTGCATTTTCTTATGCTCGCCGCGACGCTCCTTACCCTTCTTCTGCTTCTCGAGCAGTTTCATTTTGCGCGTTACATCTCCTCCGTAAAGATATCCCGTAACATCTTTTTTGAATGCCGAGATAGACTCTGACGCCACGATCCTGCCAAGTGCCCTGGCTTGAATCTTTACTACAAACATTTGCCTCGGCAGCTCTTTTTTAAGTCGCTCCACAAGTGAGCGCGCATCGTCGTTTAGCCTTCGTTTAGAAACGATACGCGAAAGCGCAGGAACCTCCTCGTCAGCAACAACTACATCTAGTCTGCAGACATCCGCTGTTCGCCAGTCGAGCATGTCGTACGCAAGAGAGGCATACCCTTGTGTAGCACTTTTTAGTGAGTCAAAGAATCCTCGCATAAGTTCCCTAAGAGGCATGTGCACTGTGAGTCTCATACGAGTTTGGTGCATCTCGCTGGTGATGATATTCCCTTCGTGTTCGTATAATAACTGAGTAAGCGCTGAAAGGTACGTAACGGGAGTCATGATGGTCAACGTAACCCACTGCTCTCTTATCTCAACGGTTGTGCCGTCTTGTGGGAAGTGAGTTGCCGTGTGAACGAGTTCTGTACCCTTAGCGGTCGTAACCTCATATGTTATTGAAGGTGACGTAATTACAGGCTCAACGTTATGCTCACGCTTTAGTCGCTCTGTAACTATTTCCATATGAAGCATGCCTAAAAAGCCGCAACGGAACCCCTTGCCAAGAGTGGACGATCCGTCTTCTTCAAACGAAAGTGCTGAGTCAGAAAGTTTTAGTCTTTGGAGCGCATGTTTTAGAAGCGTGAAGCCGTCCTGACTTTCCGGATACACGCTAGCCCAAACTACCGGACGAGGGTTTTCATAGCCTGCAAGCATCGGTGCGCTGCCTTGCGATAGCGTATCGCCAACTATACCCTGCGAAGCTTCTCGAATGCCAGTAACACAATATCCGATCTCTCCGGTCGAAAGCTCATTTGACTTTTGTTCCTGCGGAATCACGTGCCCAAGCTCGAGTATGGTGCACGACGCTTTTGCGCCAAGCAAGCTCGCTTTTTCTTTTGGCTTGAGTGTCCCGTCCATTACTCGCACATACGCCACTATTCCCCGATGTTCCGAGAATGCGTAGTCGAACACAAGTGCGCGCGAACCCGAGAGCCCAGCGGTCGACGGCCTTGGGGGCGGGATTTTTGCAACAATCGCATGCAGAAGCTCTTCGACGCCAGCCCCAGTCCTACCCGAAACGTAAACTATATCGTCCAAATCGATATGCAAAAGTTCAACCATTTCAACAGCAATGTCATCCTTGCGTGCGAGAGGAGAGTCTATCTTCGTAATCACCGGCAAAATCTTGCAACCTGCAGCCTCGGCCATTTGCAACACCGCGAGCGTTTGTGCCTGCACTCCTTGTGTAGCATCAACCAACAGAAGCACCCCTTCAACGGCGGTTAGCGCGCGCGACACCTCATACCCAAAGTCGATGTGTCCTGGCGTGTCAATGAGGTTCAAGGTGTATTCCCCCCAACGCATACAGACCGGTTGCATTTTTATAGTGATGCCACGCTCTCGCTCAAGGTCCATACCATCAAGCAATTGGTCACGCATTTTACGAGCCTCAACAGTATGAGTTATTTCCAACATACGATCAGCAAGTGTAGACTTGCCGTGATCGATATGCGCTATAATTGAAAAGTTTCTGATCTTACTTGTCATGATTGACTCGCCGATACAACATCAGTCCTGCTTCCGCAACTTCCTGATTCTTCAATACAAGAAGCGCAAGTACGTAAACAATAATCCCTGCTAATCCCCCTGCAAAGCCCTGTGCAAATATACCGAACAAGGTCTCTGTAAGTAAATATGGCTGGGCTACCCCCAAAGCTACATATGCAGCCACTCCAGAGCATAGGGAGGCCACCAGTACCTGAATAAAGGAGGTAAATACCCCTGCATACCCACCATACCGCATCCCAAAGTGAACTGCAAAAACTACTGCGCAAACCAAGCTAGACACACAGAGCGCAGCCCCAGCACCAAGCGACGCGGTACCTCCTATTCCTGTCACACGGAATAGCTGTTCGGCAACTATTCGTGATGGGGCAGAAAAATTTAGGTAAACCACAAAGATGCTTGAAAGTAGTGCTCCGACTACTGCATACGCAGTGTTAATAAATACGGGGATCCTTGTTTCGCCCAAAGCGTAGTACGCACGAGAAAAAATTAATATGAGTGCGCTCGGCGCTGCGGAAAGTGCGAGCAGTGCGAGAAGCGCGGCTGTTAGCTTGGTGTCGCTCCAGGTAAACTCGCCACTTCCGAGCACTACGCGCACTATTTGCGCTCTAAGAACAAGCATTAAAACTCCTGCTGGTACCAGCCAAAATAATGAGTGGCGTACACCAGCCCACACCTCTTTAGCCATGATATCAATTTTGTTAGATGCAACTAGTGCTGCAAGTGTTGGAAAAATTGCAGACGCGTAGGAAACTCCTATGACAGTAAGTGGCACCGACTGCAAGTTAAGCGCAAAAGTAAACGCGGAAACAGCTCCAGCTGAAATACCTGAAAGTATTGAAGTTATATACAATGTCATTGCTTGGCTAGACAGCAATGCTAGTGAGCGTGGGAGAGATGGTGCGACTATTTTCTGCATGAGAGCAAATGAAGAACCTAGGTTCACACTTAATGTCAGCCGTTCGCGTCCCACTAAAAGTGGCCCGACTTGTACCAGCACATGCAGCAGTGCCCCAAAAACAACACCGTATGCAAGACCTATAACGCCGAAACTTGGAACTAAAAAAAATATGCCGCATATAATTCCAACGTTGTAGCAAATAGGAGCAAGCGCAAACAAGATGAATTGTCTAGACGTTTGTACAATAGCTGAAACTATAGACGAGATTCCGAGTAGTAAAGGCTGCAACAACATGATTCGCATAGACTGGACGAGTAGTTCCTGCTCAGTGATTGAGGGATACGCGGAATGAGCAATAAGCGGTGCAAAAAACATCAGAACGATCGATATGACGCCACCTATAATTGTGAAAAGAGTGAGCGTCGTACCTATTATTTCCCCTTGTTCTTTTTCATTTGAACGAGAAAGGAGTGGCACCAACGCTAGAGTGCTCACAAATAGCAACAAAAATGCAAATAATACGTCAGGAATTTTAAAAGATGCAAAGTATATGTCTAGCGTCTCACCTGCTCCAAATGTAGACGCAAGCGCGCGGTCACGCACCAGTGCAAGTAATTGGGAACAAAAAGAAAAAAAAGCTATGAGATATGCCGCCTGATGAACTCCTGCGAATTCCAACTTCAGCAGCGAAAAGATACGTCCGACCATACCTATTCAACGAAAGGATTCCCCCCATTAAATAGGGTATTTACTGCGCGACTAACTTCCGGCGTAACCTTATGCAAAGAAAACTCTCTGAGGACTGCAAGTGCCCCCTTGAGATCACCGTTTTTAGCTAATAATTTTGCTCTGGCTAATGCCGCCTTTTCGAACGCAGGATCAAGCATCAGCGCTCGTGCGTATGAGTTGTTAGCCTTGTTGAGGTTGTTTAGCTTTTCATTCGTAATGCCTAGGAGGAACCAGACCTGCGGGTCAGCAGGAGCAGACGCTGCAAGTTGAGTGAGCTGCATATCAAGCTGCTTAAAGTTGCCGTCACTACCGAGCAACATTATAAACTGTGCACGCGCCTCGGAACATTCGGGGCAGCGCGATATAAGTTCGGCAAGCTTTGCTTGTGCAGACTTTTTTTGCCCTGTCGCCACATCAAGCTGTGCACGTTCAAACGGAATAATTAATGATGTAGGTTGCAGTGTGAGCGCCTTGTCATATGAACTGACTGCTGCTGCAAATGCCCCGGGAACCCCCAGAGGTGCGAGCGTGTGATATACATGCGCCTTCTGAAGCCAGTTAGCGTATAACAGCGGCTCGCTTTCGATCGCAGCATTTGCATACGATAGAGAGGTATTCATTAATGTGAAAAAGAGATTTTGAGTTGCACTGGCTGGAGACGTGCTCGCAAGCACATCTGCCAGGTCAAGCAAGG
The DNA here is from genome assembly GCA_964595305.1 of uncultured Candidatus Saccharibacteria bacterium. Classification (GTDB taxonomy): domain Bacteria; phylum Patescibacteriota; class Minisyncoccia; order Phycocordibacterales; family Phycocordibacteraceae; genus Phycocordibacter. The sequence goes on from CAZQPW010000015.1 coordinate 8,146, forward strand.
TTAACTGAGACAGCACCCGTTCCGTTGCCCCAGCATGAGGGAGCATGTATGCTCTCTCAGCGAGAGTGCGCGCCTCTGCACGAGACCCTCCCTGCTCTAAAACCTTGAGCGCTCGTTCAGTACTTGTACTGCTGATAGCAATAAGTATATATGCAACCCACGTAACGATCGTTACTACTAGTAGAGTAAGTATGACCGTGCGCTTAAGCGGAACGTGCAATGCCCAAACCCTGTAGTGCAGCGCAAACGAATAGACTATTAAACTCATTATTAAGAAAAGTGTAAAAATTATCGGTGCACCTGGAGAGAGTAGTAACGTTGCCGTGCAGAAAAACGTTGCGACGCCGACTAGATATACTAGGGGGAGCTCTGACTGTTCTGCAACTGCCGAGCTATACACTTTTCCAAATGTCAGCCACACAAGCAAAATTACCGCAAGCAAACAACAAATTCCAAAAATCCCATATTCTATTAAAACATCCAGAATGAAGAAGCTGTTCCCTTTAAGCGGAAGATCAAGTAACCCTTCAACAATGCTTGGCGATGAACGGAGTGTGTCCCATGCATATCCAGTTGTGCCAGGACCCAGTCCGAACATTGCGCTTTTACCTAAAACTTTACCCGCAATTGATGTGCCCTCTTCAAAAGGGATGGTGAGATCTGTTGGTGGAGTGGTAGTAATGTAGCTTGTGTACTCATGCGAAACATTTGCAGTTACAGCCAGCACAAGCGCGAGTAACAACGAACAAACTGCGAGGAATCGATTTAATGGCTCGTGCGAGTTTATTGTTAGAATTACCGCGACACTAAGACTGATGAAAAATATTCCGTCAGCAATAAAGCTATTGGAAACTATCATCGCCATCATTCCGAGCGCAACCGCCACATAAATGAGCGCTTTCGGAAGTGTCTCGATTTTAAATAACAGTACCGAAAGGGACAGTAACGCTAAAAAGGCGCCGGCTACTCCCAACGTGCTCCATATGCCTAGTAATGAGGAAGCTAGCACCCCTCCCCACCCCTCGTATAGCGAAATGTTAAGAACTAAAATATGTACGCACTCTGCGAGAAAAAACAGAGATAGTGCTAGTATGGTAACGCCTATGTTTGCACGAACGCTTGCGATCCCACCCACGACTCCTGCAGTAAAATAAACGAGTAACACGAGCAACGCATGAACTAACAATCCGTACGTCAACAGTGGTGCCGAGATTGACTGCACAACATGAGGCGAATAGAAAAGAGAAATAGTGCTTGCAAGCACGACACTGCTTACAGCTAGTACGAGTGGTCCAACATATAACGGCATGTTTTTGGTATACACGCCCCACAAACTGAGTAATGATGCAACTAAAAGCGCGGTGTACCCCACACTAGGAGCAACCGAAACAGCAAGTAGCATAAAAAATGGTGCAGCAAAAAATAACCATTGCGCAGCAAAAAGATAATGCGAATCCTCTGGACTCCTCATAAGAAATAGTATACCACTCAAGTGAAAACGCCCCCATTTCTGAGGGCGTTTTCATAACACGACTGCACCGGTAAGCCGAATTCTGTCGAGAGATGTCATTTATCTGTCTCTGAAATTACTCCCAGAGATCAAGCGGCACTCCCCAATGGGGCACGGCCTTGCATGCGGGTAAGGATTTAGCCGTTTCAACCAAGGCTTCAATATACCTTGGATCACCCTTGGCACTTTCGCACCATGGGCTCCGCACACCTTTCGGTGTGCGACGTCTCTGCTCGCACCTATCGCGCCCGTGTAAGCGCGTGTGGGGGTTACCCAACTACCCTTCTCCTCACCTCAAAGAGCTGAGGTCATGTTCGGACTTTCCTCTCCTTTTGTAAAAGAGCGACACCTGAGTGCAGGTGTATCAATTATACAATACTATAAAAAGTATGCAAGTATCGCTGAAGCAACAAGCGTGTTTAGCAATGAGTAGCCGCCATTTATTAGCAGAAGCTTATATGACTTCCCCTCCCATAAATATGAGTTCGTGTATACGGTGAGCGTAAATCCAAGCCAAAGCATAAACGCCACGTACCACACATCTGAAATCATGCTTGCTCCGGAAAGCCTAATAACCTGGAGTAATATAAACGCCCACACAACTGATGCTATGAACCCGCCGAGAATTGCTTGCCACATCGGGAGTCCGTGCATTTTTATAGACTCCATACTGATCCCAGCGTAGTGCCGCCACTGCTTACCAAACAATGGGCCATACCACACGAAGCCAATAATAATGTTCGCTACTGCTACTATAGCTAAAGGATATAAAGTAGAAATCATACTAATCGTATTACTAATACGTATAGTATATCCTACCTTAAGAGAACACGCTTCAAGTTTGTTAGCGACTTAGTGGTGGTTGCAGTAAACTTGGCGAGTGATGTTTTTAGACTTTCGTCTCGTACATCTTTTAATTTCTTGATTCTCGCATTCAGCCCAGCATCGCCATCTTTGTTCGACACGAATACTTTTTCTGCCTTAGTGAGATCTGTTTTAAGCTGCGCACGCACGGTTGAATCGTCTTTTCTCTGATCGCACGCACGCTGTGCTGTGTCAAATGCTTGGGTGGTTGCAAGCGTAAGCGCGTTGCAAGAATTTTGGAATACTACACGCTGCTTAGCAAGTATTTCGTCCGCACTTTTTTTAAATACTGTTTGACTTGCTTCGGCTTCTTTTCTGTATTGCTCGAGCGCGCTCGTAACGTCTTTTTGATAGGTGGTGATTGCACTCTTCTCTGAGGGTGTGCGCGCCCGGCTCAACAGCAGTTTTATTTTTTGATTGTATGTGTCCTTCATTTGCTGTGCCTGTGTAGAAGTGGTTGCAGCAACTGCTGGCACAGCGCACTCCGGAATCTTTTTTAGTGCCTCAGCACGCAAGGCAGCGAGATCACCACAGAGAGAGGTCTTTTTATTTGTATCCGACTCTACTTTGGGCTCAACTTTAAAACCTTGTCTAGAGCCAGAGTCTCCGCGACGACCTTCTCCGCCTTTAGCAAATGCAGCGTGTGGCAACACTGATAAGCAGAGCACCAGAAAGAATACGGGTAGGATTTTTTTTATCATATATTTAGAGAGTCAAACATTCCCGAAGTGTACGTTTGCGGCGTAACAGCGTTTAGCGAGCTCTCAAATTGTGAATCTACATCACCGGTTGCCGCTGTAGAGTGTGCGTCTGCAATCAAGGCACTTGCAGCTTGATCAGCAACCTGGCCAGACGTTGCAAACTGAGAAAGTATTCTGTCATATGTCGGGCCAGCACCCAAGAAAAGGACTAGAGCACTCACAAGTGGCGCAACCCTAAACATAAAAAATTGGAATGTTGTGTATGGCGAAGTAGCTGCGGCCCTAGGTTGAACATGAGGCACGGCTTCAAGGGCAGCTTTAAGAAGCTCTTTTCTAGGCCCAATTGCCTTTCCAGCACTGGCAAGCAACTCGTAGGTGTAGATATCGTCGGTATCACTAGTCATGGTTGTCCTTCTTACTTTCAATATAAGTACGGATGTGGCGTAGCCCGCGTGACAAAAGCTGTCGAACGGCCTCCTCCGACTTTCCGAGTAATTTGGAAACCTCTTCGGTTGAAAACCCGTCCAGACACCTTAATCGTACCACCTCCTCTTCCCCGGCCGAAAGCTGCGCAAGCGCATCCAGAGCCACGCGTGCATCACCGGCGACTTGAAGCCCTTCCTCTGCGGTAGCCTCTTCAGATGGCACAGTAAGTAACATTTCATCATCAAGCACCGGCTTTTTCTTGCGAGACCAATCTATTACGGCATTGTGTGCGGAAGCAAGAAGGTATGAGAGCATTGACCCACGTGGCGTGTATGTTGGAACTGCCTTTAAAAAACGAACAAAGACGTCCTGAGTAATATCCTCAGCAACGTCTTTATCCCTTGTCCTAGAAAACACAAAGCGGAAGACTGGTGCGAATGCTGAGCGATACAGCTCATCAAACGCATCCTGGTCTCCCGCCTGTGCCTTAAGTAGTAGGTCGACTTCGGTCATCCCTACTAGTATAGCGAATAGCCTATGCCAAGACTAGTCGCGATGCTTCCCGCGAAGCTTGTTGATCTTTTCTTGGAACTTCTGAATTTGCTTCTGGAATTTCTCTATTTGACGATCTTGGCGATTCTCATGTTTTTCCTCTTTCTCTTTTTCTTTGTCTCGCTTTACTTTTTCAACGTTAGCAAAGTCTTTACCGCCGATGCCGACGCCGCCAGAGAGCACGAGTCCACGGAAATCACTTGATATCTGCTTCCATCCTGTAGGTACAACCTCTTCTACGCTATATGTTCCATCTGCAAGTCCGGTGAATGTGTATTGACCATTTGCATCAGTGATGACTGTTGCGACTGGACCGCCGAACCTCCACCAACCATTTCCTTTGAATAGATTGACCTTCACGTTTGGTATACCAACTTCACCGGTGTCACGTGCGCGCGACCTGTTAAGATCGTTAAACACGACTCCTGTGATCGTACCTGTCCCTGCTGTAGTTGTAGCTGGAGGTGTTACCACGGTAGAAGTTACGGTAAGCAGTGCGCATGCAGATGTAGCACCGGCGTTAGACTGGTCGCCAGAGTACACCGAGCGCCAGTAGTATGATCCGCTAGATCCAAACGCCACGTCGTTCGAGAATGTCGTCGACGCATTTGATACTGTGCGAGTTCCCGCTGAGGTATACAGTGTCGAGCAAGCGCTATCGCTATACACGTTGTAAGCCATGGTTCCAGTTGCTGCAGCCGTGGCACCACTAATGGTTGCGATCGAGCGAACTGCTGTGCCCGTTGCAACACTAGTGCTTGAAAGCTGCTGTGAAAGGGTCACTGCACTTGCGGTTGGGGTTACCGCCACACAAGGGCTGTCGATAGTCGTAAACACATCTGCTTGACCGTTGTAGTGCGCCTTAAATGACATGCCCGATGCGGTCATGTTCGTAGCGGCGCTAATTGCACCGCCGTCAGTTAGTACGAGCCCGTTTTGCGTCACCGATGTACCAGTACACGTCGTATTTGGATATGTACTAATGTCAACAGTGCCCGCAGGCCTCGAGAGTGTTGTTGAGGCGGTCGCGAGCTGGACTGACGCATGAACCGCTGAACCAATAAGTGCGCTCGTAGTGGTCGCGTTAGATGAACTAAGAGCTGTTACTACGATTGAGGGGACCTCCGCTGCATAAGCCGACGAGGCGATGAGTAATGTTGCAGCTACTGCTGCGAGTGATATTTTGTTTTTCATA
>CAZQPW010000016.1:0-12908 GCA_964595305.1 uncultured Candidatus Saccharibacteria bacterium
TCAAACCACGCAAGTGTACACACACGTTACCGACAAACACCTCCGCGACATCCATAAAAAGTTCCACGGAAGGAAAAGGTAGTCCTTGTTCTAAGTTCTAAGACTTGACTAATGCCATACAGTTATGGTATTGTATTATTCTAATAAGTAATAATCTACCCATGAACCCAAACAAACTATTTACTCGTCCAGCAGCTGCCGTAGTGGCAGGTCTTGCGGCGGCAACTCCAGCGCATGCCGAGGAGTGTATGGTCATTCCTTCAGTCGAATCAGCTGACTACTTGGCGGCATTTGGTAAAAAAGTGGTGAAGGGTCCTCAGATAAAGACAGAAGTTGCTTGCACCTGGGATCTTGGTGATGGCTTCAACGCGACCGCAAGTAGCAAAGTGGGCGCTCCTGCAAAAACCGGCAAAGTAAATCAGCTCGATTTTACCGGCGGCGTCGGATGGTCAAATGGCCGCACAAGTGTAAGTGCAACAGCAGAGGTTTTTACGAATCCACGTGGGAAAGCATCCGCAGACATCTTTGTTAGCGGAACGCAACGAGTTGCAAATGGCAAAGTACCAGTCGATGTAACTGTAAACTACTTCCCCGTCCTCTTTGATGACAAGGTAAACAATTTTGTTGAAGCAAAGGTTGGAACCAATGTGAAACTTAACACGTCTGGATCACTTCGTGGTGAAGGGAGCGTTGGCGCAGGGATGCAAATTGGTGGCGCTGGGTACAATGTCGAAAAAGTTGGCGTAACGTACGACATCGATGATACAACTTCAGCGTTTATAGATGCCCGCCGCTTTGACCCAAATGGCGCTACTGGCGACACCTCGGTACGTATTGGTGTCACTAAAAAGTTCTAAAACCCCCGCGACATCCATAAGCGGTTTTATGGGAAAAAACTTGGGAGATCTTAATTTTGACAATCACCATTTCGCATGTTATTGTAAAAAGCATGAATCAAGAGCGAACCGGTTTGTCTGATCCCGAGAATAAGAAGCGCTGGAGACGGGCGGCGCGTATCGCACAAAGACAATATCCGAAACCAGGTCGTTACGGCACTGTGGTGGGGATCGGTGTAAGATATTGGTCTCAATACTACGGCCATCAAACAATTCCTGAATATATAAAGACAAGTAGAATTAATGTCGCACGAACTATTCGTGCCCAGCGACAGCTGGCGTTTAAGGGCGAGTCGAGCAATGTAGTTGAGATCTCTTCAAGAGGGTAAGGAAGTTGCAACTTGCAATGTCAGACTAGTCAAAACATTACGACAAATCTTACCTCTTCACAAAGTGGCGGTCGTCTTCTTTTAGTCTTGGAGTGTTTACTGAAAGTAAGTGCATGCGAGTGCCCGCTTCAACCTCAAAGCCGTGAGCGGTGCCCGGCGGGATGTCTATCGTCTCTCCTTCGTGTACAGTGCGCCATGTGCCAGTAGTTTCTCCAGCCCTGCGGATATACATTTTGATCCCAGCGGTATTGCCAGAAATTTTTGAAATATAAATGGTTCCACCTGAAAGTTTGTGTATGTGGAGCGGGACATTTGCAACGACGCGAACCAACTCAAACCCTATTTCTGCTGGCGAGTCCTTAACGATTTCCGCCAGCTCTGCAGGCAGTTTGTTTTCAGGAATTTCAACGAACTCAAGTCCCTCCGCAGTACCCCACGTTTCGCCAAGCGCGATCGACTCAAGTAGCGGGATATGTTTAATGCCTCTCGCTACTGCATCTCGAGTTATAACTAATGACTCAGAGCCCCAGGTAGAGGATTCTTTCATAAGTTTATTATACTACATCATACGTATAATGTCAAGCATACATGGATAGCCCGCGTTGACACTGGCAGCGTACAGAGTACTATTAGGTGCATGGAAAATAGAACATTTCGCACAAATGCTGCAGCGCTTGCAGCGCTTTTTATTTCTGGCGCGCTCGCGGGTGGTGCTTTAAAAGAAAGAGCTCTCGCGCAGGCACACGCTGCTGAGCCGAAGGTGAAATCGGAGGCTCAGGCTGATGAATCAAAAAATAAAGCAGCTCGAGAAGCAGACATGTTGCTTACAAAATCGGTCCTCGCAGCTTTCGGTGATACCGAGCAGGCACTGATTGGTATTAGAGACAACTTCAGGTTGTTCGGTGCTCCGGTCACTGAGGGGGGCAAGACGTTTGAAAATACTGTTGGTAGCGGTGAGTATGCAAAGGCGGTCAACAACATCCGCATGCTCGTGAGTCGCGCATTTCAGGCGTCTGGTGAGCTGAGGTACGAGCTTCAAAAAAGTGCCGGCACTCTCTCTGATGGTGTGGTTGCGGCGTCAAAGAATCTTTTCACTGCCTGCTCTACGCTTGACAAGGCAACGCAGGCGTTCGACAAAGATCTTCACACGCAAGGAACCAAGCTCAATGCGTTTATAACAGAAGCAATGCGCCAAGAGGAAAAGGAGGCACAGGCATCGATGCTCGGCAAATAGGTGTACTATTGTGGCATGAAGGAGGGGGTGCCACGGAGGTCAGCACTTCTGCTACTAGCTGGTAGCATTCTTTCTCCTCGCATTGTCTTTGCAAAGCAGCTCGGACTTTTTGAGCGCATTTCAGAGGAGCGCGCAGGTCTTATAGATCTTGTCTTTGCTGTTGAGGCACACTTAGTCTTTGCAAGGACGCTCACAGGGACAAAGTTTGAGTCGATAGGTCTGCATGCTGAAAAAATGCTTGCACTGTGTGCCGAGGAGCTCCGGCAGGCAGTTGTAGCTCTCGCAAAATACGAGGAACATTATAAAAGTGGCATAAACAGCGGCTTAGTTCTCAGTGCGTTCAAAGACTTCTCTCAGCACAAAAGCGCAGGCGAGCTGTATCTCAAGGCGCCGTCGGAAGAGTTCTACACGCTCGCGCAAGCAAATGGAGTAAAGCAAATGCCCGACCCTGCTCCGGCGCAGATCAAGTCTAAAATAAAAAGGAAAGGTCGTCGCACTCGTCTTGTATCTTAAGTGTTTGCACTTGCCAAGCAAAGTACAGGGTGTATACTCCGTCTATGGTGGAACGGCGTAGCGAAGAAAAAACAAAAACAACAAGAAGGAATTTTTTAAAGGTGCTCGGAATGGGCGCCTTTTTTGCTATCTTTATCCCTCCGAGGTTTACCAGCGCAGATGCGGATATACCATTTTCGTTTACCTTTACTTCATTTGAGCGTTTGCGTGGGAAAAAGCGCGATGAGCTGCGAGACGCACTCGATCACCTAGAAGAAATTGAAAAAAAATTGGCTACGAGAGCCGCGAATGTAGAGGTGGCACGCTACACAGCAAAAATGAGAGGGATTGTCGACGCTCTTACGAGTGAGCTTAAGGAAGCGCGCGTAATGCTCGATGCGTTTGATGAGGCGTACGCACCAGTTACGAGCGGGGTCCCCACGAACGAAATGATATCTCTTGCGCGAAAAACAGCATATAAAATATTCAATGCACTTGAGGCGCATAAAGCTTTCAAAAAAGAGTTGAGTCGGAAAGACTCTCCCCTACACAAGTTGGACAGTATTGTGAAAATGAAGATAATCGAAACGTAATTGTGCGGTACGATTAAAAGGTGAAGCAAAAAAGTCCCGAGACTAACCATGAGGAGCGTGAGCTCCGTGCCGATGTTGCAAATGCGCGGGCGCAGTATTTGAGGAGCTTTAGTGCAGCAGTGCGCGGGCTCAAATTAACCAAAAAGATTTTTCGCAAAAGTTTGTACAAGTGGGCCGAGCTTAACCCCAAGCATCCACTCGCGGAACCAGTTTTGGTTTCTCGGCGTGCTTATGATGCTGCACTCACACGGTTGGTTACATTTACTGAGCGTAGTTTGGGTGTACAGGAGGCAAGAGTTTTGAAAGTTAAGGAGGCAGTGGAGAGGATCACGGAGGAGAGACGTGCCCTACTTATGGAGTCCGTGGCCATGCGAAAAGTTGCGCAGCTCGTACTTAAGGCTTTTGAAACAAAGTTTGGTAAGGTTGTCGGCAAAGGAATAAAGTTTGCAGGCGAACACAAAGGGTTTGTGTTTGGTGGTGTTGGCCTGGTTGCAGTAGTAGGAGCTCTCGCGTTTCCTGCCTGGTTTTTGGGCGTGGCGGCCGGTCTTGGGGTTAGATATGTAGTAAAAAGTTTCGGCGAAGACCAAGAGAGTGCACAGGTTGAGAGGTATGCATCCAAAGATCTATCTACAGAAACAGCAGCGGAAAATATAATGCGTCTTAGGTTTGCCACCAGCATTTCTGGCTGGGTTGCTGGTATTACGTCTGGTATAACCGCGAAAGTTTGGCTCACTGACTTTTTTAAAGACATGGGTATTGCCCACGCAGCTCCGGTTATCATACCGCTTGAGCATCATGAGGCGCCTTCCCCACGCGCGCACGACCCGTTTGCTTACGCGAGTAATGATCTACATCGTCCGGTTGAGCCAGTGTTGTCTGACGGCGCCCTCCCTCTCCCCGATCAAGTACCGCAGCTCCGAGCTGAGGCAGTAGAACTTCGTGAGTGGGCAGACAGATTGATTAATGAATACCAGTGGGTGATGGACCTACGTAATGATCAAAGAAACGTAGAGGTTCTCTCTAAGCTTAAGCACGCGCGGGCTTCTATCGACGCATTCATTGCTGACGCGGATGCTGGGCATGACTCAGAGCTCATGCGTGCAACTAATTTGTATAAGAAGCTAATCGACAGCGGTACTGAGCCTAAGCGTATAGAAGCAATGCTGCACATAATTGCAGAAAAGACCGGTGTTACTGAAATTCCAAATGCCATTCACGATCTCCAGGCTGCGTACCAGGAGCTTGTACTCATTCAAGAGGGGAAAGCTTCGATAGCGGGCGTAATTCAACCTATAGACAGTCTGTATGGTCCAGAGTTTAAACATGTTGGGCAGACAAATTTTAAACCACGCACAGGGAGAGCTTTTATTGAGCTAGTACGCGACATGCTTGGGAATGGTGAGACGGGTGCGCACGGTGTGCGGATTACGGAAGGAGGAGACGGACTTAACTTAACGAGCGAGCATGGGGAGAAGGCAGGTTCGATGTTTTCAGAGACGGGGAGCCATTACGACGGCACCGCATTTGACTGGGCACCACAAGATAGGGTGTACACGAAGGAGTATATATATCGGGTACTTATGCTCTCACGTCAAAGCCCGTATTACGGAATTATTTTCGAGCCGGGGTCACTCTTTGAGTCTAACGAGCTTCGGGCGTATGTTGCGTCACGCATGGTGGAAGACACCCCAGGGCTTTCATATACAGATGCCATGAAGTTTGTCGACGAACATATTGGCAACTCAAGTAAGACAACCGGTACGCACTTCCACGCGTTTGCGCACGCAAAACTTTCGGTTGACATTACCCCACCGCCGAGCCAAATGCACGGCGCGATCATTGCGACGAATTAATTTTCTAAATATGGTACAGTTCTCTCATGCGTATCGTGTCATGGAACGTTAATGGCATTCGTGCAATCCACAGGAAAGGACTCTTCCTCCCCTTCATTTCAAAATACAAGCCCGACATACTGTGTCTTCAAGAAACGAAGGCAATGCAAGGTCAAGCTGAAATAGATCTCCCTGAATACGAAGAGTACTGGAATAGCGCCGAGAAAAAAGGCTATGCTGGCACCGCGATATTCACAAAAACAAAACCCCTCTCAATTCGAAATAACTTCCCTGACGCAATTGTAAAAAAGTTTGGCATCAAGTCAGACAAATTTGGCAACCCCAATAAGGAAGGCAGAGTGCTCGCTGCCGAATTTGATACATTTTGGCTGGTAACTGTGTACACACCAAACTCAAAACCCGACTTGGCACGACTGGGCTTGAGGCATAAGCAATGGGACAAAGCCTTTTTGGCTTACTGCAAAGAACTTGAGAAGTCTAAGCCGGTCATTTTTTGTGGAGACTTGAACGCGGCACACACACCAGATGACCTGAGCCACCCCGAGGCAAACGAAGGAGATCATGGATATACCAAGGAGGAGCGCGAGGGGGTAACTAATTTCATAGATGCGGGCTATGTTGATGCGTTTCGTATTAAAACAAAAGGTAACGGCCACTATACGTGGTGGAGCAACTTCAGTAATGCAAGGGCGCGGAATATAGGCTGGCGTATCGACTATTTCTTCGTATCAAGAAAAATTGTAAAAAAAGTGAGTGGATGCAACATATGTCCAGACGTTATGGGCAGTGATCATTGTCCTGTTGTTCTAGACATTTCGGCCAAATAGAAAAAGTAATCCACAGTTATAGGTCAAGCTTCGCTTACGTGGTATTTCTTTTCGATGTCCTTTATAATGTCGTTCTCGATTGTTTGCAGTGCGGCCTTCCCTGCTTCTCCTCTTCGACGTAGATCATCGTTTGAAAGTGATGTGTATGTTCTCGCGACCGCAATAAGTGCTTCGCGAGTGTTTTTACTTGGGTCATCGAGCACAACCTCAAGAAGCGCGTGGAGTGTCCAACCTACTCTAGGCCCTGGCTCCATCGCGAGCTCTTTCATTAGCTCATTCCCGTTTAGTTTGAGCATCCCAACTGAAACTGGGTCTAGCAGCGCTTGCTCCACCATCGCCATATATTTTCGAAGTCTAAATGGCTGCTCTTTTGGCCTTCCGGTTCCTATCCTGTCGCACACACGCAGGTTTAGGAGATCCCAAATGTTTTCACGTCCCACGTTAACGATGAGCCTTCGTACTGCTGACATAGTAATTTGGTCCGGGTCACTGAAAAACATGTGCCAACGAACCAGCGCAACCACCTTCTCCGCTAAATCGGTTGGGAATTTGAGGTCACGCATTATATTCTTTGTTACCTTTGCCCCTACCACTTCGTGCCCGTGGAACGTCCAGTCATTTTTCTCATCCGACCATCGGCGTGTTTCAGGTTTACTGATGTCGTGGAACAGTGCCGCAACTCGTACGGCCCTTCCCCACTCTTTGTCGGCTGCGTGCTGCACGCTACGCAACAGGTGTTCGTACACGTCGAAGCTGTGTGCTTGGTTTTGCCTCACACCCACACCTCGCTCCAAGTCCGGAGCTATGTGCGCCAGGAGCCCGAGCCTTCTTGCCTGATCTATGGCAACCATCGGAGAGTGCGTGTCGATAATTTTAAGCAGCTCGTCGCGTACGCGTTCTCGCGAAATATCCTTTAATTTCAATGCATTTTCGTATATCGCCGTTGCTGTTTCTTGTTCAATGGCAAAGTTAAGTTGCGCCGCGAGGCGTATCGCTCGCATCATCCGCAGCGCATCCTCGCTGAATCTTTTTTTTGCATCTCCAACTGCACGGATGAGTTTTTTGTTTAGGTCTTCCCTGCCGTCGTGCTCATCAACTAGCTCGTTGGTCGATGGTCTGTATGCGAGCGCGTTGATCGTAAAGTCGCGACGCGTTAAGTCCTCGCTCAGTGTTGCTCCAAATGAAACGGAATCAGGTCTTCGTGCATCGGTATATGCTCCCTCCGTTCGAAATGGTGTTACCTCAACCACCTTGCACGTTTCGTCTGTGGACTCGGTCACTACACCGACAGTACCAAAATCATTTTCATAAAAGGTTTCGGGGAAAAGCTTTTGAATCTCTTCAGGCGTTGCGCTTGTGGTTACATCCCAGTCTTTTGGGGTCTGTCCAAGTAGTAGGTCTCGTACACACCCTCCCACTATGTACGCCGGATACCCTGCCCTTTCAAGCGACTTGGTCACACCAAGTACCGGCTCGGGTATAGCTATATTCATTGATCTATTGTACTCTATAAGTGCATTTGCGCCCATGGTGAAATGGATATCACACCTGACTTCGGATCAGGCGTTCTGGGTTCGAGTCCTGGTGGGCGCACCAAAATAAGAGCTAGTAAGTTTTTTGCGGCAATTAATTTGTGGCTACCCCGTGGTCATGTTAAACTATTATTCAACGCGGTCATGGTTCAGTGGTAGAACACCTCCTTGCCAAGGAGGAGACAAGGGTCCGATTCCCTTTGACCGCACTACGTAGTGATGCTGAGCATAATGGTGCGCTCAAAATAAACAGTAATAATCCTCGCTGCTGGGTCAAATGTGATGCCACCAGTCACTATCCACTGTTTCGTGGATAAAGTGGGGGTTATGTGAATAAAGGACATGTTTTAGGACGTCCTAGTAATGTGTGGCCGATTTAAACCTATATTTTAAGCCATATTTTATGATGACCTATTAAAAACGTTTCACGTGAAAACAAATATACAGAATTTCACATGGAACAGGATTTTGTGTAAGATACCTGTGTGGCAAGACATAACGAAGTTGGAAAAGTGGGGGAGGATGTTGCGGCTGAGTACCTTGCAACAAAGGGATACGTTGTAGTTGAGCGGAATTTTAGGCGCCCATATGGGGAAATAGACATCGTTACACGTGAAAATGGTGTTTTAGTGTTTGTCGAGGTAAAGACAGTTTCATGGGAAACGCCGAAGGGGCCACTTCGGGGCGGTACACGCCCGGAGGAGAATATGCACCCAATGAAAATTAGACGGTTGGGTAGGGTCGTGCAGGCTTATCTTCTAAAACACAAATATGAAGGTGATTGGAGGCTTGATTTATTAACAGTGAGACTAAATTTTTCTACTCGGCGGGCAAGGGTAGAGCAGATGAAAAACATTGTAATTCCTGCATAATTTGCAGACTTGTGATGATGGTGTATAGTATTTGTACGGGACGGAGTATGCCGGTAGTACGCCTGGTTTGGGACCAGGTAGATAGGGTTCGATTCCCTACGTCCCGAACGTAAGGACAAATGCGAGCTTTGCTCGCATTTTCGCCTGGAGTGAGAGGACGAAAGGCCTCCTTACGTCCCGACAATGTCATATTACGACGAACATACGTTGTACACAGCGTCATGGTGTGGGCCATGTAAATGGCTCAAAGCTGAGCTGGAAAAGAGAGGTATTCAAGTTGTTACCAAAGACATAGATGAAAGGGACGCGTCCATTGAATATGAGGCGATAGGGGCTCAATATGTGCCTGCGCTGTATAACCACAAGGAACATGAGTTGACAGAAAACTCATCAGACATTCTTAACAAGCTGATAGCCCTCTCAGGCTATAAAGAGCAAATTATCGACCTTCAATAACGTCAACAAGCATCTGTGTAAGCTTTGGTTCGTAGACAGTTTTAAAAATATTGGTCTCTTCAACAAGATTGCCCGACAGCAGATTTTGAATGCTTTTGCCACGCTCTGAAGCCAAAGCACTAAATATATACGGAGAAGAAATAGCATTCAAGGTCCTATTAGAAGTATCTGGATCTAGCGTGGCCGTTACAATTAAACCAACAAGTAAGCCATTTTTATCGGTCACAGCTCCTCCGGATGAACCTTTCTGCGTCACAACGTTACCAGATACACTATATACGTCAATTGAGCTTGTCCCATAGGTCATTACATCTTTTATATGGCCAGTAGCCGAAGATGCATACAGGTTTTTTAGTATTGTTTCGCTATCTAAAAATCCTGCTGCATATCCCGCGACTAATACATCCGTATTTAGCTTTACCGTCTCAAGCAATACATTAACGAACGGGTATGACTGGGGAAGTACCTGGTTGCCTACTGGCGAGGCAATGCGTAGAAGGGCATAGTCGTACTCGCCGTTACCTGTTGGCTCGAGTGACTTAAACTGGTGCGCGTTGAACTTTATCCACTCAGGGGAAATAAATAAAGGCTCAAGTATATAGCGCGATACAGCAGGAGAACCGGTCCTTGCGTAGCAGGTAACATAGTTATCACGTGTATAGTTCTGCAGGAGTAAAAGCTGAGCAACGTGCGCGTTCGTCAAAATAACTCCTCTTGGATCGATAATGATTCCGGAACCACTCGTTGAGTTAAATTGGTCACCATCAACAACACATAAAATGTTTACAAGGGCACTGCGCACCAGGTCGTTTGCAGTGGTTGTTGCTGTTCTGTCTATATTTTGAGCCGCAATAGCGCTTATAGCGTCGGAAAGCGTAAGTGGGGGAGGGGGCACATGAACTGGAGTTTTTGGCGTACTAGTGGCAACTTTCTTAGGGGTAGGAAGAGCAGGGACTGAAGCTTTAATTTTGTTTGAGGTGGTTGCTGCAGTTGTGGTAGTACTAAAAGTAGATTTGGGTGACTCAATTGTCGTTGTGGATACTTTTTGAGGTGGCTCAATGGGCGGGCCCTCAACGGTTGGGTGGAACATCGTTGGAACGATTAACAACATAAGACCAACTATGAGACCAAACAAGCCCCGAGCCAAATTAAACAGAGCAAACATAGTAGGATAGTAGCATAGGGAAGGCTGTGTACATTTCCGGATAGAGCAAGTGTATTTTCAGATGCTATTATTCTAGTATGATCATTGATGATGTTAAAAAGTTGGCGATTACATTACGACGCAAAGGGAATTCATATAGTTATATTAGTAAAAAGACAGGAATAGCTAGGAGCACTCTCTCAGATTGGCTAAAGGACATAGAAGTTGTGCATAATGACCTAACCAAAAATAGAATCGAGGCTGCACGCCGTGTGGCTCGTGTGGCTAAAATTCAAACTAGAAAGTCTTCTTACGAGCGGGCGCACCTCGAGGCTCTTGGAATGATCGGCCAACTTACGCAAAAGGAGAAGATGGTGTTTGCTCTGGGGACAATTTTTGCTATCGGTAACAAGTCTGTTGATTCCGTCCGATTTGCTAGCTCGCGTGTAGAGGTGGTTTTGGTGATGATGGCGCTACTTCGGGCGCTTGGTATCAGTGTTGAGCGCTTAAGTACGCGTGTGCATTTGAGTGCGAACGGCGACGAGCATGCAGCGGTAGCATATTGGTCGCGAGTGGCGGGCATACCTCGAAAGCAATTTCGGGCTTCATATAAAGTTAAGTCTAAGGAAGGAGGGAGGACTAGCAAATACGGAACGTTGCACATAGTTGTGCTCTCTGGCGGAAAAAGAGAGCCTGGTGTATTCTTATTTAGGAAGGTCGAGGCCGCTTTGGCTGAGGCCGTTCGTCAAGTCAACCGCGGGCATGGTCTACCGGTATGACACCTGCCTTCCAAGCAGGTAGAGAGGGTTCAATTCCCTCTGCCCGCACATGTCAGAAGTAATACGACTACCGCGCACACAGGAAACCGCTGTACGCCTCGAAGAGCGTAAGCCCATCCAACGATATGAGCTCAGCAGGCCGGTAACAATAAAAGGTAAAGATGTTTTTGGTCGAGCAGCACAAGTAACGCTCGAACCTGCAGGGAAGCCCGGTTGGTTTGTAAATGCTGCGGGCCGAGACGTCCCGATATCGCCCAGCAAGCTCACTACTGAACGGCACCACCTTGTGTTGAATTACGGTGGGAAGAAGATGCGCGTGGTCGAACACCTATTGCCGCTCCGCATTACGGGCCTTGACGGAATACGCATTGTCGACCACACAGAGTGGTTGCCGTACGACGGAGGCGGAGAAATTTATTTGAATGCATGTCTTCCCGCAATGGAGAAGAGTGGGCATCTGGTACCAATGCAGCGAGAGCTGGTCGGCGAGCACACGGTTGTTGAGAAAAATGGCCTGAAGCGCCGCGTAAAGTTAGCAACTGACAGTAAGAACAATTTGCTGCTACGTTCAACCGTCAATTACCCACAGTTTGGAGGTGAGGACACGGTTGTCCGTAGTTACCCAGCAAAGTCGCCGAACGAGATGCACGACCTTTTCAGTTCAAAACCTGATGGCGGGTCCAAGGTGGCGGAAGTCGCTGCAAAGGTCGCTTCAAAATTCGGTTGGCCACATTACGACAAAGTAGCTTGGAGAAAAAAAGCAGAAGGGAAGGCAGGGTTTTTAAGTGAAGTTTCGAGGCACCGAGCGTTTGATATGCTTGGGGCGATGGCAACGGTCCCAGGGCCGGGTGAATATTTAACGGGCACGCTCGAAAGTGAGTGTGGCAACCACGCTTCAGACATCGCAATGCTCAGAAAGCTTGCACCGAGAGGTGGAAAGTAATATTGACGCCAAACGAGGGCAGGAGTATAGTGCCCGCATGAGTTTAGAGTTGGTGCGAGACGACTTCCTTGGGCGACGTGATCAAATTCGCAACGAAAGAGTAAAAGCGGAACAGGTTATAAGTGACTTGAAATCCAAAGTAGAAAAGTATGGCAAGTGCCCAAGAAGGTTAATGCTCGAGGTGCGACTTGCGGGTGAACAAAGTTCACAGTTGGGTAGGGCTCTGCTCGTCGGAGAGGCAGGCGTAATAGTCGAGTTGCCTGACCATAAAAAAAGGTCGCTTAGTGTCAACGACCTTGCGGGTGCAAAGTTTTACAGATTTACAAACCAGTCACTGTTCTAAAGACTGCGTGAGTAGTCGGTGAAGCATAGTCGAGCAAACTTTCTAGATGCGACATAAAGGCAGGGTATAGAGATCGCAAGTGCCCCAGCAATAAAGCCTAATGAAATCCCAGTACCAACCAAGAGCGCAATGCCGGTGAAGAGTGGCGGCACACTGAAAAGCATCGCGTAACAAAGATCGTCCATCGCGCCATCAGGCTTGCTCCTTCTTCCAGGAAAGAAGTCTACTTCTTCGGCTCCGCCATAATAAAGGCGCTGGCGCACCACGTTGCCGTAGTGGTTCTTTGTTGCAGTGCCTATCGCGCGCACACTGTTTATCGCTAAGCGTTCTGCTGTTGCAACAAACTCTGCACCACGCGCGCGGCGGGCCACAGACCTCTCACCTTGTATTGCTGGAGAGGATAGCTTTTCGTAATCTAATTTACGCATGGTAGATGACTACTGCCACTATAGCACTATGCGTGCTTGCGACCAGTGCGACGCGGTTTGGTAAGCTCGCTCTTTACTTCAGGCAATTTTTCTTTTATTCCGTATGCGACCGACTTACGAATGTGAGTAATATGTGGCATATTAACTTTCGCCATTCCCACCATAAATCTCCAAAACGCATATGATC
>CAZQPW010000017.1:0-11729 GCA_964595305.1 uncultured Candidatus Saccharibacteria bacterium
AGCGAGCGAGCGAGCGATCGAGCGAGCGACAAATAGGGTGCAAAGACGCTAAGTTTATAGATAGATTTGACTGCTTCGATTTTAAAATCTTATATAAGAATCAGAACAATGCGGGCAAGAGTCAGTTTATAAGTCCTTCAAACCTAACATTTCCTTCAACCAAGGCTGAATATTATTTTGGGATCTCATATATTGCTTCAAACAGGTATTCATTAAATACCAGCCTTTACCCAGTCCCTTTTGATGGGGGTCGCGCGACACCAGCAAGTGTCACCTGCGAATTAGGTGGCGAGTGTGAAATAAAAAATGTCAATTCACTTATATTTGTATACATAGACCCTACACAAGAAAAATTAGCAGAACAACAAACACGACAGGTGCTCGGGTATTGTGCCTTTAGTGTTGGCAATTTCTTTTCGTCAGGTTGCCAAAAACATGGCTATTTCATTAATCGAATTGTATTGCACTCAAAGTCTTGGGCAACTACATTATTTGCGCAAGACTATTCAGACTTCTTTACAAATACAAAACACGACAAAATTGAAATCGGAACGATCTCCGCTGACCACACCCTTCTCGTAGTCAATGATAATCGCATAGTCTCAACTACTCCGCGCCTGTTCGGTTTCTTAAACGCTGCAAGCACAAAAGGGCCCGGCGGAAAGATTTTGTATATTAAGTAGGAATGGGTGTAGTATAATATCTATACTTGCCTGAGCATTATCGCAACAGGTTAAGGGTTTGGTAAGTAGTTAAATTTATAACAAATATAATTAGATTTTTGCATAGTGGGATGGACGACTAGGAAATCAGCAGCAAAACAATAATCATGAATTTATCACCGTTGCACCAACTATTTAAATACGCAAAGCGTTCAGTTCCTCAAATGTCAGTAAATGAAATTGACATGATTGAGTCAGGCGATGTGGGCTTCGATGGTGAACTATTTTCTGGTTCTCCAGACTTTGCAAGCTTGCTATCACTTCCATTTAAGCCTCTAACAGCTGAAGAACAAGCCTTCATCGACGGCCCCGTCGAAAAGTTGTGCGCTGAAACGGATGAGTGGCAAGTTACACTAAATAAGCAAATTTCAGAAGAAACTTGGGACTACCTAAAATCTAAAAAGTTTTTTGGCATTTTAATTCCAAAGCAATATGGAGGCCTTGGTTTTTCACATAATGCATTTTCCATAATAGTAAAAAGGCTTATATCAAGAGCTTTTACTGTCGGGGCAACAGCACTAATCCCAAATTCACTAGGTGCAGTAGGACTGCTGCTAAAGCACGGGACCAAAGAGCAAAAGGAATACTATTTGCCGAGATTTGCAACAGGTGAAGAAATCCCAGCATTCGCCATGACGGGTCCGACGGCTGGCTGTGATCTTGAGCATCTTCCCGATATTGGTTATGTGGAGTATGGTTTGTATAATAACGAAAACGTTCTTGGAATCAGAGTAAGTTGGGAAAAAAGATACATAACACTTGCGCCTGTGGCAACAGTTATTCAAGTTGGATTCCAAACCGTGCGTGATGGCCAGCATATTGGCATAACCTGCGCATTGATACCAACAAACCTGCCAGGAGTAACTACAGGGCGTAGACACTGGCCTGCTCGCCAAAATTTTATGAACGGCCCCACGACAGGAAAAGATGTATTTATACCTATGAGTATGGTCATTGGTGGGGAGCCTATGTTGGGCCGTGGATGGAAAATGACTATGGAGCAGTTACACGGCGCAAGAGCTTTTTCTATACCATCATTAGGTACAGCTGCAGCTCAATATACGGCCAGACATGTTGGTGCGTATGCTCGGCTAAGAGAGCAATTTGGTAGATCCATTGGAAAATTCGAGGGGGTACAGTCTAAACTAGCCGAAATCGCAGCAGACGCATTTATGCTCGAGTGCGCACGAAAAGTTACAATGGCAACTCTTGATAATGGAACGACCCCGGCAGTGATTTCAGCAATAATGAAATATCAATCAACTGATCGTGCACGTAGCGCTGTCATAAATGGCATGGACATTCTTGGCGGCCGCGGTATATTTGAAGGTCCAAAAAATTTTCTTTTCCCGATATATCAAATGATGCCAATAATAATTACTGTCGAGGGCGCAAACATACTCACCAGAAGCTTTATTGTGTTTGGGCACGGGCTTTTAAGAAGCCATAAGCACTTAGCGGACCTTTATAAAAGCATCTATACAAGCAATGAGAGTCAGTTCATAAAATCGCTATTATCATACGTTATGCACTTTTTATATGTAAGTATAAAATTGCCAATACAGAACCTTGTTTATTTTTTTTCTTCTAAGAGAAGCCTGCAGTTTTATATAAAACACACAAGTACACGTTTTGCGTTCCTTGGGGATGTTGCATTGATGGTGTATTCTGGAAGTCTAAAAAGGCGTGAGCGTATTTCTGGGTGTTTTTCAGATATTTTAAGCGAAATGTATTTGACCGGTTGTGTTCTTAGATATGCAAAAGAATTTAATGACTCGGAACTCACTCCTTTGTTAATTTGGATCTATAGAAGAAGTGAAAATCTGGTAAACCAACGAATCAAAGAAATCATCGATAATATGCCTACTGTAGTATTACGAGCGATACTCAGGTTCATGGTGTTTACGTTTGGGTCTCACGCGCCACTACCGAATAGCGCTGCCGATAAGGAAGTTGCAGGTATGATTTTAACATCCGGCAAACTTAGAGAACTTATCACTGACGGAGTTTATGTATCTTTTGATGAGAAAGATAAGACCGGTTGTCTAGAAGCAGGCCTCAAATTAGTAGAAAAGGGAGAGGGGTTGCCTATCGATTTGCTTCGTCGAATAATTGATGTTGATGATTTCTCTATGGAAGAGCTTGCAAAATTATGAAAGGATTAATAAGCGCGTTACTTGATCTTGTCCGGCTGTATATACCACTGTTCCCAAGTGCAGATCCAGGGATTGCTTTTATTGTTCACATGCGAAACGTAGATGACGTGTACCGAAAATTCCCGTTGTTTAAATTTTTTCCGGAATCTTTTACACTCGGATTTTTCCGACATGTTTGGCCCATTACAGTATCACAAATCACTGGACTAAAAAGTCTTGTGAACGGAAAAGTGATACCAGGCTGGATAATATCTGTACCACTTACAGCAAGACAAATGTTGGAAGATAGAGATTATGCTAAATACAAAATTCTTCAGGCTGTTAAAGTAGCCGAACATCGTGGAGCAAAACTTGCATCACTTGGTGCCCTTACTGCGTCTCTTACTCACGCTGGTAAGTATATATCGGAACGGACTCCAATAGTTGTCACTACTGGCCACGCCTACACCATTTTCAATGTTTCTCAAACTGCACTTCAAATTATGAAAACTTTAGGAAGAGTACCTGAAAATTCTGTACTAGCAATAGTCGGCGCAAACGGTTCAGTAGGTTCTAACTGCGCCCGAGTGCTAGCTCGCTCATCATTCAAAAAAATTATACTGGTTGACATTGCAAGAAGGTCAGACGGACTAGACGTTTTGTGTGATGAAGTAAAAAATATATCTAAATTGACTCAGGTGGTCTTAGATCATAGAATCGGCGCAATAAAGGAAGCAGATATTATTATTGCTGCAACAAATGCACCAGAGGCACTTATTATGGCTGACGACTTAAAGTCAGGGGCTGTTGTTGTGGACGACGCACAGCCGACAGATGTACATAGTTCAGTATTTGAACGCGATGATATTTTGGTACTAGAAGCTGGAGCAGTAAACACCCCAGGTATCAGTGCTAACTTTGATATAGATTTGCAGAATAGTGACGATAACTATTCTTGCCTTGTTGAGGCATTTATTCTTGCAGCTACAGACAACTACGATGGACGAATTCTTGGTAGGCCAACACTTGAACAAATAGTAAAAATGGGAAATGAGGGTGCTCGATTAGGTTTTAAAACAGCCAGCTACCAAAATATGTTTGGACTTATAGATGAAAAGAAAATAGCACTAATACGTTCAAAACAGGTATAAAATAATTACATGTTCTTTCTTGGCATTACACTTACAGGCTGGGTTGCTATCATCATGGCACTTTCCTTAAGCATTTTGTCTGGAATTATGTTCATGCTTGGCAACCGAAAGCTTCACTATTTGTGGGGGGCTTTTACTGCTGCAGGGGCTGTTTGGGGGATTGGGTTTTATATGGTCGCAACTACTACAAATTATGAAGTTGCTCAGTTTTGGTGGCGCTTTGCACTTATTGGTGTGGTTGGGGCACCTTTTACTTTTTTCCACTTCTCAACAGAATTTATCGAGTTGCAGTTTTCACGTCTAACAAAATTATTATTATTTGGGGGACTGTATACTGTATGTGCTGTTTTTACTTATATAGCACTCACAACAAATTTGTTAGTAAACAAGCTAACCTTTATGTTTGGTGAAGTATATTATGATACTCCGCCTGCAGCCCTACATCCATTTTTTTCATTAGTATACATTTCAATTATTTTAATTTCATTTTTGCTTATTTTCAGAGCAATTTATTTAGGGACGTTACCTGCAGATAAGCGGAGGCAAGTTTGGTATCTCATCATAGGTTCAGGCATAGGGCTTGTAGGCGGGAGCATGGACCTGATGTTGATTTACGGAATCTGGTACGTACATCCAATTAGAAACCTCCTTGTGATAATAGGTACAGCTATCGTGGGTTTCTCAATTCTTAAATATAAACTTTTTGATGTAAAGGTAGTAACAGCTCAATTTCTTACTTTTTTCATCGTAGCGTTTTCTATTATTAGACTCGTTATATCAACTTCGACTCAGGAAATACTTTTTAATGCTCTAATGCTCTGCGTCACCGTTACAGCAGGGATATACCTGGTCAGAAGTGTGACTCGCGAAGTCGAAGCGCGGGAGCAGATTCAGAGCCTGGTGCAGACGTTGGAGGTGGCAAATAATAAGTTGAAAGAGCTCGATAGGATGAAATCCGAGTTCCTTTCAATTGCCTCACACGACTTACGTTCGCCTGTTACGGCTATACGTAATTTCATTTCACTTATACTTGACGGGACGTACGGCAAGATTCCTGTTGGAGCAGAGGAGGGCTTAAAGCAAGTCTTTGAACGTTCCAACAACATGATGAAAAGTATCGAAGAGTACCTTAGTGTTTCGCGCATCGAGCAGGGTCAGATGAAGTATGACTTTGCCGTAGACGATTTTACAAAGGTCGTGCGTGACACTATTACCTTCTACCAGCCCATTGCAAGTGCAAAAGGGTTAACGCTTACCCTTAACATCAAGCGTGGCGCGGAAAAGCTCATGGTCAACCTCGATATACCAAAGATCCAAGAAGTACTGAACAATTTAGTCGACAACAGCATTAAGTATACCCCTAAGGGTGGCATCAACTTTGAAGTGGAGCGAATTCAAGAGGGAGGTAGAAACGTAGCGCGCATGTCTATGAAAGATACTGGTATTGGAATGAGCAAAGAGACGATCTCCAAACTCTTCAAGCTTTTCTCCACTGGCGATGAGTCTCGCACCGTAAACCCGTATTCGACCGGAGTTGGTCTTTACATCACCCGTGCCCACACCTTAGCTCATAAAGGTATGATCACGGCTACCTCCGAAGGGGAGGGTAAAGGCTCAACCTTTACACTAGACTTGCCGCTCATATAGTAGCTAGTAGGATTTAGATGTATACTGTTGGCATGAATGAAAATGCTGTAGGTGATTTTATTTTAAAAAATAGCAGTAAGGTTTTATTAGTCGTAGTGCTCATAGCACTTATATTTGGCTCTGTGGGGACCGTACGAGCTGGCGAAAGAGGTGTTAAAACCCGTTTTGGGGCTATCCAGGGCGTGTTAAGCGAAGGCTTATACTTCAAGCTGCCACTAATCGAATCAGTGACCAAAATCGATATTAAAACCAGAACTATTAATTACGACAAGAATGGCAACGAGGGAGACTCTATCGACACTTCTCAGCTTCTTGGGTCCTCTCGAGACCTGCAGGACGTACACATGGGTGTAGTGGTCAACTACCATATCGACCCTGTCCATGCTGGCGACATCTTTGCGCAATACTCTTCGACTGAAAATTACGAGTACAACGTTATTGAACCAATAGTGCGCGAGGCAGTTAAGACGCAAAGCGCACTGTATACTGCTGAAGAACTCGTGACAAAGCGTCAAGAATTTAGCGACCACGTGAGCACAATACTGGACGAGCGCCTCGCAATGAAAAACGCTATCCTTGAAAGGTTTTCTGTAACCAACTTTGAGTTTAGTCCTGCGTTTAGCCAAGCGATAGAGGCAAAAGTAACTGCGGTCCAAAATGCTGAAGCTGCACGTAATAAACTCGAACAGGTTAAATTTGAGGCTGAGCAAACTATCGAAGCGGCAAAGGCGGTTGCAGAGGCGCAACGTATTCAGTCTGCTGCATTAACTAGTGCGGGAGGGAAAGAGTATGTGCAGTTGAAAGCAATTGAAAAGTGGGACGGTAGACTCCCAGCGCAAATGGTGCCCGGCGGAACTGTACCGTTTGTAAACCTGACGAAATAAGTTACAATGACGACATGAATACAACACAAATCATTGCTGCGGTAGTGCTCGTTGCTGCAGCTGCAGGAGGCACATATTACTACTCAACTAGCACAGACGAAGGGGCTTTGATTTCCGACTCTGCCACAACAAAAAAAGAAGTTACCAGCAACCCCTTTAGTTATATAGGAAAAGGTGACTACACTTGTGACGTATCGGTTAATATTGCGTCTTCAACTTCAACTGGTACACTCTGGATACATAATACTGACCTTAGGGGCAGTTTCGTAAGCGTCAGGAACGGCACCACGATATCAAGTGATGTGTTAAAGCTTGGTAACACAGCTTACACATGGACGTCGGCCCTAAAACAAGGAATAGTCACCACAATTTCGGAAGACAATGAAAAAAAGTTTGAAACCGAGTTTTCAAAGATGGTTAATAATTCGAATGAAAATGTTACCTGGAACTGCTCTCCGGGCACGGACGTCTCAAAACTTGTCAAGCCTTCTGACATGGAATTTGTTGATGTGAATACAATGTTGAAAAGTCCAAAATTGCCTTTAATTACGCAATAAAATATAGCCTTACGGACGACACAGAATCTGTGTGACATGTGTATAAAACAGGTCTTTTTTCAGAATGTGGATGGTACGTTTAGAATCTATGAATAGCAAATCAATTCTTGGAATAGCATTACTAGCGGTCATTCTTTTCGCCACAGCAACACCAGCCGAAGCTTGGTGTAACTCTAGGTGTAAGCAGCGCAAGGCACTCGCCAGAACGGCCACCACAACCGTGCCAGCGCTCGTGGCAGCTCCTGTACCACCGGTAACCCCAGTTACCCCTGTGGTCGTTGCTCCCGCACCAGTAGCTCCAACTCCTGCTCCTGCTCCTGCACCAACCCCTACACCCACATCACCAACCATAGTTACTACGCCGAGCGAGAGTGTTATCACGGCTTTTGTAACCGCGTATACACGCTTCGACAACGACCCGCCGGGGACCGCAGATATTTCTAACCCGATTATTCACCAACAAGCAAATGGAACTGGAACTTATTCAGACCCAACTACCTTGGCAGTTGGCTTTACCAAAACATCAATAGACATACCTGCTGGCACGAGATTCTATATCCCTCATATGCAGCGCTACTTTATCGTTGAAGATACATGCGCAGCATGCCATCCGGGAAACAATGGAAACCTGTGGGTAGACATGTGGATCGATGGCCAAGCAACTACAGCAGCAAAGGCTGATGCATGTGCACGAGCAGTTACAGGAACGTACCCTATAATTAAGAACCCGAAGAGCACATACCCAGTATCTGCTGGCGTGATCTCCACCGCGACATGCGCGCCGGTTGTATCGAATGTGCAAGTACAGTAATTACTGAAGCTGAGCTGCTCCTTGTTGAAGAGTAACGAACTGTATACCTCGCGCTTTTCCTGCAGCTATAATCGCTTGGAGAGTAGCAGGTGAGTTTGAGTAGATGCTCCCGCTAGCAAGCTGGTCGTGCAGTTCGAGTATGAGCCAACGCTTGTCTCGGACTGCTTGCGCTATCCATGAATCGATTTCCGCAACTGGTGTGTTTGACTCTACGTGGATGTCTGCAAGCTGGTACCTGTCGGTTTTGGTGGTATTGAGTCCCGAGTATGATCCGCGAGCAGCTGTATAGCCTGCACTTACCACAGCAGCCTTTACGGCATCATTTACAGCCCCAAGCGGGTATACCAGCGTCTGAGGTGTATACCCATGTACAACAAGGTCTGAACGAGAACCCGAAATCTCGCTCGTTAGTTGCGTTGATGAAAGTGAGGTGAGGTCTGGGTGGGTGCGCGTATGTGAGTCTATTTCGTGACCCATTGCTGCAAATTCAGCCAGCTGTGGCCATGTCATGTACCCGCCAGTACCAACAAATTGAGTTATCACGGCATGAGTAACCGGAACAGCCGCTGACTGTAGTATGGCGCGGGCGTTTGCGTAAACCGATGCGAGACCATCGTCAAAAACTATTGTGAGCATGCCACCTGCAAATGTTGCCGCGGTGATTTCGGTAAGACTTACATCATCTATCGTGAGAGAGCCTACTTTGTCGATAGCATGAAAGACGCTGACTTTGGTTGCTTGTGGTGGAACTGTAACCTCGACACTAAACGGTTGGAAAGATGCCGACGCTTGGAGATCTTTGAGCCACACGTAAGTAGTTGAGCCGTCTGGAAAAGTAAACTCTGCATTAAGGGAGGTTGGGACAGACGCAAGATATTTCTCGCTGTAAGTAAATATCTTTGAATCTGAAACGCTAATCGGGACGAAGTACCACTTTGCATCGCCAGATGAGTGACTAGTGACAGTTACCTTCGCGGCGTTCCCGCTCGCACCAGGTACGGGGTAGGTAAACTGTGCACGCATATTGCCCCAATAATCTCCAGACCATCCCGTTGGAGTTGTGGCGCCTTGTTCAAAGTCGCCATTTGTAATGAGATTGTTAGTGGGGGGAGGAACAATTGGCGGGGTCGTTGTAGGGGTACTCGTTGCAATTGGTGGTGTAGTTGTAGCGATTGGAGGAGTCGAAGTGGCGGTCGGCGGGGTGGTCGTCGCTATTGGAGGCGTGGTAGATGCTACGGGAGGAGTGGTGGTCGCTGAAGTTGTGGCAGTAGCGATATCTAGCCGGTAGTTGTCTACTGTAATTGTTCCAACACCTTTTATAAGATGCTGCACACGTACCCCCGTTGCGCCAGCTGGGGTTTTAAACTTTTTTGTAAATGTAGTCCAACCTGTACTTGTGCCGACAGTGCCCAACGTCTCATACTGAGCTCCGGTTCCAACAACATATGTTGCAACTATAGTTACAGGGCGAGTGTTCATCGAGTCACCGCTCCAAATATATTCGGTCGAAGCCTGAACCGGTGCAGTTGGTGGGAGCCAAAACACATCACCTTTGCTATATGCACTGACGATAATCCTCGCACCTTTCGCGCCATCAGAAGCAGGCGCGGGGTATGAAAACGAAACTACGTTTGCTGCAGCGCCCTTTATCTTCTCCCAACCTGTAGGTAGTGTCGTACCCGTTTCAAGCGATCCGTTTGGTATGAGATTGGCGCCGTAACTAACACTAGGTGCTGTAATAAAAAAAAGCACCACGAACGCGGTGAAGTAAAAATTTCTTATATTCATGAGTCAACTGTAGCATTGGGATAACTAAGTATCGAATAACGATGGTGGATAACAATTTGTGACACCAGCATTTTATTACGAAAAATGTGTGTGGTATTATATGTAAATGAAAAAAAGACTGATGACTGGCCTCCAGCCTTCTGGTCAAATTCACATTGGAAACTACTTCGGCGCATTAAAACCTTTTGTTGATTCATATGGAGCGTACGACAGTGTGCTAATGGTCGTTGACATGCATGCAATGACATCGCTTCGAGACGGGCAAAAGTTACGCAGGAACACGTATGACGTTGTTAAAGATTACATCGCAGCGGGCGTGGATCCTGAGCAATGCCTGTTGTTTAAACAGTCTGATGTACCAGAACATGCAGAGCTAACTTGGATTCTTGACTGTCTAGTGACCGTGCCGTTTTTAATGACCGGGCATGCATACAAAGACAAAGTTGCAAAAGGTCTTGAGGCTAATGTCGGACTTTTCAATTATCCAATGCTAATGGCGGCAGACATTCTGCTTTATGATATTGACTTAGTGCCAGTGGGTGAAGATAACCGCCAACACATTGAGTTCACCCGTGAGGCTGCAGCAAAATTTAACAACACGTTTGGGGAAACATTTAAAATGCCCCAAGAAATAATTCGGAAAGAAACAGGTATAGTTCCAGGCACTGACGGTAAAAAAATGAGCAAGAGTTATGGAAATACCATCCCTCTATTTGCAACTAGAGACGAAATCGCAAAGCAGGTGATGTCTATAGTCACAGACTCTATCGCAGAAATTCCACAAAACGTATACGCCATACACCTGCTCTATAAATCTGCAGCGGAACTTGCACCTCTGTACCAAGCGAATAAGGGTAAGTACAAGGCGCTCAAAGAGGCGCTCATAGAGGATATAGACGCGGTTACCGCACCGATGCGTCTAAAACGTAGTCGTGTGTCTGACGAAGATGTACTTAAATTGCTGGCGGAAGGGAAGGAAAAAGCTCGCGCAATAACTGCAAAAACCATGGCGGACGTAAGGCAGAAGGTTGGTTTCGCACTTTAAATTAAAGCTGCTCTAATGCTCTAACCAGGAGGCGCACTGGCTCTCCGGTTGCGCCTTTTGCGAGATTATCTTCAGGTATTGACTCCATTCTCGGAGCAATGTCTATGTGAGCCCACACTTTAAGCGACTTAGTAAAGTACGCCAAAAATGCAGCTCCAATAGAGGCGCCGCCAAACCGAGAACCGCCAGGCGCAACATTTGAGACATCAGCAAACGTACCCTTAATGTCCGCCTTGAACTCGTCCCATAGTGGCAGCCGCCAAAGCGCGTCGCCAGAGAGGTCGCTTAGCTGCATGAGCCTAGTGGCAAGTTCCTCATTTTGAGTAAAAAGTGCGCTTGCTCTTTTACCTAAAGCAACTAATGATGCACCTGTTAGTGTTGCAACATCGATAGTAACTCGAGGGTTAAATTTCTGTGCGTACAGCAATGCGTCTGCAAGAATGAGCCTACCTTCTGCGTCTGTATTTAAAACTTCTACAGTAGTACCATTCATTGAAGTTAAAATATCTCCTGGCCTGTATGCTGACCCAGATATAGCGTTTTCTACTGCTGGCACCAATGCGATTACATTTTTCTTTAACTTTAACCTTTCTGCTGCACAAATGGCGGCAATAACTGTAGCTGCACCAGCCATGTCATGATGCATGCCGAGCATGCCGTCAGTTGGCTTTAGGCTTAACCCGCCAGTGTCATAGGTTACTCCCTTGCCGACTAAAACGATTGGGGCTTCGTTCTTTTTTGCACCAAAGTACGAAAGTATCAAGAATGCAGGATCGGCAACAGACCCTTGAGAAACCCCGAGAACGAGGCCCATCTTTAAGTCAGAAATCTGCTTTTTATTTAGTACCTGTAAAGAAACTTTCGTCTTTGATGTTAACTTCTTAACATTTGTGACCAAATCTTTTGGAGTCAGATCTTTGCCTGGAGTGTTTGATAGGTCACGGGCATTATTTATTGCGGCCGCAACCACTTCACCATCTTTCGCACCC
>CAZQPW010000018.1:0-11512 GCA_964595305.1 uncultured Candidatus Saccharibacteria bacterium
TTGCTGTTACCGGCGCAGTAAATAAAAGGCCCGAAAAGAATGTGAATGCAAATGCGCAAAACGGTGATATTGAATTAGAGGTGAAAGAGATTGAGGTTTTGGCCAAGGCAGAGCCGCTTCCATTTGACATGTCGGTAGATGGATATAATCTTGACTTAACTACGGAGCTTGATCATCGTGCACTTGTTTTACGCCACCCTCGCCAACAGGCAATTTTTAAAGTCTCAGCAGTAGTAGTCGACGCGTTCCGTGAGTTCATGAAGTCTCAAGACTTTTTTGAGTTTCAGGCGCCAAGTATAGCGCCAGCTACCGCAGAGGGCGGGGCAGAGGTTTTTCAAGTTAATTATTTTGACAAAAAAGCTTACCTTTCGCAGTCACCGCAGCTGTACAAACAAATCGTAATGACCGCATTTGAAAGGGTATTCTCAGTAAACAAGGTTTTCCGTGCAGAGCCGTCTGCAACAACCCGCCACCTAACCGAAGTGGTTTCGCTTGATGCAGAAATGGGCTTTATTGATTCGTGGAAAGATGTTCGCGACATGTCAGAGGCATGTGTGCGGTACATTCTAAACGACGTTTCGAAACGTTGTGCAAACGAACTTAAGTTTTTGGGTGCCGAGCTTCCAGTGATGATTGAAAAAACACCCACCTATTCACTCACAGAGGTTTTTCAAAAGTTAGGCGTGCAGGAAGATAAGGATTTAAACCCAGAGCAAGAGCGCGCGTTGTGTGAATTAGTAAA
Source organism: uncultured Candidatus Saccharibacteria bacterium (assembly GCA_964595305.1). GTDB lineage: Bacteria > Patescibacteriota > Minisyncoccia > Phycocordibacterales > Phycocordibacteraceae > Phycocordibacter. Next base: position 743 of record CAZQPW010000018.1, read on the forward strand.
AAAGGAGACAGGGTCTGATTTTGTATATGTGTATGGATACCCAACTCGCCAAAAACCTTTTTATGTTTTTCCAAATCCAGAAAAGCCAGAGTTTAACGAAGGGATGGACCTTTTATGTCGCGGTGTAGAGTGGCTTTCAGGAGGGAGGCGTATCAATGACTTTGATCAACTCATGAAGCATGTTGAGGAGTGGAACATGGATCCGAAAAAAATTGAAATGTTCCTAGAAGCGTTTAAATATGGAGTTCCGCCAGAAGGAGGTTTTGCGTTTGGAGCCGAGCGAATGACAATGCAAATACTTGGACTAAAAAACATTCGCGAAGCGACAATGTTCCCACGCGACATGAACCGTATCGACGGCTCCCTCGCGGATTGAAATATCTGTAAAAAAATAGTAACGTGAATGAACGACGAGGTACGCCTCGCTCGCCGAGATAGCTCAGTTGGTAGAGCACGTCCATGGTAAGGACGGGGTCGCCGGTTCAATCCCGGCTCTCGGCTCCAAGATTTAAAAGAGGTTTGTTACGACAAGAGAGATTCTACTTTCTCTACTATATGTTCGATCTTCGTATCGCTCTTGATGAAGTATTCGAAAATCCCATTTTCCATTGCTTCCTGAACTTTGCTCATATCTGGCGCGTTTGAGAGTATAAGTATAGGGACAGTTTTGCCCCAAGCATCTGCGCGTAGACGTTTTGCCATTTCTATCCCATCCATTTTCGGCATAATTACATCAAGTAGGATTATGTCTGGATGCTGCTCGAGTGCGACGGCGAGCCCTTCCTCGCCATCTTTGGCGTCTAGTATTTCGTAACCCTCATTCTCAAATTTGCTATGAAGAGCGGCGCGGAGCGTATGTTCGTCTTCGACCACCAAGATTTTTTTGTTATTACTCATGTGATCTAATTATAGCAAGTATATTTTCAGGACAGCGCAAACTAGATATTGGCGATTTGATTTTCACGTACAAATATGATATAATGGTATTATGTTAGAACGCCTCAAAGATGCTCTGTTTCCGGGCGCGGAGCTTCCACATGAACTAGCAGCAAAAATTCGAAGCACCATCTTTTGGTCATACTATATGTCGCAAGGTGAGCCAGATGTTCAAAATAAAATACTTCGCTTTGCGGTACTGGAGTTAACAATGGATGAGCTTAAACATATCGCGAGCAGCGTGTCTCGAAAGGATGGTTTCATTCACTTCTCAAAAAAATGGCAGGAAAGCGTAAACGCCCCACTTATTGATAGAGTCAAAAGATTTGTTGGCACCAGAGCTCACAGGCGTGGGACAGACGAAAATGATGCTGTGGACTCATTACTAGGAGCGAGTTACGTTTCGAAGTCGGTTTCTAAGGAACACGACCCGGCCTCACACGTCGTTTATTTCGTAGAAACTGCTGAAAAAATTGTTAAGGAATATGTGTACGGCGAGCAAGTAAAGGGCGTTCCCGGATCAATTGCTCAGGCAATTGCTCAGGATGTAGTAGCGAGAAGTTTAGAAAGAGATTTCCGCTACTTGAGAGATGGAGAAGGGCGCACAGGCAACAGAGTCGGCAAGGCTACTTCTGGATTTGCTGATCCGTATCTCTCACATGTGTGTCACTATGGTATATTAAAAAATAAATTTCCTCGCGATATGCCGTTGGGGCTCCAAGAAATGTATCGTAAGGGGACAGAGGTACTGCTTGCAAACATAAACCATCGCCCAGACTTAATTGGGAAGTTGGCAAAAGTTATTGAAGAGTATAACAAGCATCACGCCCAAAAAGTACCGCCTTTAAATGAGCTTGTTGGTGTGATAAAGTAGAAAAAGTGCCGACTTAGCTCAGTTGGTAGAGCGAGGGTATCGTAAACCCTAGGTCCCCGGTTCAATCCCGGGAGTCGGCTCCCATGAATAAAGAAGAAGTGGCTGCTCGGATAGCAGAAATAGACGCGCTCATGCTCGAGCCCACATTTTGGGAAGATAAAACGCGGGCACAAACAATAATCAAGGAGCGTGCAGATTTGCTCGCACGAGCAGAAGGTGGGAGTGCTCATGATAGTGGTCCAGCCATTATCACCATCATGCCTGGCGCGGGTGGAGACGATGCTGCGGACTTTGCGCAAATGCTGATGCGTATGTACCAGCAGTACGCACAGAAACGTGGTTGGGAGTGGAGGATGCTCGACTCAGATGTGCTAGAAGTAACTGGTAAAGGTGTGTACGGGCGGCTTAAGCACGAGGCGGGAGTACACAGGCTCGTGCGCATCTCACCATTTAACGCACAAGGGAAAAGACAAACATCATTTGCAATGGTGGAGGTGCTCCCGCAGGTAACTAAAGATGATGCAATAGAGTTAGTATCAAGTGAGGTAGAGGTTACGTTCGCCCGCGCCGGAGGCGCGGGCGGGCAAAACGTGAACAAGCGCGAGACCGCAGTACGCATGACGCACAAACCAACGGGGCTCACCGTACACGTAATGAATGAACGGAGTCAAGCGGCAAACCGCGAGCGCGCGGAATCGCTCCTCAAAGCAAAACTATTTTTGAAAAAAGAAGAAGAGCGGCTCAAGGCGGAGCGCGGTATGAGCGTTGCAGCAACAACTGCAAATGAATGGGGGAGCCAAATCCGTTCATACACGATCCATCCGTACCAGTTGGTCAAAGACCATCGTACTAATGTTGAGCATCACGACCCGCGCGCAGTATTCGACGGAGAACTGGATAGTTTCATAGACGCAGCCGCAACAAGTAAGGTAGAATAAGAAGGTGATTTATTTCGACCACGTAACTAAAGCATACGGGCAACACTCTGTTGCGCTCGATGATGTAAGCATTACCATCGACCCGAAGGAGTTTGTAACTATCGTTGGTCATGCGGGCGCGGGTAAGTCGACGTTCCTTAAAATGATTTTAGCAGAAGAGTCTCCCACTTCTGGCACGGTGTATTTTGAATCTAAGAACGTGCACACGATGCCGCGCAGTCAGCTGCACACACTCCGCAGGAAAATAGGAACCGTATTTCAAGATTTCAAGCTTATTCCTGGTAAGACAGCCTATGAAAATATTGCGTTTGCAATGGAAGCAGCTGGAAGGAGCGATGAAGAAATTGCAGCAGATGTGCCGCACGTTCTCGAGCTCATAGATCTCACCGCAAAGGCATGGAACTTCCCGCGTGAGCTCTCGGGCGGAGAACGCCAACGGGTTGCAATTGGTCGCGCGATCGTCAACCAGCCTGACGTACTCTTGGCAGACGAACCAACAGGGAACCTCGACCCGATCAACACTTTCCAAGTCGTGGAGATTTTAAAGCGCATTAATGAGCTCGGGACCACAGTAATACTTACGAGCCACAACAAGGGGGTTGTCGATGCGCTCGGAAAGCGTGTTATTACTATGGATAGCGGGCGCATTGTCCGCGATGATAACGAAGGCAGGTACGTACTATGATTGCAGCTTCATTTAGACGCATATTCCGCGCAGGGCTAACTAATGTGTGGCGAAACTCGTTCGTCTCGTTGGCGGCTATTTTCGTGATGACCATGACGCTCACGCTCCTCGGAGCGCTCATGTTCCTTTCCGCAATCATTAGCAACTATGTAGCATACCTGGAAAACAAAGTAGACATAAACGTCTATTTCGTTGAAAATGCGGATGAGAAGATCGTCCTTGACCTCAAAGCGACGCTTGAAAAATTTCCTGACGTAGCAGCGGTTACATACACATCGCAAGAAGATGTGTTCGCTAACTTTAAAGCAGAGCATGAAGGTAATCAGATCATCGCGCAGTCACTTGACTTGGTAGGAGGCAATCCTTTTGGCGCAGAACTTTCCATTAAGGCAAAGGAGACGAGTCAATATGAAAGTATCGCTCGTTTCCTCGACGATTATAAGACCAACAGTCCAGACAAAGTGATCGACGATATCAATTACATGAAAAACAAGGCAGTCATCGACCAGCTCACCGCTGCGACAACATACGCAGAGCGCTTCGGCCTCATGGTGATACTCGTCTTTCTTGTTGCGTCTGTAATGATTACATTCAACACTATCCGTCTTGCAATTTATACTGCTCGCGAGGAGATCAGTGTGATGCGCCTTGTAGGTGCTACCAACATGTACATCCGTGGCCCATTTGTCGTGGAGGGAACTATCTATGGTGTCGTCGCGGCGATACTTTCGCTCCTCCTTTTGGCACCGCTTGCGTATATGTTGCGTGACGTTCTCAGCCAGGGCCTCCTCCTTGACCTATTTGCCTACTACATCACGCATTTGCCGTATTTTGCGCTGGTACTTATTGCGGTGGGGGCACCGCTTGGGGCACTGTCCTCGTTCCTCGCAGTAAGAAAGTACCTTACAATATAGGTATGACTAACCAATTTACTGTGCCGGCCGCTATCCTTGCGGCAGCAATTATAATCGCTGCTGGTATCGCTTCATGGACAGCGTTGTCTGTCCAGTCTGAGGGCAACGTAATCTCGGTAACAGGCTCTACCAAAACATCAGTAACCGCAGACCAAGCGCTCTGGAGACTCACGGTTTCAAGGCGCGCGTTTGCATCAAACCTTTCAACTACGTATACACAAGTGAACGCAGACGTGGAGAAAGTAAGGGCGTACCTCAAAGAAAATGGCATTGAGGATAGCGCGATAGAGGCAGGAGCAGTACAGTCATATGAGCAATACACCAATAACGGCCCGCGAGAGTACGCGGTTAATGCCGACATCGTCGTTCGCTCAAAGGAACCAAAGTTAATGCAAAAACTTTCAAAAGGAGTGACCAAGCTGGTAGACAGCGGCATGATGTTCCAAAACAACTCTGTCGAATATACGCTTAGCGATCTCTCCACGCTCCGCGTTTCATTACTTGCTGATGCTATTAAGGACGCTAAGGCGCGCGCAGTCGAACTTGCAAAGGCTGGCGGCACCACCGTTGGTGCACTTAAGAGTGCCTCAAGTGGGGTGGTGCAAGTTTTGTCGCCCAACTCAATCGAGGTTTCTGATTATGGTTCATATGACACCCAGTCACTTGAAAAGGAGGTGATGGTTACCGCACGAGCAACGTTTTACGTAAAATAGTATGGAGTCTATAGTACTAGGTGGCGGTTGCTTTTGGTGCACGGAGGCAGTATTTAAAATGCTAAAGGGTGTCACGAGTGTAACGCCCGGCTACGCAGGCGGTGCGGGTGCCCCAACATACGAAGCTGTTTCGAGCGGCACTACCGGGCACGCAGAAGTTGTTGAGGTTCAGTTTGACCCAAGTAAGATTACGCTCGACTCGCTCCTCACTGTTTTTTTTGCCACTCACGACGCAACTCAGGTAAACAGGCAAGGGAATGACATCGGTACTCAGTATCGCTCAGTTATTTTTTACGCAACTCCTGAGCAAAAAGCTGAAGCGGATGGGTTTATTAAAACTTTAAATGACTCAAGCAAAGACGGTGCACCAATTGCCACTACCGTTGAACCTCTCAACAAGTTTTACCCAGCAGAGCCGTACCATCTCGACTATTACGCGCGCAACCAAAACGCGGGCTACTGTCAGGTGATCATAGCTCCAAAGCTACAGAAGGTGCAAGAAAAATTTGCCGCGCTCTTAAACACGGGCACCCATGGCTAGGCTCGCACTCGTAGTGCTGCTCATCATCGTCGCGTATTTAATTTACAATACATTGCGAATTTCCTATGCGCGCTCAATTGGATTTGCGGCAGTAGAGAAGGCGACCGCATATCAGCGTGCAGAAGGAAGTAAAAAAATATTGGTGATAGGTGACTCTACCGCGGTAGGTGTAGGAGCCAGTACTCCAGCGGGGAGCACAGCAGGACTTTTTGCATCAAAGTATCCAAGCTTCGCAGTTGAGAATCGAGCTGTAAGTGGCGCCAAGCTAGAGGGTGCTCGTCAACAACTTAGAGAAGCGGGAGAAAGGTACGATCGGATTTTAATTCAGGCAGGGGCGAACGACGTTATATATGGAACACGAGCTAGTGACGCACGCAGCTCACTCGTCAAACTATTTGCAGAAGCAAGAGCAAAGTCAAATTCTGTAACGTACCTCTGCTGCGGCAATGTGGGGAGGGTGCCGGTCTTCTTCTGGCCGCTTTCAACATACATGACCTACCGCGCGCACGCGTACTTGGAGGAGGCACAGAAGGTCGCGAAGGAAAATGGAGTAACTTTTGTTAACCTTTGGTTTCCGCCCGAGAGCGACCCGTTTGAGAAAGACAAATCGCTCTACGCCCCCGACGGCCTCCACCTTTCCGACGGCGGATACAAAGTCTGGTTTAGCGAGATAGAACGACAGTCTGCGCACACTACTCAAGGGTTATAGTTGTGTGCAGATTCAGTTTCTCAACCATATACCGGTCGTGACTAATCACGATTAACGTTCCAGTATACTCAATCAGTCCGCGCTCAAGCTCTTCGAGTACCTCGAGGTCAAGGTGGTTGCTCGGTTCGTCGAGAACTATGCAGTTAGGGTGGAGTGCGGCTATTTCTGCAATCACGAGACGGGAATACTCACCCGGACTTAGCAGTGAGATATTTTTATGAACATCTTCGGCAGTAATTCTGAAGCGGTTTAGGATCTTGCGTGAGTCTGCTTCGTCTATTTTTGTAGTAGACATAAATTCTTCTAACACACTCTCGTTTCCGTGCGCCACCCACCTCTCTTGTGGTACGTACCCGAGCATAACGTTTGCTCCGCGTGTCACAGTGCCATCGTCGGGTTTTAGGATACCGAGCATTACCTTTAACAGTGTTGTTTTTCCGCTACCGTTTGAACCGACTATGTGCACCCGGTCTCCATAATGAATCGACGCGCTTAGCGGGCCGATAGTTTTTTTTGGAAAAACTTTCTTGATGTTAGTGAGCTCAAACACGTTCGTGCTACCTCGTTCATGGTCAAAGGTTATGTGTAGCGGTAGTAGGTGCTCCGGTTTTTGCAGGCCGGAACTTTCTTTTTCGAACCTGCTCAGTTTATCTTTCATTATCCTGGCCCTCCTTCCGGCTGCGGCTTCCTGGTCGCGCAGAACCGCTGCTTGGGGCTTCTCTTTTTCATTCTTAGAGAGTTTTTTAACACCGAGTCGCTTCGCCTCGATTTCCTTCATCCAACCAAGCCTCTCGGTCAGGGATCCTTTAATTTTCTTTGTCTTTTCAACCTTGTCTGAGTAGTTTTTCCACTGCCTCTCAGTGCGTGCCTCGCGTTCTTTGACATAGGAGGAATAATTGCCAGAGTGGGTGTGGATCGTTTTTTCGACAGGGTCTAGCTCGATAATCTTCGATACTGTTTTGTCGAGTAGTGCTCGGTCGTGCGAAATAATGATGAACGATTTAGTGCTATTTAGAATAAATTCTTCCACTGTTTTTAGCCCTTCGAGGTCTAAGTTGTTGCTCGGTTCGTCTAGAAGAAAGAGGTCTGCATCAGAAGCTAGTATAGGCTCGAGCACTTTTTTTGCTGCTTCTCCACCACTGAGCGGGCTCTCGTTATGGTGAACTTGAGGCAAATATTTAATATCTACCCCAGGAGGTTTCGTCACGATCCCACTTGACTGCTTGGTCTCGCCCAAAATTATTTTTAAAAGTGTGCTTTTACCAGCACCGTTGGGGCCAACGAGGCCGATTTTTTCACCTGCAGATATACTGAAGGAGACATCTTTAAACAGTACCGTTTCGTCGAACTCTTTAGACACCCCGACGCAGGAAAGTATGAATGATTTATTTTTAGAAGATGACATACACGATCCCCGCATGGCGGGGTAACTAGCTTAATAATAAGGCCTAGTTTCGTGTTTTCATTGGTAATTGTATTATACTACTGAATCACCACCAATTCAAGCTTCCGTTTTCTACTGAGGCGCTTGATCGCGGCTTCACGTTTGAGGGCAGAGGACTTATTTCTTTTCTTTTCAGTATAGACGAGCTGGTGTACGCCTCTTGAGCGGGTGTAGCTCGCGCCTTTGCCTTGCTTGTGCTGCTCAAACCTGCGTGCCACGTCATTCGTTATTCCGGTATAGAGCGAGCCGTCTTTACACTCAAGTATGTAGACGTAGTACATTTATTTTTTCTAGTATTTCATCATCCGATGTAGCACAGTAGACGTTCGGGATTTGGAAAAAGAATGCGGTAGAGTTACCTGAAACAATAATAGGAATTTTAATACCCATTGCCATGCCTGCCTCGTACCTCGCGCTCTCCTGATCAGTCTCCCAAAGGTACACCAGCAGCTCTGACGAGCGTACCGCCTCCCACTCTAAAATTGCTTTTTCCTTTGTGGGGCCGCCAGGCATGTTTGCTACCCAGTCATACGCGATAGTGTGCCCGGCAGCTCTTAGTGCGTCCATAACTCGCAGTGCTCGAGGCATATTTTTTCCTGCTACGTAAATTCTAGCCATAATTACTGTTTTCTTTTAACGGCAACATTTATCACTTTCTCAAGCACCTTCACGTCAACATCAGTGAGCTTGTTGATGTAGAGGCAGCCGCCACCTTCCTTATACTTACCGAGCTTTAGGAGTGGGGCATTTGCCGCGTCATCACCTTTGAGCTTGCCGCCCGCCATGGAAAATACTTTAAGCCCGTAGAGTGCTATATTGCTTGCGCGAGATGCAAAGCCTATTTTCATCCACTCGGTCTCCTTGCCGTTGGCGTAGGCATACTTCCTTCGACCAAAGCCGACGATCGAGCTGCCCCACATCTCGGGCTTTGATTTCGTTGCGCGCTCCATCATCTTTGCTATTGCTATGCAGTCGCGTCGCCTTGCAGCATCTTTAATAGACTCTAAAAACTTTTTTACACTCGCCTTATTTACCTTAGTTTTTATTTCAGCCATGAATTTATATGCTCTCAGTTGGTCTCACCATTTCGACATAGGGCAGGACGTCTTTGTACAGTTGCGGAGGTTTGTTAGTTTTGACGAAGCCGTACTTGGTGTAAAAGTCGAGGGCGGAGTCGTTGAAGGCAAATACTTCGAGTTTTGATGGCTTGCCTTTGTCTGCCCACGCCAAGAACTCCTGCATCAACTTGCCGCCAGTGCCAGAGCCTTTGGCCTCGTTTAGTAAATATATTGCTTCGAGCTCGTTAAACTCTTCGCTCTTCGATCCGTGCAAAAAACCTACAATACTGCCGGCATTGCTGCGCACTACACGATACAAAACTCTTTCAGGATGTTCGATCGATTCCTCAATAGTCTTTCGCCGAAAGCTCGTGTCGGTTAGCATATGCCCGAGCCACTCGTCAACCATTTCGTTCGTTAGCTCAGGGCTTTGGGGCACGTACGTCTCCTTCCACGACTGTATATGCATCGGTGCAATCTCCATCTCATCACCAAGCTTTGGAGCTTCAATTTTAAATTTATCCATACTAATCTAGTGGTTCAGGCCATTCGTGGTAGGGCAGTAGCTCCTTGAGTTTTTTTGCTTCGTTTCGTCCCAAAATTATTTCTGATTCCAAATTTGTTTCATCGATCTGTCGCATAAATTCGCGGCATGAGCCGCAAGGGGGCAAGGCGTGCAGCTTGCCAGTCTTGTTGTCTCTCCAAACCGCAACTATTTTTTCAAACCTATACTCGCCGTCAGTAATCATTGCGGCAAGTGCACTACGTTCAGCGCAAATGCCCCAGCCAGCCGTGTCGACACATACGCCAACATGCACGGTACCGTTTTTACTCAGAACTGCCGCACCTACGTCGCCGTGTTTGCGCTCTCCTTTGGTTATCGGGTTCAATACTTTCTCGGCTGCTTGGATTAGTTCATCGTAGGTCATATCTACACTCTACCACTTGCAATAAAATACAGGCACACGAGCCCAAACACAAATGCCCACACGACAGCCCCAGCCGCCAAGTCTTTGGCAAGCCCTATCTCCTTGTTGTGCTCGGGGTGGAGCTTGGTAAGTGCCGTTTCGATCGCTGTGTTTTGAATTTCGGCCACCACGATAAAAAACCAACAAAAGATGAGTAGCAGTAGTTGTTGAGATGAAAGTGGCCCTAAAAGCAAATTCGCCAGTGGTATGCCGATGATACCTAAAGCTATTATTTCAAACTGAACTGCAAAGTCGTGCATGAAGGCGTGCCTTAAGCCTCGAAGAGGATGTGAAAGTCTTTTGATCCAGTATTTCATATCACGTATCGCTACCTCGACTCGCCTTCAAAGTCTGGTACCACGACGCCCCACATCATGCTCGCTGGGTCGAGCTTAAGGTACGCGCTCTTGCCAACAGACGGCTGCGCGGTCATTGGTTCGCCCTGCGCTCGGTCTGCGTAATTAAACACGACGACATACTTATGCCGAGGGTTTTGGCTCAGGCTCGTGCTTTGCGGCGCGATGCGGTCACCTAGGAGGTACCCGTCAGAGCCAACGTACCCGCGCTCGGTCTTTACCGCCGCAACTGCGTAGTAGAAGGTGCCCGAGCCGGCACCGCTTTGCGTTACGATAAACGCAACGTCTTCAGTGCCGTCTCCGTTAAGGTCCGTTTTTATTTCGTTGCCGAAGTATTGAGTCGTAATTTTAGATGCCGAGCCGGGTGCGACCTCTGTTACCGCAACGCCGTTAACTAGCTTTATGCGCTTTCCGTCAATAAGAAACTCGGCGTCTTTGTAGCTCGGGCTCGCTGGCGCCTGCTTTTGCTCATAAATATATGTGTTGAAAGCAAAGAATCCTCCCACCAAAAATAGGGCAGCGATGAGTATCCAAATTTGTGTTTTCATAACTACCGATATTTTAGCACCTAGGTGACTTAACCTAGTTCATACTGGTACCCGCCGGCTGTTGCCGCAGGGCATTGCGCTCGCCT
>CAZQPW010000019.1:0-2140 GCA_964595305.1 uncultured Candidatus Saccharibacteria bacterium
TGCACGCCTACTGTTTGATATCACAAAAGATTTGAGTCCAGACACTGTAACCACACCCCCGCTGTCAGTAACGGAATTCCAAGAGAGGGTGCACGAATATCGCAGTACACTTTCGGTAAACAGGAATATCTTATATCAAAATGGCAATGCTGTTGCTAGCTATGATGCAGCGATTAATATATTAAATGCGATCGAAAGGGATGTTACAGACATGATGCAGGGTTTTGGTGATTGGATGATACACACGATTAGGTACCGGTATGATACTGGAGCAGGTGGAGATGGTTTCGATACGCGGATCACGTCGCCAGGCTGGCATGAAGACTTTGAAGTAAGAGGAAAGAAGCCGACGCTCGTTCTTATCAAGACAGTTCTAGGGCCGAGCACTGTGTTTAGCCCACTCTCGACTTCTAATCCTGATAAAAATGAGTCGAAAAAAATCGCCCCACCAGACGCATCCTTGACTGCGCACCTTGCCGGCTTTACGCAACATCGTTCACCGCTTAAAGCAGAGACACCTGGCGCCCGCAGCGCACTCGTTATTAAAATCGCTCGCGAATAAGTATGAAAAAAGAAAATGAAAATGGGGTGATTTTTCTCGATCCGCGCTCGAGTTCCGAGTGTGGTACTGTCGGATACAAGGCGACACGTGACCGGTTTGCTCGGCGCGCAATAGATCTTGCAAAAGCAAAATCCCCGAAAGCGGTCTACACCGACTGTCCAGAGTCAGCGCTGCAAAAATATGCGCTCTTCCCAGACACCATTACTAGTCTTGCAAACAGCTTGAGTCCTGAATATCCGAGGCTCAGCGAGGGCGATTCATATTCGCTCGAAGAGTTTTGTGCATGTGTTGATCGCGTAAGAAAGAAGCTCTCAGATTGTCGCACGGATGTGGCCGAACACACTTATCAACGTAACCTAAATATACTTAATGCTTTGGAGAAGGACGTCTTAGACTCAATGAAGGGTTTCCGCGGCTGGAGGATAAATGCAATCAGATATAAATTTTCTACAGCTGGTTTTAGCAACAACCTTACACTGCATAAGCACAGGGACTCGATCCTTCACGGGTATGATGCAGTGGTAGTTTTGTCTAGGCAGTTGCACGGTGCACCAACCTCGTATCACAATAGTTCTGAGATAAAAAAACTCATCCTTAAAAATGATATCGACTCAGCAACCGAAATCTCGCCACCGCAAGGAACAATTACGGCACATTCTGCGGGTGGTGCGTGGCACTCGAGTCCAGATGAAGCTCGGCTTAACCCGGTGACGGGCAAGAAGATGGCGCGCGGAGCACTCATTATTAAACTGTGCAGGCCCGCTACTCAAAAGTAGTATGTCTCAAGAGCCTACCCCAATAGTTGAGCAGGTTAGCCGAGACGAGTTTGCAAAACGTTTGCGAGAGGTTCCATATTCAAACGCACCTCACAGAGCGCTAATAACGAAAGACGAGTCTCACCGGCATGCGTATGTTCCTCAACCTTTCTATCATGAAAATTCGTCACCAATAGTAGGGCTCTGTCGTAGTTTTAATTCGTATCACAGCTTTATAGAAACGGCTCAAGATTTACGAGAGTACTATACCGAAAAATGGAAGCAAGGCAAACTTTCAAACAGCATGCACGGAAGTTATGTGAATGCGATAAATACTTTCGAATCCGCGATACTTTCTATGATGAAAGGGTTTGAAGATTGGGAAATAAGCACCATCACGATTCGCTCAAACGTTGAAGGAGAGCGGTGGCAAAGATTGAAGCCTCGCGAGCATAAAGACTTTGGTGACCTTAATGGCAAGGTTACCGTAACTATAATTAACACGTTGTGGGGACCATCAACTGAGTTTGTTAATGAGAAGACCGGCGATGTAACGGTGGTCCCGAACGAATCATTAACGGGGCACCTGGCCCACAGAGATAATGGTGCTTTACATAAAACCCCAGAGTACAAAGGCAAACGACGCTACGCGATAGTCCTCTTGCTTTCAAATCCGAGAAGTAATTAATATGAGTGAAAAACTAAAATCAAACCTCGGCCTGCTCGTGCGCAAAGTGCCTCGGCACCGCTTTGCACGCGCGCTCGGTGCGATGCTTTCCTCGCCTGTACGCAATAGGGCAGTGCACACGCCGATGCCGAAGAC
>CAZQPW010000019.1:2240-3803 GCA_964595305.1 uncultured Candidatus Saccharibacteria bacterium
CAGTCGCTTTGCGGACACGTGGCTGGCAGAGGAGGGGCACTACACTCCTCGCCGCTATACAATAAGCGCAAACGCAACACGGTTGTAGTAAAGCTGATAAAAATAAAGTAATTGACAAACGGTAAATAAGTAGTATATTGAATGCATGTTAAAAGAAGGCAGGGTTGCCGCAAACGATAATGAGAATTTATCTCGAACGGCATTGCTGCAGTTAACGCTAGCAATCGTAAATATTAAGAAGCTTCGAGATCGGCTCGCATCAAAGGGGTATATTAAGTGACTGGGCAGCAAGTGACTTTTAGCTAGTAGTGTGATACTATGGGAGTATGAACTTATTCTGCTGGCAGGCATGGCAAGTTTCTAATACTACCGAGAGGTGGCGTCTGCCTGCATAACTATACTTGCATTGCTAGCCCCTCTCTGAGGGGCTTTTTTATTTTCTAAATGGGTACTATGAAATTCTTAATTGAAAAAATCAAAACAAAAGAACAGTTACAAAAAGATACTAAGGAGTTAGTTCGAGTTGGTAAGAGCGCATTTGGCGCCAGCATGAGCGCTGAAGAAATTATTGATCACTTAGACGGTGACGTATTAGTAGCTAAGGCGGGTGATGGTAAAATTGCCGCGTTCCACACCTCTCTTCAAGATCCTGGAAATAGCTCATTGTACATTTCTGGAGTTGCCGTTGAGGCTAGTAGCCAAGGCAACAAGTTGTCTGAAATCCTCCACCACCGCGCAATCTCCAATGCGTTAACAAATTCGTGTCGCAGTGTCTCAGTGCGAACACAAAACCCTCGTATCGAAAAAGGGATTACGAGCACCATGAAAGGGCTTGTCGCATCAGGTGATATTCGCTCTTTTAGGATCGAGCGGGCAAAAAGGCAGGGGTTATATGGGCGCATGCTCACCGATGTTAAACCGACTGCAGGCGACGCGGAGCCATATGCAGATCTAGATTATCCTAAGGGAGACGCGTTTGTACTTACATACCATATCGAACCAAAATGAATATTACTTTTGTAACATGCCTCCACGGTAACGAGCGAGTGCCATCACTAGCATTGCAATCCGCAGGCATCCCACACATAATCGGAAACCCTGAAGCGTTGAGGCGTAACGTCCGATTTGTCGATTCAGACTTAAATGCAGCATTTGGTTGCGAAGCGATGGATGCCGAAACAAGGCGAGCGCGCGACCTATTAACTCTTATACCAGAAGATACTTTTGTTGTTGACTTTCACTCGTACGACACTGACTCCGGACCGTTTGCGATCATTGTTGATCCGCGTATGGAGGCTACTGCGCGCACGACAGGGCTCAAGAGGATTGTATATATGAAAATGAGCGTTAAGGAAGGCCACGCGCTCATAAATTTCCGTAAGGGGGTGTCTGTAGAGACAGGAATGCATGATTCAGCTGAGGCGTTCGACACTAGCGTTTCGGTAGCCACGCGTATGCTTGACCCAAAGCAATATGCTGCACTAGACGAGGTGGAGCTGTACGAAGTGTTTGGGAAAATAGATACACCGGGTACGTATGTAGATTTCACCCTACATCCGGACG
>CAZQPW010000019.1:3813-11326 GCA_964595305.1 uncultured Candidatus Saccharibacteria bacterium
AAAAAGGTTGAGTCGTTCAGTTTGGAGTAGCCTCGTGCTATACTCGGGCTATCCCTCCACAAAGGGGATTTTGCCATGAGTAAAAAGAAAAACGACCCTATAGACACCATAACCGTGCGTGGCGCAAAGACGCATAACCTTAAGAACGTTACGGTAGAAATGCCACGCGGGAAGATGGTTGTGTTTACTGGTCTCTCTGGCTCCGGTAAATCTTCGCTCGCGTTTGACACGATTTTTGCGGAAGGGCAACGCAGATACGTTGAGTCTCTTTCTGCATATGCTCGGCAGTTTCTAAACCAGATGCAGAAGCCGGACGTTGAGGAGATCACTGGCCTCTCGCCCGCGATTTCTATCGACCAAAAGTCGCGCTCTAACAATCCGCGATCTACTGTTGCAACCATCACGGAAATATATGACTATCTGCGTATCCTTTATGCGCGCGTCGGTCAGCCGTACTGCATCCACGAGGATACGCCGATTCAACGTCTTTCGAAGGAAGAGATCCTAAAAATAATCCTGCACTCAATCGAAAAAACAGACCTAAAGTCTGCGAGTAAAAAGGTTCTTGGCGTAGAGTATTCAAAGGCGGCAGTCACCATTCTTGCGCCAACGGTCGTGGGTAGGAAGGGCGAGTACTACCAGATGCTCTACGATCTACTCGGTAAGGGGTATGAGCGTGTAGTGGTTGATGGCAAAGAGCATCCGCTGCGCGAGCGCATCGAGCTTGATAAGAACAAAAAGCACGACATCGATGTTGTTGTCGACAGTATTTACGTGTCCCAGTTCGTGGAGCATAAGGCAGATGCGCGAGAGCGTTTGGCGGATGCGGTTGAGCGAGCACTCGAGCTTTCGAACGGGCTCATAAAAATAAAGTCACCGAATGGTGAAGTGAGACTCCTCTCATCGAAGTTTATTTGCCCTAATGATGGGTCCTCGTTTCCTGAAGTTGAGCCCCGACTATTCTCGTTTAACTCTCCCTATGGTGCGTGCCCAGAGTGTAACGGTCTCGGCACCGTTGGCTTTTTCAATCTCGACGAATGTCCCACGTGCCTCGGCAAACGCCTCCGCCCAGAGGCACTCAGAGTGTTTTTGAAAAGTTCTGCAAATAAATCAACACTCGGTCTTAACATTGTCGACCTCACCAGCCTTTCTATCATTGATGCAAAAAAGTTTATTGATGGTATTGAGCTCACCTCAAAGCAGGAAGAGATTTCAGTGAGTGTGCTCAAGGAAATATCTGCACGCCTCGACTTTATGCTTGATGTGGGGATCGGCTACTTAACACTCAACCGCACCGCAAACACTCTCTCCGGCGGGGAAGCGCAGCGTATTCGCCTTGCATCGCAGCTCGGTTCTGGGCTCGTTGGTGCGCTTTATGTGCTCGACGAACCAACGATCGGTCTCCATCAGAAAGATAACGACCAGCTGATTAAAACACTTACGCGCTTGCGTGATGCGGGCAACACCATCCTCGTGGTTGAGCACGACGAGGACACTATTTATGCATCAGACTATATTGTCGACATTGGGCCAGGAGCCGGGGTGCACGGCGGGAACGTTGTGGTAGCAGGGTACCTCGACGAGCTTTTAACTGCGAAGAAAAATACATCAGGCTCAGTTACGCTCGCATACCTGCGTGGAGAAAAGAAGATTGAGATTCCAGATGAAAGACGCACCGAGCAGCGCGGTGCTCTCAAGGTCCGCCAAGGCAATGTGTTTAACATTAAAAACATGGATGTCGATGTACCGCTCGGGAGGCTTAACATAATCACGGGCGTTTCCGGTTCTGGTAAGTCTTCTCTTATGTACGAGCTTTTGTACAAAAATTTGCGTGCACGCCTCGAGTATAAGCACCGCTCTCCAAAAACGTACAACTGCGCGAGCTTTAGTGGTTCGGAATATCTTTCTCGAGTAATACTCATCGACCAATCACCAATCGGCCGCACGCCACGCTCAAACCCCGCTACGTACACCGGCGCCTTTACGCACATTCGTGACTTATTTGCAGCTACATCGGAAGCACGTGCACGTGGATGGAAGAGCAGCCGCTTCAGCTTCAATGTAAAAGGTGGTCGGTGCGAAGCGTGCCAAGGCAACGGCACGCAAGCCGTAGAGATGCATTTCCTTCCAACGGTGTATGTTACCTGCGACGTGTGTTCGGGGAAGCGTTTTATGAAAGAGACGCTCGAGATAAAGTTTAAAAACAAAAACATTGACGACGTCCTCCACATGACGATCGAGGAGGCACTCACTTTTTTTGCCGATATCCCCGCGGTTCACGATCGTCTAAAGACGCTTTCCGACGTAGGTCTCTCTTATCTCGAACTTGGACAGTCTGCGACTACGCTTTCTGGTGGGGAAGCACAGCGCGTCAAAATATCTTCAGAGTTATACCGCAGACATACTGAAAAGACCATTTACCTTCTCGATGAGCCGACGATTGGTCTCCACTACGAGGACGTACGGCAACTAATTAACATTCTTCAAACGTTAGTAGACAAGGGAAACACTGTGGTAGTGATCGAGCACAATATGGACTTAATAAAGTGCGCCGACCACCTCATTGATGTGGGACCTCTGGGCGGCGTCGAAGGTGGCAAGATAGTTGCAAGCGGTACTCCGGAAGAAGTTGCCCGCCATAAAGACAGCTACACCGGACATTACCTAAAGCGTATATTAAAGGGCTAAAAACCTTGATTATATTGAATACTTGCGTTTCGCAAGGTATTATGATATAATAATTTCATATGAAACTCCGTAATGAGGCACTCGCGTCTCTTGTGGGCTACGATTCATACTGTATCGAGCAGGGCTACCAGCATGACTGGGAAGAGATAGGCACCATTAAAAATAGCCTCACCGGTAAAATATATACTAAGTATCTCTGCTCTGAGTGCGGCGATACCTCAGTAAAATAGCCTCTGTGGACAACGGGCTTGCAAGGCGAACGCTCGTTCGCTATAGTGAGTGTCTATGCAAGACGCACTCGCTATCCGTAAAATTAATCAATTCTACCGCTCACGATGGCGCATGCCCTCGTATGCAGAAATTATGGAGCTCACAGGCCTTAAGTCGAAGGACTCGGTCTTTAAGTTGGTCGACAGGCTTTCCCGGCAAGGAATGTTGAGTAAAGACAGGCGGGGGAAGCTTCTACCGCGCACAGTTCTTGGCGAGATCCGCCTCTTAGGGCTCGTTGAGGCAGGCTTTCCGTCAATGGCAGAAGAGGAAACACTCGACACCATTTCTCTTGATGAGTATTTGGTAGAAAACAGAGATGCGACATTCATGCTCCGTGTTAAAGGAGAGTCAATGAAAGACGCAGGCATCAAACAAGGCGACATGGTGATAGCAGAGCGCACTAGTCGTGAACCCAAAGATGGAGAGATCGTGATCGCTGAAGTAGACGGTTCTTGGACGATGAAATATTTTAGGAAAGGAAAAGGAACTAAGAGTCCGTACCTTGAAGCGGCAAACGATGCGTACCCCGACATCCACCCCGAAGGCGAGCTCCGCATTGCAGCCATTGTAAAAGGAGTAGTAAGGAAATATTAAATATGTACAAAGGGGTTATCATAGAAGAGTCGCTGAAAAACAAAGCGATTCTAAAAGCAGCCACCATTCTAAACACAGAGGTCGAAAAGGTAACGCGCGCACATCGAACGCCGTGGCTTAAAAAGTGGACGATGCATCAAGTCGGTGTCGACGACGATATCATTGAAGAGTTTTCGGAAAATATTTCTCGTGCCTTAGATCCAAAACACGCATCAAGTTGGTACGCAGACTTACGGAACGCATCTTTCCACTACATCATCTTCCGCGACAGGGTTTTTAAGGTTAACCGGCGGAGTAAAGTAAAAAACAAATACGCACTTGCTGTCACGTACGGCACCTCGATCGGAATTCCTAAGCATCAATTAGATTTTGTCTAGTGCACGTGATATGAAATGGCCAAGCGCGATACTGCATGTGGACGGGGATGCATTTTTTGCATCGTGCGAGGTGGCACGGGATCCGAGTTTGAGAGGAAAGCCGGTCGTCGTTGGAGGCGTGCGCGGCATTGCGCTTGCGGTTACGTATGAGGCCAAAGCGCTCGGCGTCACGCGCGGCATGCCCGCGTTCCATATCAGAAAGATGTGGCCAGAGGTCGTGATCTTGCCTGGCGACTATGAGCTTTATGGCCGGATGGCTATCCGGATGTATGCCATCGTGCGACGGTTTGCTGGTGTTGTTGAAGAGTATTCGATCGACGAATGTTTTGCAGACGTCACCAACTCTCTTTCCGTACGTTACCCCACGTATGAGCTCCTCGCGAGTGCTGTTAAGGGTGCGCTCGAGTCTGAAACTGGAGTTTCTTTCTCCGTTGGTGTCGCGCCTTCGAAAGTGCTTGCAAAGGTTGCATCAAAGTTTCGAAAGCCTTCGGGACTCGTTATTATGGCGCCCGGGATGCAGTCTGCATTTCTTGAAGCGACTCCCGTTGGTAAACTCTGGGGGGTTGGAGCAGCAACCGCTGCTAAGCTGCACACGTTTGGTGTCACAACGGCGGAACAGTTTGTGCACCAGTCAGAGTGGTGGGTGAAGGCAAACCTAGCAAAGCCGCATCGCGACATCTGGCACGAACTCCACGGAGAAAAAATATTCCCTGTTCACTCAGAGTCTGATGGAGAGCAGAAATCGGTTGCATCAACACGCACGTTCAGGCCGCCCTCTGCCGACAAGACGTTCCTTTTTGCACAGCTTTCAAAGAATGTCGAAGAGGCATGCGCGCGTGCGCGTATGGGGGGTCTGCGCGCACTTCGTGCCTCGGCATTTATTAAGTCGCAAGAGTTTCAGTATCGACGGTTTGAGGTCGCCTTGAGTTCACCGACCAACAGACCAGAAGAAATCCTAAGGGTGTTGAAACCTTACTTTGATGCGGCATATGAGCACGGGGTGTTGTGTCGTGCGACCGGCGTTACTCTTTCAGACATCCGCGTAGGCACGTGCGAACAGCTCGACCTATTTGGCGAGCACGCTGGGCGTGCAGCAGGGGCTTTGGTATATGAGGCCCTTGATTCCGTGCGAGCACGTTTTGGAAAGGGCAGCATCGTGCTCGCTTCCAGCCTGAGTGCATATGAAAAGCGGGAGAGGTCTCCGACCTTTAAGACGCCGCTTTTCGGTGAGGTTTCCTAGGAGTGTGCTCTAGCAAAGAGCCCGCCTTAATTTCCATATGATCTGCACGACGACTCATCTTTAAATTTTGAATAGGAGCGATGAAGGAGTGTGTAACAGCGTCGAGCTTGTCATCTAGCCACCACAAATCTTCCTTACTCGTGACCCAACCCAACCCAAACCTTTTTAAATTCAGCGGTGTGCTGTACGAGAGTAGAGTTCTTTTTCCTGTCTTCTCAGGGAACCACTCATGGTAGTACGAAAGGGCAAGCTCGCGCACTGTTTTGTATACCGGGTCGCGGAAGCGGATGGTAGCATGATTACTTTTGCTCAGTGCACCCCAGTACCCGTTTACCTTATACAGTGCGACGACGTGGCCGTAGTCTCCACGCTTAGCAACGAGGTCAAGTAGGAGTGGATCTTGCCCATGGAGCCACAGTGCAGTTGCACTAAGCACAGCCGCCTCGATGCAGTGTGCCTCGCCAGTTTTAAGTACCTGCCTCGGCGAACGGTGCGTGTCGCCACGTTCTTCAAAGTTTATACGTAGCGTGTCTAAAAAGTCTTGAATGTCGCATGGGGTTTTAAGTCGCCGAAACAGAGCAACTTCCTCTCTAGTTAACCCCATCTCCCGGGCCAGGCTCTGGTCAAACATAATCTATGCTATAGTATACAGGTACTACTAATTAAGTAATTTTTAAACTAATTTATGGTTCGAAAAGCAAACCCTGCGCTCTTGAAGCCAATGAAGATCTCTGACGATCTTGCGGCTGTTATCGGTAAGGGGCCGTACCCTCGCGGGGAAGTGGTTAAAAAGATTTGGGACTACATCAAGAAGCACGATCTTCAAAACCCAAAGAACAAGCGCAACATCATGGCAGATGACAAGTTAATGCCAATCTTCAAGAAAAAGGAGGTAACGATGTTCGAGATGACCAAGCTCGTCTCTGCGCACCTTTCGTAAATTCTCAGAAAGACTATCACAAAAAGCCCCACGAAGGGGCTTTTTTGTTGGTCTAGCTTTTTGCTGGTGGGAAGTCGTAGACTGTCATGCCGGTATCGTCGAGGGCAACTCCACGTACGAGTCCGGGCTCAAGCTTTTCGTACAGTTGGGTTTTCATATCTGGAAACTCCTCCACGAGCATATCTTTGATTGCTGAACCAACTATGCCCATCGCAACAGGCTCAGCTCCTGTGGCTCGGATGGCATCCCAGTCCGCGCCGGGCATTAGCTTGTCTACGAGTGGTCTCCAATTAGAGTCGACGGAAATACAAACAGCAACGAAATCGTCTGGGTGCATTTTGTGAACACCGAGAGCTTTCTGAGCCTTTTCCTTAAGTTTCTCTAGCGATGCAGTGAACATTCTGTGGCGCCCCTCAGCCGCATTTGAAAATACAAACCCTTTTGGTTTCTCGCGGGTAGCCATAGCGTAACAATATAATATCTTGATAAAAAATGCAAAACGTGCTAAAATAAAATAAATGGAAAGAAACCCAAAATCTGAGGTCGAGCTGGCTATAGAGCAGGCAGATCTCTTTAAACTTTTTAGAGAGTGTGAGGGTACTGAGTGGAAGATGGTCAAATCTTCTCTCGGCTTTGTCACCCCCGCGATGGAAATAACAGGAACAAGAAACAAAACGTACACCCAGCACTTTCGTCGCGCTGGAAGAGTCGCAACGCTCGTCGCACGACATTACGAAATGAACAATGCTGGCTCGATGCCGTCAGATATTGAATTTATTAGTAAGACCTTCACTGCCGAAGATATTAGGGACTTAACTCGTTAGAGTGTCGGCTTAAGGAATGTTACTTCGTGGTAGTTGAATGTATTTCGCCTATCTATGCACACCGCTACTACCTGGTCGCGGATTATAAGCAGGTGTATCCGGTCTTCGCTCGCCCTAAAGGCGCTCGGCTCTTCAATACCTAATGCCTTAGTTTCAATTTCTACGTGTGGGTGGTTGCGTGGTAGACCGTGCCCTTGAAGCACTGAGTCAAAATACTGATCTCGAGCCTTCAATATCTGTAGCTCTTCTTCACTCCCAGTTGTTAAAGTCATTCGTGCACGTTCTTGCATACGTGTCACTACGAGCCTATGTCTACAATTACGAGGCGCTGGTGCCCATTTTTATCTTTAACAAACATCATGGTGTTTCTTGCCCGATTTTCCATCATCTCTACACGTTGCTCCATCATTTCCGCAAACGCCTTGCAGTCGCCGCGCACCACAGAGCCAAGAAGGAGCGCAGAGAGTATCGCTGGGTCAGCCCGCAGGCCTGATTTTAGGATTTCCACCGCGCGTAAAAAATCTTCCTTTGACGGTACCTGCTTAAACTTCACTTCTTCTGGTGAAAAGACGACGCCCAT
>CAZQPW010000020.1:0-8943 GCA_964595305.1 uncultured Candidatus Saccharibacteria bacterium
GAAAGTTGCGTTTCCCCGACCGCACAGAAATTGTAGGGACCCTATAAGTTTTTTTCGTAGACAGCAATCGTTTCTTGCAGCATCCTCTCGATCGAAAAGTTATTTTTAATTCTGCTGCTGAGTGCTGTGCCAAGGCGTGTGCGCTCGGTTGGAGAATCGACGAGTGCTTGGAGGGCTTTTGCGAGAGCGTTTTCGTCACCAGGGGGCACCAGTATGCCGCTCACAGTGTCTTCAACAATTTCCGGTATCCCGCCGACGTGAGATGCTACAACAGGGAGGCTACTAAGCCCTGCCTCAAGGAGTACATAGCCGAGCCCTTCTGCAAGAGAGGGGAGTGTAAAAATGTCATACTCGTTTAGTCGTGAGACGGCGTTGTCAACATGGCCGGCGAGAGTGACCCGGCTCTCCAGCTTAAGGTTTGCGACGAGCGCTTTCAGTTTTTCCCTTAGTTCTCCGTCGCCCATGATAGTGAGTGATGCGCCATTCACTTTTTGCATCGCGCGTATTAATACATCATGAGCTTTTATAGGATGTAGTTCACCGACGCACGCGATGCGTATCCCCTCGTGCGGTTTCGGCTCTGTTTGGAGAAAGTGAATGCCGTGATGAATTGTTGTCGTTTTGTACTGAAGGGGCACCAGCTTTTTATACTTTTCTGAAAGTGCAATGCTTCGATGAACAAGTATTTGAGTTGCAAGTGTGGCAACCCATATAAGCGCTCGTTGCACCGGCCCACGCCACGGCTCTGTGCCAGCATAACCATGGATGGTATAAATTATTTTCGGTACGAGCGCGAGCCGCGCTGCAAGCGCGCCGAGACCACCAGCTTTCGACGAGTTAACGTGAACCACATCAGGTCTTTCTTTTCGGATTATCCAATAGAGATCCCACAAAGATTTTGGTTCTTGGAAAAATTGGATGTCTCTTTTTACGTTCGGAAGTGAGATGGTTCTGACCCCCGCGGCACGGAGTTTTTCAATTAATGGGCCAGAGCCGCCGGCAGCTACTACCGATTGGTAGTCCTTGGGTAGTGAGGTGGCGAGGTCAAAAACATACTTTTGGGCGCCGCCCCAGTTTGACTTAGTGATAACAAAGAGTACTTTTTTCATCTACAAAAATAGTACCATTTTGGGCCCTGTTCTGGTATACTTTTATATAGATGCATGAACGAGCCGTTCGTACGTGACCGAGTCAACCTCCTAGTCGGGGATGTATGTGTTCTATTAGTTTCATTCGCACTTGCGGTTTTTCTACGCAGGTTTGAAGTCCCAACGCTTTCAGACGCGTCACTCTACTTGCCGCTCGTGTGGCTAATGATCGTCCACCTCATAATCTTCGTCGGTTCCGGGCTCTATGATAAACGTGTTGCACTTTTTGAGCAATCTGTAATGCAGGCTATTACTGGCGCACAGGTGGTGTATGCGCTGTGTTCCATACTCTACTTTTTCTTATTTCCTGGAACGGTCGGCTCGCGTGTAGTTTTAATTTTATATTTTGTAATTTCAAGTATACTGCTTGTGCTATGGAGACAGGGCGCGTTTGCATTCGCAATGCACTTACGGGGCATGCTCCAGGTTATCGTTGTTGGCGCGGGTCAAGACATAAATGATTTGGTAGCAGCTTTAGACGCCACCCCACAAGCGCTACTCAAATGTGCGTCATACATAGACTCCACGAACCTAAGCGGCAGTGCTCTCAGGGAGCGTATATCTGAAGAGGCAAGGGTGCGTGGGGTGCGCACCATTGTTGCCGATGTGCGACTCGACATTCCCCCGGAGCTTGAAATAATAGATGCGCGAGTAGCGTACGAAGTCTTGTTTGAGCGAACGCCGCTCACACTGTTTAACCCAGGGCAGATGCCAAGTGGTGTTGGGTACAGGCTTGCGTATGTAGTAAAGCGTGTTCTCGAAAGTTTGCTCGCAGTTTTCATTTTATTTTTCTTCGCACTTATATTACCCATCATCGCACTCGCGATGCGCATCGAAGGGAGAGGGCCGGTGTTTATTGAGCAGGAACGAATTGGCAAGGGCTGGAGTAAGACTATGGTACGCAAGCTCCGCACCATGAGACAAAATAAAAGTGCTTCTAGTGAGTGGACTACTGAAGAAAAGACGAGCAATCCCGTCACGAAGGTCGGCGCGTTTCTTCGCAGGACATCGCTCGACGAAGTGCCACAACTTCTTTCGGTCCTGACCGGCGAACTCTCGCTCGTAGGTCCGCGCTCCGACATCCGTGGCCTAGGGGAGCGCCTGGAGGAGGAGTTACCGTTTTATCGCTTGCGCTACGCGGTAACTCCTGGCATATCGGGTTGGGCTCAAGTAAATCAACGGTATGCTCCTGGCCAGATTAGTCCTCAATCAATTGAGGATTCGCGTGTGCGGCTTATGTATGACCTATACTACGTAACTCATTACTCGCTATTGTTTGATCTTTCTATTATACTTAAAACACTCAAAACACTTCTGCAAAGACTCATACCATGAACCACACACTTTTCATTACCGGCGCAGCAGGATATGTTGGAACCATGCTTTGTGAGCAGTTTTCAAAACGTGACGATGTGAGGAAAATAATTGCACTCGACAAGGAGCCAATGCCGCGAGCTCTTTTCAACAACGAAAAAATAGTTTGGATAGAAGCCAATACGTCCGATGGTTCGTGGCAGAAAAAAGTAGAAGCGGAGCAGCCCGACATCGTCGTTCATACTGCATGGCAGATCCGCATGCTCTACGGTCAGAACGAGACCACATGGAAGTGGAACGTCGACGGTTCACGAGACATATTTAACTTTGCTTTCAACACAACAAGCGTCGAACGACTCATTCACTTTTCAACCGCGTCAATTTATGGTGCGTACGCAAGTAATACGTTCGAACATTATTTCAAGGAAGATGAGCCGATGCGAGAGAGCGAGTATTTGTACGGAGTGGAAAATCGTAAAGCAGAGGAAATTTTGAACGAAATCGTTGGTCGTGCTGGAAGTAACGGTCCAAAAGTTGCGGTGGTCCGACCGGCTGCTATCACTGGCCCACGAGGCAGGTATATGCGCATCCGCTTTGGACTCCAGGCTGCACTTTCTGGCCAGCTCAAAGGCGGTATCTATAGTCTCATTTCGATTTTAGTTGCCATAGTTCCTGCAACTCGCGGTTGGGTCAGACAGTTCATCCACGAAGATGATGTAACCGACATAGTTGAAATGCTTTCTTTTAACGAGTGGCATGGCGAGCGTCATGAAATTTTCAACATCACTCCATCGGGTAAGCCCGTGTTTGCTGGAGATATGGCAAAGGCAGTAGGAAAGCGAGTGCTTCCAATACAACCTTGGATGGCTCGGCTCGCATACTTCTTTTTTTGGCACGCAACTCGAGGCAAGATACCTACGCCTGCTGGCTCATGGCGTTTTTATTCATACCCAATTTTAATGGACGGCACCAAGCTAACGCGCATGTGGGGCTACTCATATAAACACAACTCCCTTAACTCTTTCGTTTCAACCGAGGGGCGGTATGAGTCTTTTGTTCCTGAAGACAAGAGAAGGAGGGCATGATAGTTGATGGACGTGCAATCGCTAAAAAAATAGTTGCCGAACTGAAAACAAGCGGGTTACTCTGTGGCAAAGTGCTCGCAGTCGTTGCAGGCTCAGACCCAGTCACTGCACAATATTTACGTATTAAGTCGCGCGTAGCTTCAGAGCTCGGAGTTATTTTTAAACAAGTTTCTTCAGTAGAGCAGGCAGGTGTCTGTGATGGGATTATAGTGCAGCTCCCATTGCCGGCAGGGGTAGATACCGATGCCGTGCTTAACGGTGTCGAATTAAAAAAAGACGTCGACGTTTTATCGCGGGCTGCGTATGAGCAATTTTTAGCGGGAACATTTCCTGCACCTCCAGTTGCGCGTGCAGTAGAAGCGATTTTAAACTTCCACCAAATTTTAATTAAAGATGCGCACGCAGTTGTCGTTGGGCAGGGGAGGTTGGTGGGTAGACCTGTTGCCGATTTATTACGTATGCGCGGAGCACGTGTGACTGTTGTAGACAAAGGAGACGATGTTGCTTCGGTTACCATGGGTGCAGATATCGTCGTGCTTGGTGCAGGCGTCCCTGAGCTGCTCAGGCCAGAAATGATCCAAGAGGGTGTTGTAATTATTGATGCGGGTACAAGCGAGTCGAATGGAAAAATAGTTGGCGATGCGAGCGCAGCTTGCACGGCTAAGGCGCGCCTAATCACTCCAGTCCCGGGCGGGGTGGGTCCCGTCGCCGTTGCCGAGCTCTTCGTAAACCTTTTTGACATGGTAAATAAAAGAATGTAGAGTTGCACACCTGGCAATACTTTCCCTCGTGTGGCATACTAAACAGGTATGACCATGTGGACCAGAATTGGAGCGCTCCTCCTACTAGTAGCAGGCGCAGGTGTAGGGTATTTTGTATACGCAACTCAGGCACCAGATAGTGATTATCCATTTAAATACGGGCTCGATTTAGCAGGCGGAACACATCTTGTATACCGCGCAGACACTTCCGCACTTGCATCTGCTGATGTCAGCTCTGCGATGGCATCTTTGCGTGATGTTATTGAGCGTCGCGTGAATGTATTTGGTGTTTCTGAGCCGTTGGTTCAGGTAGAGCAGGGTGGGCTTGGCTCAGATGGCGCCGAGCGTCTTATCGTAGAGCTACCAGGTGTTACTAATATTGAGGATGCACTTGCGGCGATTGGTAAAACACCAACACTTGATTTCCGCCTCAGACTTCCTGTTGGTACTAGCTCAGCAACATATGTCCCAACCAACCTAACCGGGCAATACATCAGTAGAGCAGAAGTGGTATTTGGTGGCGCCGGTATTACAAAGCCTGCGATCTCGCTCACCATGACGACCGAAGGTGCGGCACGCTTCAAGAAAATTACTGAGGAAAATATTGGCAAGCAGCTTGCAATTTTCCTCGACAACCAACCTATTTCTGAGCCAGTAATTCAATCTGCTATCCCTGATGGCAAAGCAGAAATCAGTGGCTCGTTCACAGCTGCCGAGGCTCGCGAACTTGCTCGCAATTTAAACTTCGGCGCACTCCCTGTTCCGATCACACTACTCTCAACTCAGTCTGTGGGCGCCTCTCTTGGTGCGCACGCACTTGAAGCAAGTACCATGGCTGGACTCTACGGACTCATCTTTGTCGGCATATTCCTTGTGCTTTGGTACCGCTTACCTGGAGTTATAGCTGTAGTTGCGCTTTTGGGATATATTGCACTTTCGCTTCTCGTGTTTAAACTTATTCCTGTCACGCTCACAGTTGCAGGTCTTGCAGCGTTTATCCTTTCGATTGGTATGGCAGTAGACGCAAACATCTTGATTTTCGAGCGCACCAAGGAAGAGCTTCGTCACGGCATGGGTCTCCACGATGCTATTAATGAAGGGTTCAACCGCGCGTGGCTTTCGATTCGCGATTCAAACTTGTCGTCAATTCTAACTGGCCTCATTTTGTACTGGTTTGGTGGCACAGCTCTCATTCAGGGTTTTGCACTTGTCTTTGTGATCGGTGTTTTGATCTCAATGTTCACCGCGATAACCGTTTCGCGCTCACTCCTTTTGGCAATTGGGGTAGGGAACAGTCATTCAAAATTAGTTCGAACGCTTTTTGGTAACGGCTTCACTCAATAATATGTTCATCATTCGCAATCGCAAGATCTGGTATTCGCTCTCAGTCATCCTACTCGTGCTTTCAGTAGGTGCACTTACTCTCTGGGGGCTCAAACCCGGAATCGACTTCACCGGTGGCTCTCTCATGGAGATCGAATATGCAACAAGTACTCCAACTCCTAACGTAAACCAGGTGACCGCTGCGCTCGGTTCGGTAGGAATTAACGGCGTGCAGGCAAGGCCTACTGGTGAGAGCGGGTACATAGTGCGTACTCCGTTTCTTGATCAAAACCAGTACACCCTCGCAAAAGGTGCCCTCCAAATTGGATCTTCGCAAATCACGGTCAAGCGTTTCGACTCCATTGGTCCTGCAATCGGTAGCGAGCTGAAAACTCGATCGGTGTGGGCGATCGTCCTCGTGTTAGTCGTGATCGCACTATTTATTGCGTTTGTGTTTCGTCATGTTTCGCGACCAGTATCGAGCTGGAAGTACGGCCTCGTCGCGCTTCTTGCGCTCGCGCACGATGTGTTTATTCCTGTCGGAGTTTTCGCTTACCTTGGCCATTACTATGGAGTCGAGGTGGATACGCTCTTTGTAACTGCGTTGCTCGTGGTGCTTGGATTTTCCGTTCACGACACCATTGTCGTGTTCGATAGAACGCGAGAAAATTTACGTAAGAACGCTGCAGCGAATAAAACGGAGTCCTTCGAGGAAGTGGTTGGTCGCTCGGTAACGCAAACCCTAGCCCGCTCGATAAACACCTCTCTTACTACTGTCCTTGCGCTCGTTGCGCTCTACATCTGGGGCCCCGCTTCGTCACATTACTTCACGCTCGCGCTCCTCATCGGCATTATCGCAGGTACGTACTCGTCGATCTTCATCGGCTCACCACTCCTCGTCACGCTCGAAAAGATGCAGAAGCCGCATACTGCGGAACATAAGAAAAAATGAGGCCAGAGACTGCACCGGGGAAAATATTCGCAGGCAAGGAAGAGGCGCTCGCATTTTTTGGTCTTGAGCCGATATTTACCCTCAAGCAACTTCTCGAAAAACAACTTGAGAAAACTGAAGAGGTGTCTGAGAAAAAACTTCGTTTTTTGCAATCATTACTCGGCTCAAAAGTGATATCGCAAGAAGAGTACGACATGTTCAGTGTTGCATTTACTCCAAAGCCGGCTCAAGATATCAGCTCACCCGACCTGCATTCCGCAGGCGACCTAGACTTATACATGCGCATTCTAAAAGTTTCTAAAGAAATGCGAAGTGAGTGGAATAAGATAAAAGGCCTGGAACATAGAGTGGTTTCCCTTGGATCACAGCTCATGAATTATTACACGAGTCAACTAAGATCGGTACATTAATTATGATCATCGGAATTGCAGGGACACTCGGAGCGGGGAAGGGGACAGTAGTTGAGTATTTAAAGTCGAAGGGCTTTGCTCACTATTCAAGCTCGGCAACGCTCATTACAATGCTTAAGGAGCGCGGGCTCCCGCTCGACCGCACACACATGTCTGCACTTGCGGAAGAGTTGATCAACTCCACGCCCGGCGGCATCCTCGGGATCTCCCTTGAGCGCGCGCGCGAAGCAGGCAACGAGAATGTAGTCCTTGAGGCAATTCATCGCCAGAGCGAGGCAGACTTTGTCCGGCAAAACGGAGGGAAAATTTTAGGAGTGGACGCTGATATCAAGACGAGGTACGAGCGCGTACATGCGCGCGGCGACGGCACCAAGGACCAAGTATCGTTCGAGCAATTTGTTGCAGACTCAAAGCGTGAGGACGAAGGTAAGGGCACCGTGAGTAGCAACATAAATGCGGTCATTGCCTCTGCCGATACAGTCGTAACGAATAACGGGACGATCGAGGAGTTGCAAGCTGCAGTAGAGCACGCACTTTCAAAACTAAAACTGTAGTCTTACGAGTGGATACGCGTCCCTTCAAATGTGTTGCCAGAGAGGTACGCGTCGACGTCAACGAGTGACGTGCCGCGTATTACCGCCACCTCGATCCCCAACTTTTCTGCGCGTGCAGCTGCAACAGGGTCAAACGGGGCAGAGAGGCCTGGGTCCCACTTCTTTGGCAACAGCTTTCTAAACTCTTTCCAAGAAATACTTTCAAATTTTTCCGCAGCAGGATTTTTGCGCGGATCTGCAGAGTACACGTGACTGATGTTGGAGAGGTTGATTAATTTTTTTGCTCCCACTTTGCGTGCGAGTTCGACTGCAACAAGGTCTGTCGAGTTGCCCGGCTTCCAGCCTGCAGCGATAATAATTTTTTTATTCTTTGGGAGCGGCGTGTAAATATCTTTAATTAAATTTGGGTGAGCTTCCTTTCTAAAGAGTGCGCGGACTAAGTGCCCGTTGAGTCGCGTTGCGTGGATGCCGAGCCAGTCTAAGTCATCTTTCTGTGCAGTGCTCAGCGAGGCGAGCGCGTGCTGGTACGTGCGCGCAGTCTTTCCACCACCCGCGATGATTATAAACTTGCCGCCTTTCTTTACATGAGTGCGTATTACCGCGCAAAAGCTTTTTAAAAACTCTTCGTCGATATTGTCCGGCACAATAATCGAACCCCCAAGCGACACGACAGTCCAACTATGTTTCTTCATACGTATATGGTACCATCGGTGCAGATAATTAAACATTCGGGGTACATTATTTCATGGCAAAAAAATCATTAGGGTTTGAAGGCATAATCCAAGATCATAAAAAACTTTACAAACTTTGGGAAAAGGCGAATAGTGAGCGTGTGGAAAAGGAAAGGCAGGCGTGGCTCGCGATACCAAAAGACGTGCGCGACAAGCGATATGCCGATGCAGACCTAGCTGAGCGCCAGGCATATACTAGCTATTCGTTCTGGTAGTACTACGCTCTAGGTCAGCCCGAGAGTGTGTCGTACCTAAGCCATATTTTAGGCACTGGGGGTACCCTTGACAGGGGGTGGGGAGGGGAGTATACTGTCTATAACACCTTGGGTTCCGGCCTTTGGTGCCTGCTCTAAACACTATGATTGTTACTTCATAAAACACAACGTTTTAAGAAAAACTATCTTTGGTGTCGGAGTAGTCCGGCACTTTTTCTTTACCGACCGGCGCACCTTGAAAATTTAAACCAAATACAAAACCAGAAATAACATCAAGTTAGATAGTAAGAAACAATTCATTTTTTTCTGTTCCGAGTGTTGACTGGTGCCCTTCAATTGGAGGCATCAGTCTTATATGAGAGTTTGATCCTAGCTCAGGATGAATGCTGGCGGCGTGGATAAGGCATGCAAGTCGAGTGGGTTTAGACCCACGGCAGACGAGGTAGTAAC
>CAZQPW010000021.1:0-8559 GCA_964595305.1 uncultured Candidatus Saccharibacteria bacterium
TAGCGCAAGTCTTGACCCAATAAGCGTCGCACATGCATTGGTGGCAGAAGGGTACAAAATAAACGCAATTCCAGAGCGTGTTGTAGCGCTTAGGCCAAGTGCAGAAGGGATTATACAAACAAAAGCAGAAATTCAGCGCATTATATCTGAAGACAGGACTGCTGAGTTTCCAGTCCTTGATGCGGCGATCAATATGATCGTAAAGGGTTTTTTCTTCACAAGCAGCCTTAGAGAGCTTGAAGAAAATATTGAAAACATACTAAATACAGAAAATAAACTTGAAGACCCTAACGAAAAGTGGTGGGCTTCGTCCCAAATGACAATTAAAAAATTGTTGAAGCATCGGGATGGAACTTTCAAGCATTTAAACGACGAGGAGCTCACTAGCCTTGCAGAGAAGGTTCGTTTGCAGATGAAAATACTCCTCCCGCTGTTTAACACGAAAGACGAGCTTGAGACAAGATCTATGAAGAAGCAGTTTGAAAAAAATAGAGCCGAATTTGAAGCGGGTGAAAAAAGAGAACGCGAAGCACGGCTTAAGGAACTGGAGACCTCAAAAGAAGCGGCAGGGCAGTGGCTCTTTGGTGTGGCTCGAAATGAGCTTGAGAAGGCAAAGTTTCATCCTGAGCGGGCGGTGCCTATGCTTGCAAAAAGCTCGCGGGCGCGCGACCTTGCAGCGCGCCACAAATTTGATTTTTTTGTATTCACTAACGAGCAGATAGCTAGAGAGAAGGCAGAGCATAGGCGTGGTGGTATGAGTGAGTCGCAGCTTGGCACTCTTGCTACACTTCTCCTAACATTTGCAAAGCCGAGGGTGTTAAAAAATCCTGAGTACATTCACAATCCAGGGAAAAAGATATTTGATCACATTATGTTGTGGAAAGATGCTAAGTTTGCCTCCGAGCTGCCGCAGGGGGTGTATGCTTCTGCAGCTGCAGACCAAAAAGCGTTTAGGAATAGGAGTGAGGTAGTACGCACGAGGCGCCGTAGCACGTATGACGACGATTTGTTTGAAGGCGAATATGACGATGACGAAGACGAGGAGCGAGAAGTTAAAAAGAGCAGCAACAACGACGAGCGGGTCGTAAGTACCGCAGGTATTCACAACGCAGGTGTTGCAACACTGTGGTGGGAGATACCTGAGTGGAAGCAGTGGAAGTATCTTCGCCCGCATATCCGCGGGCTCATCAACGATGCACGGCGCTACCATCCGCACTTTACTGCTAAAACCTTTTCTGAGTATTTGCAGTCAAAGATAGATGACGCAGCGCGTGAAATTAAAAGACAAAGCGCTGCGTATGAGCATGATCAGAGTGTCCGTTTTGCAAATAGACCTCATTTGACAATGCTGAAGATGGAAGAACTTAAGAAGCAGTTCGACCTCGATTTCGTACTCTCAAAAGAAGAGCGCGATGCTGAAATAGAAAAGCGTGAAGCAGAAAGGTTTGAAGAGCGTAGGAGGTTTTCGTTTTTGCGTTGGTAGGTCAAGGCAAAATAAATTTGCTATACTGGTGGCATAGTAGTAATTTACATATATGCTCAATAATTTAAGAGGCAATAAGGCTGTCAGAATTATAGTAATACTCGTGCTACTTGCAATCGCAATTTACTTCTATTTCTCTATATAAAGTATGGACATCCAAGAAGAAATTAAGCAAGTAGGAGCAAAGGCAACAGACTATTCAGGTTCGCCGCAGCGCAAGATAGCAAAGGGTGTTCTCGGAGTGGTAATTGTCATATTGCTCGGTGCGCTTGGACTCGAAGGATTCAGTAAAGACTTTGACCTCGGTACGCTTATGAACGGGGGCAGTGTTAAAGATGCAACGCTCATGCGTGACACAAACGGAAACATTCAGCAAGACGCGGGCGGCAACTTCATTACTAATGCGCTGCGCGATAAGCTTGGCAATGTGGTTCCCGAAGGAACTGCAGGAGCAAAGCTGACGAACGAGTATAACTGCTCAGATTTTTCAACCCAAACTGACGCGCAGGTATTTTTTGATAAGGCTGGTGGAGTAGCCGGTGACACTAACAGGCTCGATGGTGACAAAGATGGTGCTGCCTGCGAGTCGTTGCCAAAATAAAAATGAGAAAGAAAGCTGTTAAAAGTGGGGAAGGCGATGCTTTAGTGCTAAGCTCTAAACAAGAGGTAAAAGCTGAGGCAGTGTCTACACCTGCAGCTCCTGATAGTGTTCCTCCAGAAAAGCCGCTCGAAATACCAGAGGTACCAGAAAAGATCCCCTCAGTTCCAGAAAAACCAAAACCAGAAAAACCGAAAGACGAAGGCGCTCCAGTTGTTGAGGCTCCAGTGCAAGCAGCGCAACAAGCGGCAGAGTCAAAACCCGAGGATGCTTTGCCGGGGATTGAGGAGGATGAGGAAGACAACAAAGATAGCCAAAAGCTGACGCACCATGACAGAGAATTTTGGAACGACTTAGTTATTAACCAAATTATGCGATTTGGGCCAACATGGGAAAAGCTCCGAAAGATGAGCCTACGCGATGCAGCGGGATGGACGATCAAGGCTGTGCTTTGCGCGGCTGGTGCGTATACAGTTGGTGTTGCTATCGGCGGCATCTTTGTCTTTGTGGGCGGGACGGCGGCAATACTTTATGGCGCGTGGTCAGTCCAAGGAATGCTCATGACTGTGGGGAAGTTTATCTCTAAGCCGTTCGAATATTTGCGATCCGCAGGTGCACGTTTAAAAAATCTCAGAAGAAAATAGTTAATGCGCAATAGCAACGGCAACAACATCGGCGGCGCCGGCTTTGATAAGCGCCGCGCGTGCCTCTGCTAGAGTTGCCCCGCTTTCCACAACGTCGTCAACGAGGATTATGTATGCACCGCGAACACTTTCGTTTGCTGAAAAAGCGTTTTTAACATTTCGTGTGCGCTCGCTCCTTTTCACATGAACTTGTGATTGGCGGTGCATACGAGAAAGTGCGCGTGTTTCAAGAGGGAGTTCAATGTGAGCTGCTAAGGAACGGGCAAACCGCTCGGCTTGATTATATCCGCGCTCGCGCATGCGCTCGCGCGAAGACGGGACCGGCATAATGACCGGTGTACTCCACGAACCAAGTACGCTCGCTTCGTGTAACACCTCAAGAAGAGGGTCTGCACAGATAGTGCTCAAAGTTTGAACTGAATGTTTGCATGAATGGTATTTTGCTGCACGGATCAAAGTGCGTATACGCTCGTCGGCATACGGTAAGAAAAAATAAAGCCAGGGCTTTTCTGAATATCTCTGGAGTAGTGCGAGCGACTCAATATCTTGCGTGTGGATTTTTTTTGCTTTTTGAACTATCGGTGCCGGAGGTAACAGGGCATCCAATATTTTGGAGAGTGTTTGGCGCAACATGGTACACTGCTATAGTACACCATGGCCTTTTCCTTTTCATCACTTACGGATACGCTGAGTGATTTGACCGGGGCGCTCACGAAAAAAGACAGCAACTCCGTTCTCGGTATCGACATCGGCACATCCTCCATTAAGCTCGTGCAACTTAAGCGCGCAAAAGGCGTTGCAGTTCTTGAGACGTATGGAGAGATCATGCTTGGCCCGTATGCTAACGCTGAAGTAGGGCAGGCAGTAAACGCCCCAACTGACAAGGTGGTTGAGGCACTCAAAGAGTTGGTAAAGGAGGCAAATGTAACCGCTACTACCGCAGGGATTTCGATCCCCCTTGGCTCTTCTCTCATTTCAGTAATTTCGCTGCCAACTGTGAATCAAAACGACCTCGCATCGATGGTTCCGATCGAGGCGCGTAAATATATCCCCGTGCCGATAACGGAAGTCGCGCTAGATTGGTTTGTAATTCCGAATGAGGAGCGCAAATATATGCAGCCAAACCAGCCAATGCCCTCGAGTAATCCTACTACCGATGTGCTCATGGTAGCAATCCATAAGGGCACCCTCTCTAAATTTACTGATATATCAAAAGGGATAAACGTCACCCCTCAGTTTTTTGAGATAGAGCCCTTTTCTTTCTCTCGCGCATCTTACGAGCATGGTACGCAGCCTATATTAATGGTCGACTTCGGTGCGGCTGCAACCCGTGTATACATTATCGAATTTGGCGTAATCCTTATCTCGCACACAATAAACAGAGGAGGGCAAGATATTACTTCAGCAATCGCAAAGTCAAAAAGTCTTACGTTTGGCGAAGCTGAAACACTAAAGCGTGCAAGCGGCTTTGAGGATGAAGAGGAGTCGGGTAAGTCAGTGATTGAATTTTCGCTCGCGGAGGCGCGCAGAATACTGCTCGCGTATCAACGTAAAGCAGGCAAGGCAGTATCAAAAATTGTTTTTGTCGGCGGCGGAGCAGAGCTAAGGGGACTCGACACTATTGCGCGCACCTATTTCGACGCACCTATTGTACACGGAAATGCATTTGAGCGTGTTGCGGCACCCGCGTTCATTACTAACGTGCTTAAGAATGCAGGACCAACATTTTCCTCTTCTGTAGGGCTTGCGCTCCGAGCACTTGAATCTTGATTGTGCACAGGACACATGATTCTGCTGATACAGTGCCAAAGCGCTGCGGTACTATAGTAGGAGTATGCCTGATAGAGTGACCACCTCCTTTATTCCTAAAGAGGCGCTTCAAACTTCGCGCTCTGGGTCTCCGTTGTCTGCACAGCAGGGTCCTTTCGTCATAATTAACATCGTAGCCACTTTCATACTTGTGTCGGCGTTGATCGCTTCCGGCGGTTTTTATGTAGCAGACCAGTATTCAAGTAATTTGAGAAAAGAGAAGGAACAACAGTTGGCAAACGCTCGTGCTGCGTTTGAACCAGAATCAATTAGGGCGCTCGATCAACTCTCAAAGCGCATTCGTGGTGCACAGGGCCTTCTACAAACGCACGTGGCCCCTTCACTGATATTAGAAGATTTAGAGCGCCGTACGCAACAAAACTTGCGCTTTAAAGACCTCGTCCTTACGAGAGACATTCTTCAGCCTAATTATAAAATCGTGATGAATGGTGAGTCTATATCTCTTAACACCATTGCATTACAAGCAGGCTCGTTTGCCACTAGCACTATCATCAAAGACCCACTGTTCTCTGGTGTAAATACCACAGAAAACGGCAATGTTATCTTCAGTTTCACTGCGAATATTCCAAAAGACAGAATTACATATGCAGAGCGCGTAGAGAAGGAGCGCGGGACCACATCGACCGTGCCTCTAGAAGATGGCGCTAATCCTAATCCACTACAATGAAAGTACTTTACCCAATTCTTGCAGTCGGAGTAGCATTCGCGCTTTTCTATTTCTACATTGATCCAACATACACCAACATCAAGGTAGAGAGAGAAAGGCTCTCCACTCTCGAATCTTCACTCGAAAAGACAGCTCAGCTTACTGAGGAACGAGATGCACTCATCTCAAAGCGCGACAATATTCCACCGAACGACGTTGCGCGTCTTGAAAAGCTCCTCCCAGATCATGTAGACAATATTCGATTAGTGCTCGACATAAGCAAGATGGCGGAGAGTCATCTTATGCGTCTTCGCAATATGTCTATTGATGACGCGAACCAAAACGCAAATGCCTTGACATCAACTGATCAGAATGCTGTTGAGTCTCTCGTGCTTTCATTCTCGGTGAGTGGGACATACGCAACGCTTCGTGCTTTTGTCAGAGACCTAGAGCAGTCGCTACGTATCGTCGATATCGAGTCTATGCGACTAAGCGCCACAGACTCGGGCATTTATGAGCTAAACATTGCGATGAGGACCTTCTGGGTCAAACCATAATATGCTTAACCAATACAAAAACGTAATCATATTTGCAGTAGGTGTTGCCGCACTTTATGCTGGGTACTCATACTTTTTTGGTGGGGCAGTCCAAACGACACTGCAAACTACAAGCATCGTTGAAGGGGCAGGTGGCAACATAGAGCTTGTTTCTCTGTTGCAAAAGATCGAATCAATAACAATAGATGATGCAGTTTTTTCTGATCCAGTTTTCCGCTCACTGACAGACTTTGCACAGACAATATCCATCGAACCAGCAGGTCGTATCGATCCGTTTGCTCCTATCGCTGGCGGCAGGGTCGCACCGCCCACTGTCGAACAACAGAAAGTAAACAAAGTGTTTACACGTTAACATGGATGTACTTTCACTCCTTGTTGAAAAAAAGCTGATCCCAGCTCAAGCGGTTCAGTCGATTAAAGACGAAACCGCCGGTGGGAAAAAATCTATTGAGCGCGCGCTTATAGACCGCGGCGTTTCCGCCGCAGATATTTTGCGCGCGCGTGGAGAATATTACGATATCCCGACCCGGATGGTAACTGACGGCTCGGTGAATTATGAGGCATTAAAGTATGTGCCAGTTGAATCTGCTCGGCACTACCACATTGCGCCGCTCGCAATTGTTGACGGTGCTTTAGAAGTAGGAATTACGGACCCTGATAACCTTGAGGCTGTTGAGGCAGTAAATTTTATCGCTACAAAAGTAGGCTTACCTTATAAGCTCTATTTGATCTCGGAAGACGATTTCCAGGTGGTAGAAAAGATGTACAAGGGTATAACCACAGAGGTTGGCACCGCACTCACTGAGCTGCAGTCTACTTTGACTCCTGAGGAGCAGGCGCAGCAATTTGCAGCCGAAGCTCCACAGCAAGAGGCAGCTATCCCCGAGGCGAAAATTAATGTCGGTGGGGCAATGAAGGAAGATGCTCCGATTACAAAAATCGTAGCAACTATTTTGCGTTATGCGGTAGACGGTCGCGCTTCCGACATCCACGTAGAGCCGGGCGACAAAGAGCTTCGAGTACGTTTTCGTGTTGACGGCGTGTTGCACACATCACTTCGCCTTCCCAAAAATGTTGAACGGTCGGTTGTTGCTCGCATTAAAGTACTTTCGAGCCTTCGCCTCGACGAGCGTAGGAAACCTCAAGACGGAAGGTTTAGTGCCAATGTAGACAACCGGCGAGTAGACTTTCGTGTTTCTACATTCCCAACCTACTATGGTGAAAAGGTGGTGATGCGTATTTTGGATAAGAGTAAAGAGTCGGTGAAGCTTGAAGACATTGGACTCGAAGACCACAATGTCAAATTAATTCGCGACTCGCTCGCAAGGCCTTACGGACTCATTATCATCTCTGGTCCGACCGGTTCGGGTAAATCTACGACGCTCTACGCGATGCTCCAAGAGCTCGACAGGGAAGGGGCTAATGTTGTTTCACTCGAAGATCCAGTTGAGTACGACGTCGCAGGCGTGTCTCAGTCGCAGGTGCGTCCGGAAATCGGGTATACATTTGCATCAGGGCTTCGTTCGATCTTGCGTCAAGACCCTGACGTGATCATGGTTGGTGAGATCCGCGACAAAGAAACGGGCCAGCTTGCCATTCAGGCAGCGCTTACTGGTCACATGGTACTT
The DNA here is from genome assembly GCA_964595305.1 of uncultured Candidatus Saccharibacteria bacterium. Classification (GTDB taxonomy): domain Bacteria; phylum Patescibacteriota; class Minisyncoccia; order Phycocordibacterales; family Phycocordibacteraceae; genus Phycocordibacter. The sequence goes on from CAZQPW010000021.1 coordinate 7,387, forward strand.
ACGACACTGCACACCAACAACGCTATAGGTATTGTGCCCCGTTTGGTGGACATGGGTATTGACCCATATCTGATTGCGCCGACGCTCATACTTTCTATTGCGCAACGTCTCGTACGTAAGCGTTGCCCAGACGGCGGACAAAAAAGCCCAGTTGAAGGTGCAGTTAAGCGTATGGTCGAAAATCAGTTTGCAGACCTCCCAGAAGAATTCCGCTCACGCATTCCACACGCAGAAAGTTTTTATCGTATCCAGCCGTCTGCAGACTGTCCGTCGGGTACCCGAGGACGAATTGGTGTGTTTGAATTCCTTCAAACAACTCCGGAGATAGAGAAGGTTATTCTTGAAAAGCCGACACAAGACGCACTCTACGAAGCTGCACGCAAACAGGGCATGATGAGCATGAAAGAAGATGCTATCATTAAAATGTTGCGAGGAACTATCCCGTTTGAGGAAGTTAACACTCTTGGCGGTGAGCTAGTCGACGAAGATCTACTCGAGGCAGCACCACCACCAGAAGGTGAAATCGAACCCGCAGTAGAAGAAGCACAGCTAGCCGAAGCCGAACCACAACAAATATGAGCGCATCCGAAGAAAAAATATTTTTAATTGATGACGACGCCTTCCTTTTGGATATGTATGTCCAAAAGTTTAAGAAATGTGGAGCTACGGTAGAGAGTTCTTCTGACCCCCAACTTGCTCTCGACAAGTTGCGTGGTGGGTTCAAGCCGAGCATAATACTTCTCGACATCATGATGCCAAAAATGAACGGCTTTGACGTACTACGTGCAATACAGTCGCAGAAGTTGGCCGCCCCGTCTTCGGTTATTATTATGTTGACCAATCAGGGGCAAGATGAAGATGTGCGCATGGCAACATCTCTCGGTGCAAGTGGGTATATTGTGAAGGCATCGGCACTTCCGAGTGAAGTGTGTGACCGCGCACTCCAAATTGCACAGCAGGTGCGCGCTGGTAAAAAATAGCGCGATATACTAACTATATGAATGCAGAAGCTGAGCTCCAGCAGCTCATAGAAACTGTGATAGCCGAAGGTGCGTCAGACCTCCACATTAGCGCAAAGATGCGACCACTTATTCGCGTCTCTGGTGCACTCATCCCACTTCAAAAACGTGAAGTGTATTCACCAGCTGACACGCGCGCCTTGCTTATAGCAAT
>CAZQPW010000022.1:0-8412 GCA_964595305.1 uncultured Candidatus Saccharibacteria bacterium
GTTCACGGTCGGGCGTCGAGCAACTACAAGTCGTTAATTCACCAAATAAAACTTCAAAATATATGGCAGCTAAGAAAAAGGCGAAGAAGACGACGAAGAAGAAAAGCTCGTCACGAAAGCGCCGTTAATTCAGGTACTCCCCGCGGGGAGCATCTCAGAAAAATCCCGATGGTTTCCATCGGGATTTTTATTATGGGGCGCTCGTGTTAGAATGAGGGAACATGAAGTTTTTGAGTTCACTGCTTACGCGCAGGCACCCACACCTAGCTAGTGCTGAGGCATTAGTAAAAGAGGTGAACGGTTTCGAGTCAGAGATGCATGCTCGCACTAAAGAGGAGTTGGCAAACGTGACTATAGAGCTCCGTGCTGAATTAGCGCGTGGTGTTCCGCTTGATAAACTTGCTCCACGCGCGTTTGCTGCAGTTCGAGAAGCGTCTCTCCGCACACTTGGCGAGCGTCACTACGATGTACAACTTGTCGGTGGATATATTTTACACAAAGGAGCGATTGCTGAAATGCGAACTGGTGAAGGGAAGACACTTGTTGCAACGCTCCCCGCGTATCTCAATGCACTTGTTGGGAAAGGAGTTCATGTGGTTACAGTGAACGATTACTTGGCGCGACGTGACGGAGTATGGATGGGACAAATTTATCATGCTCTCGGCATGAGAGTTTCTGTTCTTAACGACAGGCAGCAATACCAGTATGATCCAAGTGCAGTTCAAAAAAACGAAGAAGCCGCACTCGACGCAGACGTTGATGCGCACGGCTCGTTTAAAGTCGTTCACGAGTTTTTGCGTCCGATTACTCGAGTAGAAGCGTACCAGGCAGACGTCACGTATGGCACCAACAATGAATTTGGTTTTGATTACCTGCGAGACAACCTAGAGTATGTTTCGACAGATGTCCGCCAGAAGCATCACCATTTTGCAGTTGTTGACGAGGTTGACTCAATTCTGATAGATGAGGCGCGTACGCCACTCATCATTTCTGGTGAGTCACGGAACCCGGAAGAGCTCTATCATACCTGCGCAGCGGTTGCTCGAACGATGAAGGCGGGAGAGCATTTTACTGTTGACGAAAAGGCACGTGCAGTGTTGCTCACGAGTGAGGGGATTGCATATGCAGAACGAGCGCTCGGGGTCGAAAACTTGTATGTAGAAGGTGGCGCAAAGCTAGCACATCATCTTGAAACTGCGGTGAAGGCATCTGCACTCTATCAAAAAGACAAAGAGTACGTAGTTCGCGATGGTGAAATAATAATCGTTGACGAGTTTACTGGTCGCATGCAGCCAGGGAGGCGATGGTCGGAAGGGCTCCATCAGGCGATTGAAGCAAAGGAAGGCGTCGCGGTAAAAAGAGAGAGCCAAACATACGCGTCAATCACGTTCCAAAATTATTTCCGCATGTACGAAAAGGTCGCAGGTATGACGGGTACTGGCATGACGAGTCAAGAGGAATTTCTTTCGGTATACAACCTAGACGTGGTTGCGGTGCCAACACACCGGACCGTGCAGCGTATAGATCAGCCGGATAAGATTTTTCAATCAGAGAATGGAAAATTTTCAGCAATTGCGAAAGAGGTAGCGACGAGGCATGCAAAGGGGCAGCCTGTGTTAATTGGTACCACTTCGATCGAAATGAACGAGCGCCTAGCAGACTCATTGCGCAGCGTTGGTATCCCACACGAAGTTTTAAATGCAAAGAATCACGAACGTGAAGGAGAAATTATTGCGGCTGCAGGACATGCCGGTGCTGTTACAGTAGCCACCAATATGGCAGGACGTGGTGTTGATATCAAGCTTGGAGGTCCCGATGCAACTCCAGAAGAGCGAGAGAAAGTGCGAACCCTTGGAGGACTCTTCGTTGTTGGGACTGAGCGGCACGATGCGCGACGAATTGATAACCAGCTTCGAGGTCGTGCGGGCCGGCAGGGTGACCCGGGTGAGACACAGTTTTTTGTATCGATGGAAGACAAGCTGATGCGGATTTTTGCCTCGGACACTGTTCGCTCTTTACTTGGCACGCTTGGCATTCCTGAGGACGAGCCTATTCAAAGTAGAGTGGTGACGCGAGCTCTCGAAAGTGCACAGGAAAAGATTGAAGGCGTTAACTTTGATGCGCGTAAACATATTCTCGGTTTTGACGACGTTTTGAACCACCAACGCAGTGTTGTATATGCTCGTCGTCGTGACGTGCTTATGGGAGACAGCGAGCTCGTGCTTACACGAGCTCGCGAGCACCTTACGAGTGTCGGTGTTGACCCAGATGAGATTACTCGTCTCACTGACGCAGCTGGCGTAGAGGCTACCGCTGCGTTAGTTCGCCGCATCCTGCTTCAGGCGTATGATTTATTTTGGATCGAACACCTTGAGACCATGGAGCATTTACGTGGCTCGGTAAACTTGCGCGCGTATGGCGGTAGAGATCCGTTCATCGAATATAAGCGGGAAGGATTGCGCCTCTTCCGCAACCTTGAGGCCCACCTTTCTCAGTACGTTGGTGACGCGATCAAACGCGTTAGCACTGAACCACAGAAAGTGGCAGCTCCAGCCCCACTGCCAAGCATCAGCGCGTCCGGTCGTACACACGAGCGAAATGAGCGCGTGAAAATAACGAATGGAATCGAAACAAAAGAGATGAAATTTAAAAAGGCAGAAGAGCTGCTCGCAAGTGGCTGGCGTATAGTAGAATAGTATTATGCATATATTACTTCGCCTGGTCAGTACGGCACTTGTAATATTTCTTATCCCGTCACTCGTTCCGGGTGTTAGTGTCGAGTCATACTACATTGCGTTTATAGTCGCGTTGCTTTTCGGTGTCGCATCAGTAACCATTAAGCCACTCCTTTTTATCATCACGTTGCCGATCTCTATTCTCACGTTCGGGCTCTTTTCCTTCGTGATAAACGCGGCACTACTCCTAGTGCTTTCAAGTTTTGTGACCGGCTTTCACGTCGCTACATTTGTAGATGCGCTACTCGCTAGCGTTATCATTGTTGCAGCACAGTCAGTCGTCAATCGCTTTCTCTAGGAACAAATAGCACTTTGTGCTAAAATGAAGGTGATGGCATTTGTTGATACGTTTACGATGCGCGCGGCGGCAGGGAGAGGTGGCGACGGCGTCGTTAGGTGGCTCCACCTGAAGGGCAAAGAGAAGGGTGGCCCCGCTGGCGGGAACGGCGGAAGGGGCGGTGACATAATCTTCCGCGCAGTGCGAGATCTTAACGTGCTCTCAGCGTACAAGGGTCAAAATGATTTTAAAGCAGAGCATGGCATGCCTGGCGGGAATCAGAACATGCATGGCGCGGGCGGGAAAGATTTTATTTTTAATGTTCCAGTTGGCGCTCTGGTTACTCGGGTTAAAACAGGGGAGACGCGAGAGTTTTTGGTCGACGGCGAAGAGGTGGTGATGCTCAAGGGTGGTAATGGAGGGTATGGGAATGCATATTTTAAATCTGCGACACATCAAAACCCATTTGACTCGCGTCCTGGTCAGAGCGGAGAGTCAGACACATTCAAAATTGAGCTCCGCATTATTGCGGACGGCGGACTTATTGGTTTGCCAAATGCAGGCAAGTCGTCACTTTTGAATGCGCTCACTGCCGCGCATGCAAAGGTTGGGGCATACCCCTTCACCACACTTGAGCCAAATCTCGGCGTGCTCTATGGATACGTACTTGCCGATATACCAGGACTGATTGAAGGCGCTTCGGAGGGCAAGGGGCTCGGACAAGATTTCCTTCGCCACATATCTCGCACAAAAGTACTCCTCCACGTTGTAGCATCAGACGCTGAAAATCCTCATGCAGACTATGTCACTGTCCGCAAAGAGCTAGAGAAGTACGGCAAAGATCTAGTCAAAAAACCTGAACTCATCATCATCACCAAAACTGACATGATTACTGACGCAAAGATGAAGGAGCTTGTTGCTTTATTTGCCCCACTTGGTGCAAAGGTGTTGACAGTTACGGTACTTGACGATGCTGCTGTAAAGCACGTTTCAGACTCGATCGTGCAATTTTTGTCTAAGTCGGTATAATTTCTATATGAAGCTGACACCAACCATAGGACTTGAAATTCACGCCGAACTAAAAACAAAAACCAAAATGTTCTGTAACTCGCAGAACTGTCCCGACGAGGAGCGTCCAAATGTGCACGTATGCCCAGTTTGTATGGCGCACCCTGGTTCGTTGCCGGTCGTAAACAAAAACGCGGTGCTCGCAGTTCGAAAGGTAGGAGTCGCAGTAGGAGGCGAGCTCGCAACATACACCGAGTTTGATCGAAAAAATTATTTTTACCCAGACATCCCAAAAGGGTACCAAATCAGTCAGTATGAATACCCACTCGTAAAAGGAGGTTCACTTGCAGGTGTTAAGATTACGCGCGTGCATCTTGAGGAAGATACCGCAAATAGTAAACATAAAGACAACCACTCGCTACTTGATTTTAACCGAGCAGGTGTGCCTCTTATGGAGCTCGTTACTGAACCTGTTATACATGATGCTGCAACAGCATCAAACTTTGCGCGCGAGCTGCAACTTTTATTGCGCACGCTTGGAGTTGGAGACGCGAACATGGAACTCGGTCAGATGCGCGTCGAAGTAAACATTTCGTTAAGTGCTGACGATACGCTTGGCACAAAAGCTGAGATCAAAAACCTTAACTCATTCCGCTCTGTTGAGCGTGCAATAGAATACGAAATTAAACGTCAAACTGCTGCGATAGAAGCAGGAGAACCACTCGTCCAGGAGACGCGCGGGTTCGATGACGCGACTGGAAAAACTTTTTCGCAACGTGTTAAAGAGTCGAGTCACGACTATCGATACTTTCCAGACCCAGATATTCCAAAGTTTCAACTTTCGCTAAAAGACGGCTTTACTGTTGAGGATATTAGAAAACTACTTCCAGAACTGCCTGACTCAAAGCGTAAAAGATATGCAGAAATTGGGCTTAAAAATGACGACATAGAAACTCTCGTTTCAGATTTTGTATACGGAGATTTTTTTGACACAGAATGTGCTGGTGCGGGGAAAGAACTTTCACTTCGAGCTGCAAACTATTTACTTACAGACGTGCGTGGCTCAGGTGCAGACGCATCGATGCTCGGGAAAATTTCAAGTGGAGTTTTTTTGAAACTAATGCAGATGACGCTTGACGATCGCATCTCAAGTCGCGCAGCGAAAGATATTCTCGCAAAACTTTTGCATGAAGGCGGTGATCCAGAGCAAATAGCGAATGACGGTGGGCTGCTTCAAGTTGTTGACACGAAAGCTATAGAGGAGCACGTCGACGTAGTGATCACAGAAAATCCAGATGTGTTTGCTCAGTACAAAGCTGGCAAAGTAGAGGTTGCCCAATTTCTTATTGGGCAAGTCATGAGGCGGTCTAAAGGAAGTGCTAAGCCGGCACTTGTTGCAGAGATACTAAAAAAGCGGGTTATACTATAAGCCATGAATGCACGCGTCAGTGTGGCTCTCTTTGCTTGTGCAGTTTTTTTTCTGTGTGCAGTACCTGCGGTCGCGTCAGAAACAAACGGAACAATAGATGTTTCGAACAAGTATGCGCGTTTGTGTCTCGATAGTTCGTGTACAAGCTATACGACAGTAAATTTTGCTCCAACGATTAATTCAAATACCCCTGGGGCTGCGACCATTGCAATTACCGATTCCGGGATTACAGGTAATGCATGGGGGGAGGGAATAGGTTGGATAAACATGAGGCCAACGGGCTATGGAGTTTCGGTCAATGCAAATACGGGTGCACTTTCAGGGTATGCATACTCAATGACTGGTGGTTGGATAAATTTTAACCCAACTGGTGGCGGCGTAAGTATCAACAGTAGCGGACAGTTTACTGGGTGGGCTTGGGTTTCAGGTTCCAATGGAGGTTGGTTACGATTTAGTTGCTCGATCTCTGGAGCGTGCGTCCAAACAGACTGGCGTCCAGTACCAAACAGGTCTTCCTCTGGTTCTGGAGGCGGTGGGGGCGGTGTGTTCCCGCAAGGAACGACAACTTCCCCAACGCCAGTAACACCTCCGCCCACGAATCCGCCGCCAGTCCCGGTTCCAACCCCTACTCCAACTCCAAACACTGGTGAACTCACTCCGCTCCCAGAATCATTACCAACCCCACCAATCAACACTGACGGAACAATAAATACGGACCGCATTAAATTCGAACCAAATGCAGGGAGCACACAAAAACCAAGCGGACTTCCTAAAATTGATTTATCACACGTGCCACTTGCTTCGAATCAGCCAGTATTCTTCACTACCAGTGGTAGTGTGCAAGTGTTTTCACCGCTACGAACAATTACAACTAAGCTGAACGGAAAGACTACCAACGTTCAAGGAAAGTTTTTCGAACAACCTTCGTCTGGAAAAATTCGCATGTTATTGCCTACCGCAGTAAAGCCAGTTTCAGTGCAAACACGTTTTCGATACATTGGTGAAGCCAAAAATGACAGTCAGCGAATTGTATACATCCGCGAGTCCCCTTGGAATTCTTTCTGGTACCGATTGATGAAACTTTTTCTTCTCGCGGTAGAATACTTGGCACCCAAGGCTGCATTTGCGGCCGAGACTTCAACAGGAATTGTGTATGAAGACTACGTGTCGTTACCAGAGAAGCCGGGAGTGTATCAGGTTTATGTAACCGTCGAGTACGCCGACAAAAAAGAGGTGATTTCAAACTATGGCGTTGTGATTACAAACGGAAAAGTTTTTTATAAACAGTCGCTCTTTTTTGGTTATGAAAAACCGGTGACTGGAGCAAAAATTACACTCGAAATGCTTGACCCAGTTACTAGGCAGGGCAAGGTATGGCACGATCCTCAGGACGAAAACCTAAACCCCACTTTTTCTGATAAGAGTGGCCTCTACTCCTTCGTTGTGCCGAGTGGCGTGTATGCGACCACCATCGAAGCAAGTGGGTTCGACGTATACCAGGGCCACTCCATAGGAATTACGAATGGTGAGCAAGTGGTAAATGAGAGTATCGAGCTCGTTTGTCTCCCTTGGTCAGACCTTTTTTGTCAATGGGATAGCAAACTGCTACTCCTGTTCGTCATCTCGATGATTGCGTACATAGCATACTATGCTCCAAGGCACATACATGACCTATCGGCTGTTACCGATTCGACCTCTAAAAACTCCTAAAAAACCTTATCCCCATTAGAGATATTTATACTTACGCCTCACACGTAGGACTACTTATAATTATCTACATAGAGCTATGTATAGTTCTCACTTGTTGCGTCTGCGGATCGTAGCTTTCTGTATTGCCTGTGCCTGCTTTTTTGCTACATGGCTACCTGCAGATGCGGCAGCAAGAACTGTACCGTTTGCAGTTGGAGAAACTCTCGACCCTGGCGTCTACTCGATAGAGCCGTGTGGTCCAACTGATGCGAACTGCTTTCCTTCCGCGGCAACTATCTTACCTGTTGGAACAAACCCAGGAGACACTGGCTTTCTTAGGTTGCGCGAGCTACTTGCAAACGGGACGCAGTACGTTGGCTTTCGCGCACCAGATAGCATTACCGCAACTACAACTTGGGTTTTGCCTGGGGCTGATGGTGCGGCAGGTACGGTACTTTCGACCGACGGTAGTGGCAATCTTGCGTGGATTGCACCAGGGACCGGCGCAGGAAGCTTCACGACTCTGTTTGCTTCAACGACGTATGCCACTACAACGTATACAAATTTTCTTAATGTAAGCGCTTCGTCTACTCTCGCCTCAACCACAGTAACAAACATCACTGGCCAGACGGTTGCTGGCAACACAGTTACTGCGAACACGTTTGCCGGCGGTACGTTCTCAGGAGCATCGTCGACACTCACGGGGACATCGTCATCTTCAGGCGTGAGCGCATTGTTCGCGTCGATCAACGCAATTTTGACAAACGTTATAACCTCTGCAGTCGCAAACTTTACAAACCTCACTGTCACCGGCTCATCAACGCTCGCCTCAACCACAGTTACGAACATCACGGGTCAAACATTTTCTGGGAGTGCAGTTAATACTGGAACTTTGAACGCCGCATCTTCAACGGTCACCGGTACTTCGTCATCGCAAGGACTCTCATCAGTCTTTGCAACAATCACCACGCTTGTTTCTAACGTGATCTCTGCCGCAACAGCAACATTCACCAACCTCACCACCACCAATTCAACATCGACGAACGCAACAACAACTAACCTATACGTTTCGGGTGATCTCTCTATAGCTGGCGCATTTGCCCCATCTTCGGTTACAACAACAAACCTCATTAGCACAAATGCAACAACAACAAATTCCACAACTACTGGCACGGCAAATATAAATAATCTCACCGTCACCAACCTCACCGCAAGTGGTTCATCAACACTCGCCTCAACCACACTCACCAATGTCACTGCGCAAACTATTGCAG
>CAZQPW010000023.1:0-7899 GCA_964595305.1 uncultured Candidatus Saccharibacteria bacterium
TCCACAGTGCCATGCTCACCCACCCCAGACAACAGCACACCTATACAATCATAGTATTTTCTTGAAAATTTGTTTTCATCAGAAATCTTTGATGCACGATTTCTTGTATAGTCGCAACTTACATCGTATTGCACATTTTCGCCACTTGAGCAAATTCTCAAGATTTTGATTTCCTCTTGGTCGCTTAGCTGCTCTACAGAAATTTTTTTTATGCTGACACTGTTAGCCTCGGCATTCTCACGGACTACATTTTCCCTGACATTCATCAGGTTATTATATCACACTATCAATAAAATTCAAATTCCTAAAATGAGACTTTTACAGGGTTTTTAGCAGCCGCCTCATCCGCTGATAGTTCGAAAAAATCCATGCCCTTAAACCCACCAATACTACCTACGATATTGCTGGGGAACTGCTCGAGCATGTTCTTAAGTGTCATAACGGTACTGTTGTAGAACCTGCGCGCAGCTTGCAACTTGTTCTCAGTGTCTGAAAGCTCGCGCTGTAGCTCGAGGAAATTTTCATTAGCCTTCAGCTCTGGATACGCCTCTGCGATTGCAAATACGCTTTTGAGTGCGCCTGCGAGCATGTTTTCTGCCTCTGCATGACCCTGCACTCCTGTTGCGCTCATTGCTGCTGCACGTGCTTTAGTAACTCCCTCAAAAACGCTACCTTCATGTGCGGCGTAGCCTTTAACAGTTTCAACCAGATTAGGAATCAGGTCCCAACGGCGTTTGAGCTGGACATCGATGTCCGCCCATGCCTCCTTTGCCCTGTTAATAGCATTAACAAAACCGTTATAAGTTGCGACTAAATAAATTCCAAGCACAGCAACTACTGCAAGAACAATATATGAGCTCATCATACCAATAGTATATCTCTAATTTAAAGCTGCTCTGCGAGTACTGAAGCGCTATGGTTATGTTCATCCTCTGCTGCCTTTCCTGAGGCAACACTGCTTGATCCTAGACCACGTCGACTAGGTGCTGCTTTGGTGTGTGGCACCAACTTAATCAGATCTATCCCGGCTGTTTTAGCCGGTGCTCGTAATAAACCTCGCTCAACCTCATCAATAATTTTTTTTATCTCTGGGCTACTCTGAACAAGTTGGTCGATTCTCTTGCAGGAATGCATCACAGTTGTGTGGTCTATTCCTTGCTTTTTATTTGGATTGGCAAATATTCTTGCGATAGCTGGATATGAGGCATCCTTGTGTTTTTTAAGCATCCACGCAGCCAACTGCTTCAGACGTGCAAGCGGACGATCACGTTTTTCTGATAAAACATCATCGAGAGTAAACCTGCTGCCGGTTTCATTGTTGTATGTATCTATAAGTTTCGTTAAGATATCGTCTGTTTGTTCATGCTTATTTCGGTAATACTCTGCGTGGTTGAATGGCACCGTCATTGTAATTGTTAATTATTTTAATAATCCATCCCCATGCCGGCACCCGCTGGCGCAGCTGGTTTATCCTCTGGCTCGTCTGCAATCGCTGCCTCTGTAGTCAGGAAAATTGCTGCCGCTGAAACCGCATGCTCTACCCCGCCTCGCGTTACCTTCACCGGATCGATAATTCCGGCAGACACCATATCAGCGACGATTTCATCTTTAACTGCGTCATACCCTGCAAAACCCTTTGCTTTGCGCACCTCTTCAACTACAACATCGCCACTATCTTTACCTGCATTCATCGCAATCTGCTTGAGCGGACGCTCGAGTGCTTTCAAAACGATCTCAAATCCAATCTTTTCCTCGGATGAAAGATCTTCAAGTTTGGCTGTACTGCGTACCTTCTCTGCTGCCTTAACTAACGCAGTCCCTCCCCCAGGAACAATGCCTTCCGCGATTGCCGCCTTAGTAGCATTCACCGCATCTTCAATTTTGTCTTTAAGATACTTCATTTCGGTTTCTGTTGCAGCACCAACTTTTACCACTGCGACGCCACCTGAGAGCTTTGCGATTCTTTCCTCGATCTTTTCCTTATCAAACTTACTGTCGGTTGCCTTAAGCTGAGTCTTCAACGACTCAACACGCGCACCAATTTCCTTCTTGCTGCCCTTTCCACCAACTATCGTCGTTGAGTCTTTAGTAGCGATTACTTTCTGCGCACCACCAAGCATGCCGAGTTCAGCTTTGTCGAGCGAGAGGCCAACGTCCGCAGAAATAACGGTTGCGCCGGTTAACACTGCAATGTCTTGCAATAGCTCCTTCTTCCTGTCTCCATAGCCTGGCGCCTTAACTGCAAGTACATTAAACGCGCCTCGCAACTTGTTAAGAACTAGCGTCGGCAACGCTTCACCGTCGACATCTTCTGCAATGATCACAAGTTCTTTTTTCCCTGAACGAGCAACAGCTTCAAGTACAGGTAGGATTTCCTGAATGCTTGAAATCTTTTTATCGGTTATCAATATATGCGCGTCTTTATACGCGGCCTCCATACGCTCCGGATTCGTGATCATGTATGGCGAGACGTACCCTCGGTCGAACTCCATTCCCTCTACAACTTCCTTATCAATTCCAAGCGACTGCGACTCCTCGACGGTTACGACTCCGTTTTGACCAACATCTTTGATTACCTCTGCAATAGTTTCACCTATCTCCTCACTCTCTGCTGAAATAGTTGCGACCTGCTTAATTTCTTTGTCACCTGCAACTGGCTTAGCCATCGCCTTAAGCGCACCGACAGTTGCCTCTCTCGCTTTTTCCATTCCTGAGCGGATCCCCATTGCAGACAACCCGAGCATCGTGTGCTTCATTCCTTCATTTACAAGTGCCTGAAGTAGCACGACCGAAGTGGTCGTTCCGTCACCCGCGAGATCATTGGTCTTACTTGCAACTTCTTTCACGATCTCGGCACCCATATTTTCGAACTTGTCCTTGAATGAAATCTCTTTTGCGATAGTAACGCCGTCGTTCGTCATGTGCGGACCGCCGTAGCCCTTGTCGATAATTACATTTCGTCCACGCGGTCCGAGTGTAGCCACTACGGCACGCGCAGCGTGATCTATGCCGCGCTTAATCGATCCGCGAGCGTCTGTATCAAAAAGTATTTTCTTTGCCATAATTTAGGTAGGAATTATTTATTGATGACTGCTAAGATGTTTGACTCTGCGATTACGTAGTAGGTGATACCGTCAATTTTAATTTCGTCGTAACCATACTTACTAAACATAACTCTCTGGCCGATCTGAAGCGCAATTGAAAGTCGCGCGTCGCCGTCCTCGTTCCACTTGCCAGGGCCAACCGCAACTACAGTACCTTGCTCTGGCTTTTCCTTACTGGTGTCTGGGATTATGATTCCGAATGACGTCGTCGTTCCCATTTCTTCAGGTGAAAGTGGTTTGACTATCACCCGGTCGTTTAGAGGAACTAACGGCTGCACTTTTGTTTGACTTACAACCCTTTTAACTGCCTGCTTTTTGGCTGGCTTTTTCACTTTTTTCTTCATATTTTCAGTATAAATCTTCTACCCGTCAGCGTCAAACAGTGGATGAAAATGCGCGGTATGTGCTATACTAGGGTGATGAACAGCATACTTTCCTTTGTGGCACCCTACCTCCCACTTGCATTAACTATCGTGAGCATTCTTATCATCGCTGGAGTTGTACTCCAAACGCGCGGCGCCCAGTACAGCGGTGCGTTTTCAAATGTCGAAGGTGGCACAACGTACCGCAGACGCGGTGCCGAGTTGCTTTTGTTTCGTGGTACCATAGTTCTTGGTATACTATTCGTAGTACTTGCTCTCGCATCGCTTGTCGTACCGAGATAAAAAATAAATAACATTTCAGGAATCCATGCGACTTCCTCTTTTCTCAGGCGCTACCTATTCGCCATTCGAAAAAACGCTCCTCATTGCACTCCTAGTGCTTGCCGCTGTCGGAGCACTTCTTACCCTTAAGAGCATTTCGGACACATATAGCGTGACCGTTCCTGCGCACGGCGGTACCTATAAAGAAGCGGTGGTTGGCGTTCCTCGTTTTATAAACCCAGTGCTTGCAGTTTCTGATGCAGATCGCGACGTCACCGAGCTCGTTTTCGGTGGCCTAATGAAAGAAAGCGCCGACGGCAGCATGGCTCCATACCTTGCGTCTACGTACAGCATTTCTGAAGACGGCCGGGAATATACGTTTGTACTACGAGAAGACGCTCACTTCAGCGATGGTACAAAGATCACCTCAGCAGATGTAGCCATGACTATAGGCCTCATCCAAAACCCCCTCGTAAAAAGTCCTAAGCGAGCAAACTGGGAAGGGGTGCACGTCGACGCACCAGACGAGCGCACGATAATTTTTACGCTTAAAAACGCATATGCTCCGTTTATTGAGAACACGACCCTCGGAATCCTACCAAAAAGTATTTGGGGCAACGTTTCCCCTGAAGAGTTCCAGTTCAGTACTCATAACGTAAACGCAATCGGTGCAGGTCCGTTTGCTATTAAGAAAGTTACTACGAGCAACAAAGGCATTCCTTCTCGTATTGCGCTCGATGTAAACCCGTATGCACCGATACGACCTTATCTCGACAGTATCGAATTAAGTTTTTATAGTGATGAGTCAGAGGTGCTAGCCGCACTACAGGGTAATTCTTCGATTGCAGTTCACTCGGTCTCATCGGCGCCCACCAGCGATAGAGACCTGCACGAGGCAATACTAAATAGAGTCTTTGCGGTCTTTTATAACCAAAACCATAACGACTTGTTTGTAGACAAAGCTGTTCGCGTTGCGCTTGACACTGCTATTGACAAATCCGCCCTGGTGAGTACAATAGTAGGAGGCTTTGGGTCCCCATTAGCGGGTCCCCTTCCTCCTACATCGATCGATGCAACAGAAATTGCATCGGCAACCAGCTCAAAAGCTGAACAGGCGCGAGCTCTATTGACACAAGCGGGTTGGAAGGAAGGCCAAAATGGCATCCTTGAAAAAACAGTAAAGAAGAAGACGAAGCAGCTTTCCCTCACACTTGCAACAAGCAACGTGCCTGAACTGAAAGCTGCAGCAGAGTTTGTAGCCGCAGCGTGGCGAGAAGTTGGCGCACAGGTAGATGTGCAGCTTTTTGACAGCAGCGATTTGCAGCAAGAAGTGATCCGACCTCGTTCGTATGACGCGCTCCTTTTCGGAGAGGCTGTTGGACGAGAGCTAGATCTCTATGCATTTTGGCACTCGAGCCAGCGAGCAGACCCTGGACTTAACATTGCCCTCTACGTTAACCCAGCTGTCGACTCCCTTCTCACGCAAGCACGTGGAGAAAACGACGAGAGCGCACGCAGAGCGCTACTTGAAAAAGCAGCGGGAATTATCGTAGATGACGAAGCGGCACTTTTCTTATACGCACCTCACTTTGTTTTCGAAACACCGAAGCAACTTAAGGGAGTGGAGCTCGGGAGTATCACTACCGTTTCTGATAGATTTGCAGATATTGAGAAATGGTATATCCGAGTTGACCGCGTCTGGCCTATGTTCGTTAAATAATTTGAAACTTTAAAACAATTAATATAATTACTACTCATGACACCAAACCAAAATACTGGCGACAATAATGCTCGTGATAACTCGGCTCGCCCACACCGCAGACCATATTCTGCAGCTCCTCGTCGTGCATTTAATGCACGGCCGGGAGGCAGACCACCATTTAGAGGCACACCTCACCGAGCGCCGCAGCACGCGCCGAACGTAAACCGTACACCAAGCACCAGTACAGACGAATTTTCGCTTTCTGCGCTTGCACCAAGCGGAGCAAGTGTAAGCTCAAGTGCCCCGGCGCACCCCGCACACCAACATCGACCACGACAAGGTGGACAACAACACGGACACAGACGCTTTGACCGCGGAGGCCATTCAAGAAGTGGCGGTACGCGCGGCAGAGGTCCGCGCTCTGGTGGCGGAGCTCGAGGGCACTTTAGACGCCCACCTGCAATGCCACGAAACCCCATTAACACACCTGAGGCGCGCGAGCGAGTGGTGTTACCACCGCTTGACGCTGATACCGTGCGAGTAATTCCGATTGGGGGCGTTGAAGAAGTTGGACGGAACATGTGTGCGTTTGAGCTTCCAGAGGGCATCATAATTTCAGACGCAGGATTCCAATTCATGGGCGACTCTGATGCGCCAGGAATTGATTACGTCCTACCGAACACTCGCTGGCTAGAAGACAACAAAGATCGCATTATCGGACTTTTCATTACGCACGGACACCTTGACCACATTGGTGGTATTCCATTCATAATTGATCGCATTGGAAACCCGCCAATCTATACGCAGTTCATTACCTCGTTGATGATTTTGAAGCGCCAAGAGGAGTTCCCTCACCTTCCAAAGGTGGACATGCGTGTAGTAGAACCAGGAGGAACCGTTCGCGTAGGTAAAGAAGAAACGGGTTTCGTCACCGTAAAAACATTTCCTGTTACACACTCGATCCCGGACGCAATGGGCCTTTCTATCCAGACAAAGCACGGCAACATTGTGGTTTCAGGCGACCTTAAACTTGAGCATACTGACGGTACACCCTCAGATAAGGAAATTAAGGTGTGGGGCGATATTGGTAAGGATAGAAATATCCTTTTCATGGCAGACTCAACGAACGCGGAGCGTGATGGATTTTCAATTCCGGAAAAGCGCGTGTTCCAAACCCTCGAAGACATTTTGAAAACAGTAAAGGGTCGTATCATCGTTGCACTCTTTGCATCAAACTTTGAACGCGTGATCCGCATCATCACCACCGCTGAAGCGCTCGGGAAAAAGGTGGTAATCGTTGGTCGCTCACATAAAACTAATGTTGAGATCGCCGAACGTGCGGAGCTATTGAAAATAGCAAAGGGCACCATCATCCCCGAAGAAGCAATTTCGGACTACCCACCGGAGAAGATAGTCATCGTCTCAACTGGCGCGCAAGGTGAAGAAAACGCTGCACTCATGCGCATTGCTACCAAAAAACACAAAACAATTACATTCAGCGAGCGCGACACAGTCGTTCTCTCCTCATCAGTAATTCCGGGCAACGAAATAAACGTGCAGAAACTTAAAGACAACCTTTTGCGTCACGGACTCACCATCGTGCATTACCGATCTTCAGACGTGCACTCAACTGGCCACGGCAATACTGGAGAGCTCATTTGGATGCGCTCTCAGGTTAACCCCCAGTTCTTTATGCCTGCATACGGTTTCTACTCAATGCTTAAAAACCATGCCAATGCGCAGATCAACGCTGGTTTCCCACGCGAACGAGTGATCATTCCAGACAACGGTTTCGTAATTGAGATCAAAAATGGAACCGAGCTCACTGTCCGCGAGGAAAAGATCCCGTCTGGACCGATGATGGTCGACGGCTTCTCTATTGGTGATATGCAGGAGGTAGTGATCCGCGACAGACAGTCTCTAGCATCGGACGGAATGTTTGTTATTATAGCAACCATCAATATCAAAACGGGAGAACTTAAAAAATCTCCGGACATCATCAGCCGCGGGTTCGTCTATCTACGTGAAGCGCAGAACCTACTTGCAGAATCAAGACTCTTGGTCAAGAAAGAAATCGAGGCAGTCACAGTCGGAATGAACCCGGTTGACTTGGAGATGGTCAAGCAGCCGCTCACCGACGCTGTTGAAAAGTTCCTCTTCCAAAAGACATCTAAAAAACCAATGGTGATCCCGGTACTCATTGGGGTGTAAGGTATACTAAACGTATGCCAAATAGGCCGAATCCGCATGGGTGGAGGTATTGGGGGCTTGTACTTTCAAACTTCATTGCGCAGTACCACCACTATCTTGTCTCATATGTAATCTCAACGTTCATTGTAGGTTTCGTTGGAGAAACAACGCTCGGCGTTGTTGTTGCGGGGGCGTCACTTATCATGGTGCTCGCACTTCTTTCAGCGCCATCAATCTTTACGTCTTTTGGTACCAGACA
>CAZQPW010000024.1:0-7531 GCA_964595305.1 uncultured Candidatus Saccharibacteria bacterium
TAAGTACTCGCGGTAAAAACAAGGTTACACTTAAAAGAGAGATGCCGTTTGCCCCATTTCTATTCATAGGGGCGTTCGTTGTCTTCTTGCTCAATGTTGGTATTGAGGTGCTAGTCGGGGCATTTACACTATGAACAAACTTCCAACCATTCGCGCGTTTACACTCCTTGAAATGCTCGTCTCACTTGCCATTTTTGGGGTGATCATGTCAGTCGTGCTTTTCAATAATGGCGACTTTAACAATACAATTTTCTTAGGAAACACTGCATTTGATATCGGCTTGCAGTTGCGACAGGCGCAACAGTACGGAGTTTCCTCGCGCGGGTACGCGGGCGACTTTAAAGTAGGGTACGGAGTCCTATTTTCTGGAACGACGGCCTCTGTCGCAGGAACATCATATAAAACGTTCAGCGACACCAACGCAAACAAGAGGTATGATCCCACCACCGATACCGACCTCACGCTCACGACGTTGCCAGCAGCATACTCTATCAGAAAATATTGCGCATACCGTTCAGACAACTCAAGTGCTTGCAGTGACTCGGCAGTCCCAATTAGCGGGCTAGCGATTTCATTTCTTCGTCCTGAAACTGACGCAACAATAAGTACGTATGTTGGCACGCCGCTCACGTTCTCTGAAACAGGTTTCGCTTCTGCAGAAATAATACTGCAGTCACGTTCCGGTGCTACGAGTACCATTTATGTGCAGACGACAGGACAAATTTCAATCAGAAAATAGTATGAACACAACACGAGGATTTTCGTTGGTAGAGATGATGGTTGCGGTCAGCATTTTTGCTATTGTTATGCTGGTTGGCATTGGTGCGCTGCTTTCAATTGTTTCTGTTAACAAGCGTTCGCAAGCGGTTACGAGCGTGATGAACAATCTTAATGCCGCTGTTGAAGAGATGACACGTAACATCCGAGTGGGAACGGCCTACCATTGTGAAATGAACACGCTCACTTCTGGCACCGCGTACCAAGTTCAAGACTGCGCGGGTGGACACGTGTTTGCGCTCGAGTCTTCTACAGGTAGTGGTTCTGACAATAATGATCAACTCGTGTACTGGTACGATGCTGCAAATAAGCGGATAATGCGGTCTAAGCAAAGCGGGGCAAATGGTGTGCCCGTTACTGCGCCCGAGGTACAAGTCACGTCACTTGATTTTTATACATTCAATACTGCTCAAAACCTTTCGAGCGGAGGCAACACCGACCAGGCGCGGGTACTCATTTTGATCCGAGGAACAGCAATGGTAGCGGGCGCACCAACTGACTTCTTTATCCAATCAGGAGTTACGCAGCGTATACTTGATATATAGTATGAGAGGATTTACATTACTCGAGACGCTAGTTGCAGTAACGATACTCGTCATTGCAATTATGGCACCGATGACCATTGCACAAAACGCATTACAGAATGCGATTTATGCTCGAGACCAGGTCACGGCGTTCTACCTTGCTCAGGAAGGGATTGAGTATGCCCGTGCGCTTCGGGATAAAAATATTATGCAAGGCAATCCGTGGCTTCAAAAACCTGCCTCAACCGCAAACTGCGTATCCCCAGTAGATCTTAACCAGTGCGTGGTCGCCGCAGGCTCGACTGGATGTAATATCGACTTCGTAAATTTTTGTAACACTCTTTGTGCTACGCCTTCGGGCTGCTCACCGTTGAAGTTTTCTACTACGGGGTATAGTACCGTTGGGGCTGGAACAGTTTCAAAGTATACACGCACCCTCACTCTAGAGCAAATCACCACGCAGCAGTATAAGGTGAAGGTGCATATGGATTGGACAAGCGGTAGGTATCAGCGTCAGTTCGACCTCGAAGAAATACTCATGGATTGGTACAACTAAATATGAAGTGTTTAAAAAATCAGCCAGGGTTTACTCTTCTCATCGCCGTACTGGTGAGCAGCATCATGCTCTCAATTGGATATTCGCTCGTAAACCTGTCAGTAAAGCAAATTTTGCTTTCCGCAGCCGGCAGGGAATCGCAATTTGCTTTTTATGCTGCAGATGCAGGGATCGAGTGTGCACTTTTTTATGAAAACGGCGCGCATACCATCGACGGGCTTTCAATCTTTGATTACCAGTCGACAACAAATTCGGTTACCTGTGGTGTGGGTGGCGCTATTCCACTTGTACGTCCAGCATACATCGACTCAAGTCCGGGGAATCCTACGGTTGGGACTATAACTAGCTCACTAAGTTTGCAATCGCCTATCGTAACGCGTACCACGACGCCAACTCCATGCGTGGAAATTTTTGGCACTCGTGTGTACGACAAGGCGAACCAAACTTCAAACACCACAATCGAGTCTGCAGGTTATAACACCTGCGATGTAAATTCACCCACGAGGCTTCAGCGTTCCATAAGGGTTAACTACTAAGGACACATTTGGTACAATGCAAGATAATGGTTCCCAAAGAGGTACGAGAGCGTGCAGCAGTTTTGCGTAAGGCGATAAACCAATATCGTTACGACTACCACGTGCTCGACAGGGAAACCATAAGTGCTAGTGCGCTCGACTCATTGAAGCATGAGTTATCGAAAGTCGAAGTCGAATATCCAGAGCTAATCACGCCAGACTCTCCAACGCAACGCGTGGCAGGGAAGCCGCTACCTAAGTTTAAGAAAATTAAGCACGAAGTCGCACAGTGGTCATTTAACGATGCCTTTGATGAGACCGAGATTCGTGAGTTCGATGCTCGAGTAAAGAAGGTGGCTCCGAAGGCTACGTATGTGTGCGAGCTGAAAATAGACGGACTAAAGGTGGTTTTAACATACAAAAAGGGTATCTTAGAAACTGCAGTGACCCGAGGTGACGGAGAAGTGGGTGAGGATGTTACACACAACGTTCGCACGATTGAAAGCGTGCCTCTCGTACTTCGAGAGCCGGTAGACGTAATAGTTGAAGGAGAGGTGTGGCTAGGTAAAAAGGAGCTAGCAAGAATTAATGTTCTTAGAAAAAAAGAAGGTGAGCCAGAGTTCGCTAACCCTAGAAATGCCGCGGCTGGCTCAATACGACAACTTGATGCAAGTGTTGCTGCTGCAAGAAAGTTAGACACCTTTATTTATGACGTTGCGAAAGCAGGAAGTGTACCTGACACGCAGTTTAAAGAACTGTTGTATCTTAAGGGGCTGGGATTTAAAGTGAACTCGCATGCAGTTGTTGCCACGGACATCAATGGAGTAATTACATTTTGGAAAAAATGGGGCAAGAAAAAAGACGATGAGGACTATCTGATAGACGGGGTTGTTGTGAAAGTAAATGAGAGGAGGATGCAAGAGTCACTGGGTTACACAGGTAAGGCACCTAGGTTTGGTATCGCATTTAAATTTGCGGCAGAGCAGGTCACCACGGTACTTGAAGGGATACAGTTTCAGGTTGGACGCACGGGTGTTGTTACTCCTGTTGCACACCTGCGGCCAGTAAACGTCGCTGGTGTTATGGTGAGCAGGGCGACACTTCACAATGAAGACCAAATCAAGCGGTTGGATGTGCGGGTGGGCGACACTGTGGTACTTCAGCGAGCAGGAGACGTAATCCCAGAAGTCGTTGAAGTAGTTAAGGGCCTGCGCCCAAAAAATGCGCGTGTATTCGAGTGGCCGAAAACTATTGCAGCGTGTGGAGAGGACGGCAGAATCGAGCGCGTGCCCGGCATGGCAGCGTGGCGTTGTGTGAGTAAGACAGGACACACAATACTCCTCCGCAGGCTCTCGCACTTCGTGTCGCGTAACGCAATGAACATCGAGCATCTTGGTCCAAAGTCGATCGAACAGTTTCTTGACGAAGGGCTGGTGAGTGAATTCGCAGATTTTTTCGCTCTCAAAGCGAGCGATCTCGAGGGGCTAGAAGGTTGGCAAGAAAAGTCAGCAGAGAATCTAATTGCCGCAATTTCGGATAGAAAAAAAGTCCCTCTCGAGCGTTTACTTTTTGCCCTCGGTATTGAGCAGGTGGGTGAAGAAACGGCGCGCGACCTCGCGTCTCACTTCCGTACGCTTGAAAAAATTCGTTCCGCAGAAGTATCACAGCTGATTGCGGTTCCAAATATTGCTGAGAAAGTAGCAACCTCTATCACGAGCTGGTTCAAAGACAAACAACATGCTCGCGAGCTCGATGCTCTTCTGAAATACGTAACCGTTCAAAACGGTGAAAAAAAGGCGGTGGGCAAGCTCCTCGGAAAGACCTTTGTAATTACTGGCACGTTGGAAGAAATGAGTCGGGAAGAGGCAGAAGCCAAAATTAGGGCTGCCGGAGGATCCGTAAGTGGTTCAGTTTCGTCAAAAACGTCATTTGTTGTAGTTGGCAGCGACCCGGGTTCGAAAGCGGTAAAAGCGAAAGAGCTCGGGGTTAACATATTGACAGAAAGTGCATTTTTAAAAATGATATAAAATGCTATAATCAGGTTATGAGCATCAGTATTGATGAGGTTAAAAAGCTTGCAGAGCTTTCTAGGCTTGAGTTTGACGAAGCAGAGCTCGCAAAGATGCAGGGGGAGATTAACGCCATTCTTGGATATATCGAGGCGGTGCAAAAAGTGCCTATGCCAGAAGGAGTTTCGCCAAACCCACACCTCGCGCTGGAAAATGTAATGCGTGAGGACGAAGGCGCTCATGATGCCGGGGCGTATACAGCTGACATCGTAGCGCAGTTCCCAGATAAAGAGGGAGACTTTTTGAAAGTGAAAAAGATTTTGAATTAATATGAAAGATTTAACACAGCTGAGCGCTAAGGAACTTGCAGCAGGGTACCGTGCGAAAGAGTTTACTCCCATTGAAGTTGTAGACGCCTTGCTTGCAAAAATAGAGAAGGAAAATCCGAACTTAAACGCATACCTTGAAGTATTTGATGATGTGCGGGAGGCTGCAAAAAGCGCCGCGGCACTTTTTGCCGGCGACGTTGCAAACGTGCACCCACTTGCAGGTATCCCGATCGCTGTGAAAGATAATATTTTGATTAAAGGCAAGCGGGTAAGTGCTGCATCAAAAATGCTTGAAAATTATGTTGCAACTTACGACGCTACCGCGATCGCTAAACTGAAAAGCGCAGGCGCTATTTTCTTAGGTCGCACTAACATGGATGAGTTTGCGATGGGGTCTTCGACAGAGCATTCTGCTTTCGGTCCAACGCGGAACCCAATTGACCCCGAACGAGTCCCTGGCGGATCTTCGGGTGGCTCAGCAGCTGCAGTCGCAGGAAAGTTGGCACCTGTTGCACTAGGCTCAGAAACTTGCGGTTCGATTCGACAACCCTCATCGCTTTGTGGGCTCGTTGGTTTTAAACCTACGTATGGAGCAGTCTCTCGTTCCGGTCTTATTGCAATGGGGTCGTCGCTCGACCAGATCGGTGCCTTTGCTCGAACTGTCGACGATGCCGAACTCGTTTTTAATACGATGCGTGGACATGACCCTCTTGACGGGACGACGCTCCCTGATTTTCCTGAAGCCAAGCTTGGGAAAAAGATAGGTGTGCCGCGCTTGTTTGTAAACGATGCTCAGCCTGAAACAAAAGCAGTTTTTGAGGCTCGACTCAAAGAGCTCGCTACGAAAGGGTATGAGATCGTTGATGTAGACCTTCCAAATGCTCCTCATGCGTTACCTGTGTATTACATCATCATGCCTGCCGAGGTTTCAACAAACCTCGCAAGGCTAGACGGAGTTCGTTACGGTTTACATGTAGACGGAGTTAACCTGCTCGACGACTACAAGAAGTCTCGCACGAGTGGCTTTGGTGCAGAAACAAGACGTCGCATTATGCTCGGTACGTACATCCTTTCAGCCGGTTACTACGATGCGTACTACCGAAGAGCGACTGCACTTAGGAGCAAAATTGCTGCCGAACTTGAAGAAACATTTAAAAAAGTTGACTACATCGCTACACCGACTGCACCGGGGCCAGCGTTTAAGATCGGCGAGAAGGCAGACCCGGTTTCTATGTATCTCGAAGATATCTTTTCGGCGCCCGCAAACTTGGCCGGACTTCCATCGATCTCGGTGCCAATGGGAACTGTGGAAAGAGATGGCATGCAACTTCCGGTTGGAATGCAGTTTATGAGCAGGCGCTGCACTGACGCTGCTCTCTTTAGCGTAGCTCGCGATACAATAGGTGGATGACGCCTAACCTCGTCCCATTTCTAAACCTGCACTATATATACTGCGTGATTTACTCTTGGTTCGGTGGGAGGTGCACCACTCTAGGGTCAAGCGCACTTGATGCAGCGCGCGCAGCGCGCGAGTCATTAAATGGGATCGAAATTCCTTCCGTAAACGGAGTTGGTTCTACTACGCGTGCACTTGTGCCACAGGTTAACACTTCTTGGTTAGATTGGCTAAACCCATTGTCATACGGAATGAGCGAAGGGACGAGTGGTTCCGGAGGGTTTTGGTCGTGGTTAAATCCATTTTCAACGAGCGCAGGCGCGGCAACGGACGTTGCCCGCGCCTGCCGCACACGCATCGCTCTGGGGAGGCCTTTACGACTCGCTTCCTACTTGGGGCCAGTACGGTGCCGATGTTGTCGGGAACATCTTTTATTACACGTGGTTGGCATTTTCGTATACCTCTTGGCTTGTCGCGGGGCTCGCGTTTTCTTTTATCATCACGGCGCTTGCAATACTTATCATGTACCGTATGCGGTCGCTTGAGTCACGCTCAGTGTACACTTACGAGTCAACACACGAGCGCCCACAAAGAACACGTTGGACGCAAATCCTAGCACTAGCTCTTGAGCCGCAGCCGCGTTCGTGGAGAGAGGCTATCCTCAGTGCAGACGAGCTCGTGATCGGCGAGCTCCGCACGCGCGGGTACCACGGCAATACTAATACGGAAATTCTGCGCAGTGTCCCTGAAGACGCTTTTATTTCGCTCAACTCATTGTGGGAAGCACATCGAGTTTCAAACTTTGTGCGCGAACAATCTGGCGAATTCGTCTTGACCGGCCGCGAGGCGTTCCGAGTAGTGAAGCTCTACGAAGAGTTTCTTGAAGAGTTCAGATTAATATAAAATGTATAATTAGGAATGATATGGAAACTGACGAATTTTCTTTTGTTTTAAAACCGGGCAAATATGGTATTGGTGTGCACGCGGTAGTAGACATTACGGCTGGGGCAAAACTTAACATGTTTGGTAAAAACGAGCAGGCACCGCGGACAATAGATAAAGATCAAGTTCCCGTAGAGCTTTCCGGGTTGTGTATAGACTTGGGTGAGAATAAACTATTATGCCCCAATGATTTTACAAAGATAGAGTTGGGATGGTTTCTCAATCATTCAAATGATCCAAATGCAGAACACAAAAACCTAATTTGGTATGCAAAAAGAGATATCTCGAAAGGGGAGGAAATATTGATTGATTACAACTCTCTCGATGAGCCTGAAGACCTAAAAGATGATTATTATTTACACAAGAAAAGGTAGTTGATCCGTGTTCACAAATGATGTACACTACCTAGTAGCGGGGTGGAGGAGTGGTACCTCACAAGGCTCATAACCTTGGGACCCAGGTTCGAATCCTGGCTCCGCAACA
>CAZQPW010000025.1:0-7324 GCA_964595305.1 uncultured Candidatus Saccharibacteria bacterium
GTGGTATTAACCGTGTTGCTGGTTACAAAGTCTTTAAAGTTGTTGTATTCGAGTGAAGTAATTTTTGCTGTGTTTGGAATAACAACTGAGCACGCATTTGGCTTCAGTACTGTTGCGCTCCATGAAACTGAACCTGTTTCTCCTGGATCAAGATCCCATGCGTTCCAACGCAATGTTCGATCCGCGCTGTTGTAGAGTGGTTGACCGTTGTATCCTGCAGACACGTTCGCAGAGTGCGTTTCCGTTGTAAAGGTGAGTCCAGTATCAACAACGTCTGTGACGAGTACACCGCTGCCGGTGCACTTAGCGTCGCCAACATTTTTGAAATCAATAATGTAGGTGAGCGTGTCGTTTTCAACCGCTGAGTACTTATCTACAGTCTTTGAGATCTGGAGTTTGCAAAACTTTGGCGGAGGTGGTGTGTACGTTGCAGTTGCGCTGCACGAGACCGGGCCATATGGAGTTTGAGATGTTCCAACTATGGTGACATTGCCGGGGAGAATTGCATTGACCACTCCAGCTGTTGCCGGCATTACATTGCCAATGCCGTTGTCGATTGAAAATGAGGTCGCGAGCGTAGCCTCCCATGTAACTGCATAATGAAAATTCGGTCCGTACTCAGTATTGTCTGTACGGATGAGAGAAAGCGTACAGTACGGCTGCGCAGGGGTAATACCACCACCTCCACCACCACCGTCTGCTTGGTACATTAAGAAATTTTTTATCCACATCCCATAGCTTGGCGAGAATGATGGGCCACATGCAGCACTCGTACACTGTCCGCCAGGCACCTCGGCACGAACAACCGAAGGTGATGCAAAAAACACTGCGGCTCCCAAAAGGAGTACGACTGATACTGCAATGATGGTGGTAGACTTTTTCATAAAAATTAATTAGTGACGATTAAATCTGCTTTTATAATGTACCGCTCCTCCTTGCTTCCGAGAGAGTTGCAGGTAACGAGTGTGAGTGTGTGGCCAGCGGTCTCAAGTGGGATCTCTCCAGTTGCAACGGTCGTGAGCGTGACCGTGCGGACTCGGTATGTATACTGCGTATCCCCAACAAACACAACTGCGGTATCTCCAGCAACAAGCTTTTGAACGTCGTTTAGCGCCTTAAATGCCTTGTTGCGAACAACAGGCAAGTAGCTTTGGTGGCCAAAGATAAGCACCGAGCCTTCTGTCGAAGGAAGTGCGCTACCTGGGTAAAGTGCAGCACCAGAGAGGAGTGCAGCATCGAGCGAAGCGATGTCTGTTTTGGTAGGGTGCATAATTGGCGTGTCTATCCCGATTTTTGAAATAACGAGTCTCGTCGGCAAGCCTGAGGTAGATGCGCTCGTTGGATTTGCCACTCCTACGGCTGCGAGTGTTTGGGTACGAACTGCCGGAAGACTTGCTGCTTTTGGTTCTGAAACTGGTGTAACGTTTTGCGAAGCTGCTGGAGCCGCAATAAGTGCAGCCTGAGCTACAGTCTTAGTCTCACTAACCTTTGAGTGACTACCGACAGGTTCAGGGAAAAAGTCTATAACATTAAGAAAAACCGCGAGGAGGAAAAACACCCCAAGGAAAATAAGCGCCGCTTCGAGCGGGCGCGCTATGATTGCCTGAAACGGGTTCATTTCTTGCATAAATACTCAAAATGTATTGTAAACTACAATTGCCAAAATGTCAAGAATCTAGAAACTTGACACTAGGCTAAGAGTGTGATATCGTGCCTTCATATGGAAAACTACCGCGAACAGCGCGCTAATGCTGGCTCCCCTGTTGCACAGGTGCTTGCAGTTATTGGAATTCTCGCACTTTTGGTTATTGGTATGTGGGGCTCAGTCACAGTAGCAAGCGCAGTCCCAGGCGGGCTATCACGCGCCCTTGCAGCCCTCGTTTCTTTTAGCTCGATCTTCGTTCCAGCGTCCGAAACAATCACCGTAAACGGTCCTTCTGGCGTTGTTACCGCACACACACCATTCACACTTACTTTCGCACACAGCGACAAGAGTGTTCAGGGTTCATACCGCCTTCGTTATCTCTGTGCTGACGGAATTTCACTTAACTCAGCGGTAAACGGCTCAGACCAGACTGTATTCTGTAACGTGCCGTTTAACTTTAATGCGCAGGACGCGATTACCCTCGTTGGCTCAAACACATCAGACTTGCAGCAGCCTGTTGAAATGTTCATCGACTTTACACCAAACGGTGTCATGACTCCGACAGTTACCGGATCAACAGCAGTGATTATTGGAACCAATGCACTTAGCTCTTCAACGCCTGTGTCAGTTACTCCAACACCTGCACCAACACCAAAACCTAAGCCAACTCCACGCCCAACTACACCAACAACCACTACGTACCCTGTCGTTCAAACATCTGGCCAAGTGTCAGACCCGAACGGTTATGTTGACCTTACCGCACGTGTAATTGAGGTCGGATATGTAGACAAAACAACAGGTGCATTCACTGCAAGCTCAACACCATCAAGACAAAACCGCATCGCAGTACGCTTTGCAGTTGAAAATCTTGGCACTAAGCGCTCACCATCGTTTGCGTTCAATGCGGTCTTACCAACTATCCCATCACACATCTTCTCTGCACCACCACAGCAAGAGCTAAACCCAGGTGACCGTATCGAGTTTACGATTGGTTTCGATACCTTTGTGGATGCACTTGTTGGCGACATCACAATAAATGTTGACCCAACAAACTCGATCAACGAGCGCAACAAGGACAACAACATCATCCACTACACCCTCCACGCGACTAACTAAGTGCATAACTTCAGTTGACGGAATTTAGGACAGGAGTATAGTTAACGCCATCCCGAAAGGGGTGGTGTTTATTTTTAATATCTGTATTTATGAGACTTTTGAAAGAAAAAGGTAACGGTATTGGCCAGGAACCATACCCAAGGACCCTGGCCGGCATGCAGATAGCGCTGGGTGTCGCTGTTGCACTTGTTGCAAAAAGCGCTATTGACCAGCAGATTATTTTGGACAAAGCACGCGCCGAATACGCACGCGCACACCCGAACACATACACCCCAAATCAAGAAGTGCTCGAGGTAACTGCAATTCTAAGAGGCGAAAAAATTAATCAAACTCGCCCTGTAATTGCATCCACAACCCATTAGCATATGTCTGAAAATTTTAAAAGACTTTCTCCCGCAGCACTTGCTACCGCGGCACTGCTTTCAGGCTGTGTTAGTATCCCACACGAGCCGCTCAATGCACTACCGAGAGCAAAAACTTACGACGGCACGAACAAATGCTGTAAGTACGAAGAATCAGCCCCTCGCAGAGCTGACCCTAATTTTCTGCTACTCCCCGTCCCTACCGAGCAAACATTACGTAAGCACACTGAGGATATAATCTAGTTACTTTAAATATCAATATTTGCAGTCCGAGCGTTTGACTGGATGAATGACTTCCTGGCTGGCACATCGGTGCCCATAAGGATGTCAAAAACTCTGTCTGCCTCTTGCGCATCTTCTATCCTGACCTGCTTCATCACACGTTTCGCAGGATCCATCGTGGTTTCCCACAACTCTTCTGGGTTCATTTCGCCGAGACCTTTGTAACGGCTCACGTCAGCACGCTTTGCACGAGGCTTAACTGCTGCCTCTTCTTCAGCCTCAGCAGGTGCATCGTCTGAGTCTAATTCTGGCTCTGCCATCTCAACGCCAAGACTTTTGAGCACCTTGTCTCGCTCCTTTTCGTCGTAGCAGTAGTGTATCTCTTTGCCGTATTTTACTTTGTACAGCGGAGGCTGCGCGATGTAGAGATAGCCACCATCTATGACACTACGAAAGTGTCGATAAAAGAGCGTGAGTAAGAGCGTGCGAATGTGCGCGCCGTCTACGTCGGCGTCAGTCGCGATAATAATTTTGTGGTAACGAAGTTTGCCAACATCCATTAAGTCGCCAATGCCGGTGCCCATTGCGATGACAAGATTTTTGATCTGCTCTGAGCCAAGCATACGGTCGAGTCGCGCGCGCTCGACGTTTAATATTTTTCCTCGCAATGGCAATATTGCCTGAGTCTTTCTATCCCTACCCTGCTTACTTGACCCACCTGCAGAGTCTCCCTCTACAATGAACAGCTCTGACTCTGATGCGTCTTTGCTCTGGCAGTCTGCAAGCTTACCTGGGAGCGTCATTCCTTCGAGTGCACCCTTTCTTAAGATCGAATCCTTGGCCGCCTTTGCTGCCTTACGAGCCCTGAGCGCAAGAAGTGACTTGTTGCACATCGCACGCGCTTCGTCTGGATGCTCTTCGAGAAACGCTGCGAACGCGTCGCTGAAAACCGTGTCTACTGCACCGCGCGCTTCAACTGAGCCGAGCTTTGCTTTCGTTTGACCTTCGAACTGGATTTCACGTAGCTTAACTGAAACGATTGCCGTGAGGCCCTCGAGCACGTCGTCGCCCGTAAAACTTTCCTCACTTTCTTTAACAATATTGTTCTTCTTTGCGTATGCGTTGAGCGAGCGTGTGAGCGCGGTTTTAAAACCGGTAATGTGTGTTCCACCTTCTGGGTTGTAGGTATTGTTTGCGAACGCGGTAATACGCGCCGAAATGTCGTCTACATATTGCATTGCAAGCTCGACTTGCACGCCAGAGTCTTCTTTGTCTACATAAAAGATCGTGTCATGTACTGGCTTCTGGAAACGGTTATTGTATGCAACAAGCGACTTGAGCCCGCCCTCGAAGTAAAAGGTTTGATTCGGAACCGGAAGCGCAAGTTCACGTAGGTAAAAGACATCGTCATCTACCTTGCCGTTAAACTCGCGTGCGTCTATGACCGCGATGCGCACCCCCTTAACGAGGTATGCCTGCTGGCGCAAGTGCGAAACTATTTTATCAAAACTGTATTCAATGACTGGAAATATTTCTGGGTCAGCTTCAAAGGTAATGATAGAGCCGTGGAGCTTGCTGCTACTCTTTTTTGCAACTTTAGCTTTAGCTTTGCCGCGCGCATATTCTTGCACATAATACCCGCCGTCCTTATGCACCTCTGCTTTACAGTAGGTAGAGAGGGCGTTTACTACTGACGCACCGACTCCGTGCAGACCTCCTGAAACCTTATACCCATCACCACCAAACTTACCTCCCGCGTGGAGTGTGGTCATAATGGTTTCTAGTGCAGAAACTTTCGTTGCTTTGTGAATGTCTACTGGGATACCACGACCGTTGTCTGCAACACGAATGCGGTTGTTAGGGAGGAGCGCAACTTCGATGTCATCGGCAAAGCCACCCATCGCCTCGTCGCGAGAGTTGTCAAAAATTTCCCAAATGAGGTGATGCAGGCCGTCCAAGCCTGTTGTACCGATGTACATGCCCGGACGCTTGCGGACTGGCTCAAGTCCCTCAAGGACTTGGATCTGGTCTGCTCCGTAGGATGACGATTGTTTTGCCATGAAACTAAAAGAGACCACTAGAGGTCTCTTTTAGTATACCAAGAATGACTGAGAAACACTACTACTTTGCTGGGGCTTTTGGAGCCTCTTCAACATTTTGCGCCTGAACTGCTGTTGCTCCCTGTGGAGTGGTGCCGTACTCAATTGGGCCGACATTCACAATCAGGTTCTTAGTTGGGCTATAAACCACCGCTTGCCTCGAAGTTGGGAAAATGAGCAGCTGGTCACCTGTTTCAGCATTTTGGAAGAACGCCTGCTGCTGCTTCACAGCTTTCGCGTCGGTTACTTCGATGAGGAAGGGCTTCTCGTCTGGGACAATCATGAGCTGTTTAACTGCGTCGAGCGCGGTACTCAAGCTAGCCGCCTGACGTTCGTCTTCGCTTGCCCATGGGAAATATCCATTAGTAACCCTAACGTATCCTGAGTACCCAGCGGTGAGTGCGCACGCAACAATTAACACCGAAAGGATTGCGCTTACTACACTACCCTTTTTTCGCGGGACAGCTTCAACGGTTGATGTATGTGTATGTGATCTTTCCATATGTATATTATATCAATGATATAAATACTTTAGCAGGTTTACACACTTTCAGATGGTGGGGATATCCACATCATTGTCCGCCGACTATCCACAAGGATCGCGTATACTATTGGTAGCTCTGCTGGTTTTGTAGAGCCCGCGTATGGGTAGATACGCGAGCTCTACAAAGAAAGTACGAGTTCCCCCAACGTAATGCGGATCAACAAATACCTAGCCGACCAGAAGATTGCATCACGAAGAGAGGCTGATGAGTGGATAGCTGCGGGGCTCGTTTTAGTTAACGGCAAAAAAGCTACGATCGGCATGAGCGTTGATGGGAGCGAAAAAATTGAGATAACTCAGAAAAAACCCACACTACACAGATACGAGAAGTATTACAAACCTGCTGGAGTTGAAACTGCATCGCCAACAAAAGGACTCTTCCACGTCGGACGACTCGATAAAGATTCCGAGGGGCTGCTGCTCCTGACTAACGACAGACGCATTACGGGGCCACTCCTCTCGCCCGAAGCTCATGCTGAAAAAGAGTACGAGGTTGAGGTGCTGCATGCGCTGCCAGCACATTTTGCTGCAAAATTTGCTGGCGAAATTGAGATCGGCAAGAACGAAAAGACAAAAAAATCAAAAGTTGTAGTTCTCGGGCAGAAAAGGTTTTCGATAATTTTAACTGAAGGCAAGAATCGTCAGATCAGGAGAATGTGCGGGCACTTCGGCATTGCGGTTACTAAGCTTACTCGTGTGCGCTTTGGGCCACTCGAACTTGGGAAGATGAAGCCGGGGGAAACAAAGCCGCTCTCCACCGAGGAGCGCCGTGCGCTCCTCGGTGCCGCAAAAATCCCGCACGAATAGTGCTATACTACACGCATGGTAATAGTACACATCCTCATCCTACTCGCCACGCTCTACTTCATCGCTCGCTCAGACTGGCTCGGCCTACAGTGGATGCGCGGTGTCAAGCCAACGCTCGAACTTGCAACACTAAAGAAATATCACCGCAACGTAAGCATAGGCCTCGTGCTCATGGTCCTGACCGGTGGTACTATGGCCTACTTTGGGCTACAACGCGGAGCGATAAACCTCCCAGCCCTGTATGTAAAGCTCGCATTCGTCGCCGTACTTATCGTAAACAGCTTCGTCATTGGCTCGCACATGAAGCGAGCGTCTGAAGTACCTTTCGCTTCCCTCTCGGCTAACGAAAAGCTGATGCTCTACATCAGCGGCGCTGCATCAACGCTCGGCTGGCTCGGCGCAATCGCCGCCGCGTTTTTTATAGAAATTGAATAGCCTTTGTGCTATAATCTGGCATATTGCCAGATCGTCTAATGGTAGGACAACGGACTCTGAATCCGTTTATCTTGGTTCGAATCCAAGTCTGGCA
>CAZQPW010000026.1:0-7207 GCA_964595305.1 uncultured Candidatus Saccharibacteria bacterium
AAAAATACTGCAACCGACAGGCGAAGAAGTTATAGACTTAGGCACTCCAAAATCTGGAGACAAAGTGCAGGGTGTGTGTGGGATGGGGATGTATAACTTTCAAATCAAAGTTAGCTAGAATTACTAACAAAAAAGAACGACCAGTGTCGTTCTTTTTTGTTTCAACTCAGGTATCTGGGTCGCACCACTCTCATAGGATGGTGGGTCGTCCCCGATACTTAGTTGTCATGGCGGAGACGGAGGGATTCGAACCCTCGAGGGCTATTAACCCTACCTCCTTAGCAAGGAGGCACATTCGACCACTCTGACACGTCTCCACTTAGTAAAATACCACTTTTAGCACAGTTTTACTACTCATATATATGGTATACAATCGGCTTACGGAGGGATGGATGAGTGGTTTAAATCAGCGGTTTACTAAACCGCCGGCCGCAAGGCCCGCGAGTTCGAATCTCGCTCCCTCCGCAGCGCACCACACGTATACTACGATTGGGTATACTATATGCATGCCTCGTACTAAAAAATTTCTCCTGTATGTGACAAACAACGAGGCGGCGTCTCGACACGAAGTGGCTTTTGACGTCGCTTTTTTTATTATTAACACCATAGCCGCGATTGTTGGTATAGCACTCTTTTTGTACTACAACGAAGCGCAGTGGATCCCGATTTTGATTATCGAGTACACGTGGGCGCTCGACACGATCCGCCACAACAGAGAGTAATTTGCGCCTCCGCGCTATTTAAGCGTAGCGAGAACTTTATGCTTTACAGTGCCGGAACTTCGGTGCTAAACGCGCTATACTAGGGGGGTAGATTATTTATATAAAAATATGGAATACATTCAATTTTTGATCTGCGGGGTTATCAGCGTCGCACTCGGCATGCTCTGGTTCGGTCCCCTCTTCGGCAAGCAGTACATGAAGTACTGTGGCGTTACCGATGAGATGCAAAAGGAAATGTCGAGTAACCCTGCGAAAAAGGCAGAGATGAATGCGCAGATGATGCGCGGCGCCGCTATCGCGTTTGTCGCGAACATACTGACCGCGGTGATGCTCTCTGGTGCCATAGGTGCTGGGCAGTCGCTCTACAATATTTCCGACTTACACGCTGCCCTATTCGTCCCCTTCTTTAACTGGCTTGGGTTTGTCGTGCCACCGACGTTGGGCATGGTCCTTTGGGAAAATAAAAAGTGGGGCCACTGGTTCCTTATCGCAGCGTTTTGGCTCGTCTATATGGTGCTTGCTGGCCTCGTGATCGTGTACCTTTAACTAATCCTATGCTTTGGGTATTCTCGTTGCTCTCGTACGTATTAGTGCAGACGCTTGGTCTAGCCATCGCCTTTGTAGCTGCTGGGGTCTTTATATACATGGTGCTCAGCCGCCTACACTCGCGCACAATGGCTGCGGTGCTCTGCTTTGTGTTTCTTGGTATATCAATATTCTTTTATGTCCCTAACGGGCTCCCAAACGGGTTTGAGTATACCGCGTTCCTAAAAAGTTACGGGCCGGCAGGCTCGCCCGCACTGCCGTTTACAAATGTCATAAACTTTTTCCTTCACTTCAATACATTTGAAAAAGTTGCAGACATCGCTCGAGACCCAAACGATATTCCACCACCGATTACTCGCACATCAACTTCAACTGTTGTGGTAGATATCACGACAAAGGAGGTGATTTCTGAAATTGCTCCCGGAGTCTATCAAAATTATTGGACGTTTGACGGCAAGGTTCCTGGGCCGTTTGTTCGTGCACGAGTGGGAGACACGGTCGTTGTCCATTTTACAAACGACAGCTCGAGCCTCCATCACCACACGATAGACTTTCACTCAGTAATTGGACCTGGCGGCGGCGCTCCCGTCCTCATGGCAGCTCCAGGCGAAACAAAAACACTCACCTTTACCGCACTCCACCCTGGCCTCTATGTGTATCACTGTGCTGAGCCAGACGCAGCGCTCCACATGGCACATGGTCAATACGGACTCATGCTCGTTGAACCTAAAGAAGGGCTGCCGAAGGTCGATAAAGAATTTTATGTGATGCAAGGCGAGCTATACACAACAGGCACCCTTGGCCAAAAGGGGTTGCAGATTTTTGACTCACGCGGCATGTTGAATGGCACGCCACAATACATAGTGTTTAACGGTCGAGTTGGTGCACTCACGTCAACCACCACAAACAGCATGAGTGCAAAAGTGGGAGAGCGCGTACGAATGTTTGTTGGAAACGGCGGCGTCAATCTTATCTCCAGCTTCCACATTATCGGAGAAATATTTGACCATGTATACACAGAAGCGTCGCTCGAGACCGAGCCCGAGAGAGATGTCCAAACAACAATAGTCCCCGCTGGCGGAGCTACTGTGGTTGATTTTCTCGCAGCATATCCAGGAAATTTCGTACTCGTCGATCACGCGCTCGCTCGCATTGACCGCGGCGCATGGGGAGTTCTGCACATCACTGGAGAAAAAGACCAGTCGATCTACAGCGGCGAGATCCAAACTGGTGGCGGCCACTAAGTTTGCAGAGCACCATTCTCTAGCTCATTTGCTATGATGGTGCTACATGAGCATCAGGCTTAGCACTCCGATCGAGGAGCTCACGCGGCTCACCCACGCGCAACGCGATGCATTAAAAAAGTTGCGCCTTGCGACTGTACGCGACCTTTTGTACCACATCCCTACTCGCTACGAAAGTGCAGCAGACGTGCGCACTATCGAGCAAGCACACACAGGCGAAACGTGTACTCTTTACGGCACATTTTCTAAACTCGAAATGCGAAAATCGTTTCGAACTAAGGTGCCGATGGCAGAGGGCACGCTTGAAGATGGCTCGGGGAAAATCCGCATCGTGTGGTTCCACCAGCCGTATGTTGCGAAACTAATCCCCCAAGGAGAGCTCGTTCGTGTTCGCGGTACCGTAACCGCCTCGAACGGTAAAAAATATATTGCAAATCCGCTTGTTGAAAAAGCAGACGGAATTCCTTTTTTTGAAAATAAAGAAGGGATGGTTGGTGTGTACGCGGAGAGCGCAGGCATTACTAGCCTCTGGTTCCTCCACGCCGCAAAGCGTGCGCTCGCAGAGTGCGAGAGCGAACTAAGGAGCGACACCGTTGACCCGATCCCCGCGAGCGTTCGCGAGCAGTATCACCTCCCATCACTCTATACCGCACTCTTCCACGCTCACTTTCCCAAAAACGAAAAAGACGCGGAAGCAGCAAAAAAACGTTTCGCTTTTGAAGAAGTGTTTTTAATCCAAGTTGCGCGCGCACTTGAAAAGCAAAAAAACATGCGCGAACACGCGCTCCCTGTCGATGCCAATGAACAGAAAGTAAACGAATTTATAAAAAGCTTCCCTTTCGCGCCTACTCTCGGTCAACGCAAAGCCGTTGCAGATATTCTTGCCAACTTTCTTGAGCCATACCCGATGGCGCGCCTGCTTGAAGGTGACGTGGGAAGCGGCAAAACAGCTGTCGCTGCAGCAACTGCGTATGCGGTCGTAACTTCGAGGCCACTGGGGCAAAAAGATTTTGGCAACCTACAGGTTGCGTACATGTGCCCAACAGAAATATTGGCCAAGCAGCACTTCGAAACGTTTACCTCGTTTTTTAAGAGCCACCCGATTGCGATCGGTCTCATCACCTCAAGCGGATGCATGAAGTTCCCTTCAAAAGTTTCACCGAGTAAACCAACCTCGATCAGTCGTGCGCAACTTTTAAAATGGGTCGCAAACGGTGAGGTACCGATCCTCATCGGGACGCATGCGCTGATTCAAAAGTCTGTTTCGTTCAAGCATCTCGCATACGTAATTATTGACGAGCAGCACCGCTTTGGCACTATGCAGCGACATGCGCTGCGGTTCAAAGGCACCTCAAAACCACATTTACTCTCGATGACGGCTACCCCCATCCCCCGCACGCTCGCACTTACTTTGTACGGCGACTTAGACCTCACGCTCCTTGATGAGTTGCCCGCCGGAAGAAAGCAGATCGAAACGAAAATAGTTACACCTAAAGACCGCGCAGTCACATATGCAAAAGTTGAGTCTCTGCTCAAAGAGGGTCGGCAAGCGTACGTGATCTGCCCTCGCATCGACGAGCCAGACCCTAAAAAAGCGCTCGCACTCCAAACGCGTTCTGTAGCAGCAGAAATTAAATCGCTTACCAAACTGTTTCCAGACCGCACAGTAGATGCGCTTCATAGTAAAATGACACCGAAACAAAAAGATGGCGCGATGGAAAGGTTTGCGAGTGGAGCAACAGACATCCTCGTTGCGACTAGCGTCGTTGAGGTTGGGGTTAATGTCCCAAACGCAACTGTAATTTTAATTGAAGGGTCAGAGCGCTTTGGCCTCGCGCAGCTCCACCAGCTCCGCGGCCGCGTGATGCGCTCGAGCTTCCAGTCGTACTGTTTCTTAATGGTAGACAAGGCAAGCTCGGGAGAAAACGCTCGACTCAAAGCTATTGCGAGCGCGAAAAACGGCTTCGAACTAGCAGAGCGCGACCTCGAGCTCCGTGGCGCGGGCGAGCTCTACGGCCGCTCACAGTCAGGCCTGAGTGACATCGGCATGGAGGCGCTCAGGAATTTGAAGCTGGTTGAGGCGGCGCGCACTGAGGCATACGCGGTGGTAGCAAAAGATCCTGAACTCAAAAAGCACCCTACCCTCCTTGCCCGCGCAACTGCAGCCACCTCAAAAATACATTTGGAGTAATTTATTTTTTCTCAACACTCTCTATTATCTTAAATACTTCCTTTAGTCGCTGATCGAGTTCGAGAATTACTGCGCCATAAAAGTGCGGGTGTGCTGCCCACTCTTGTTTTTCGCTTGCGTTCATAATCTTAACTAAATCTTCTGCTCTGTGTTGTTTGAGGCCCTCACGCCTGAGGTTAATGTCATTTTCGTTAAAAACAAAACCCTTGAGCTCATCAAAGACGAAATTCGTTGCCCGCTCCGACTTCACTTGTGTAGCATGGCGTACTGTTTCCTTGTTGAGTAGTACGTACACGCAGTCTTCGCGAACAGAAGGAGAGACGTGTTCGAACCCTACATGCCTCGTCGACCCTTTGCTGTTCTTTTCCCGCAACGCGCTGATTCGACTCGAAACTTCCTCAAACACTGCGCGATAGTACGATGGTTTTAGTTTCCAATCATTCTCGCCACTTGCCCTCACTGACCTAACTAGCGACTCGAGCGAAAAATCTTTCAACGATTGCCTGCGAAGCGCAACGTTTGAGTCCTTTTGAACGTACCCGCGGAGCGAACGGATAAAGCTATCGAACTGAGCGAGCTGCAATATTATCTCAAATGCGAGCGCTTCATTAGAAGTAAAATACTTTTCGTCTAGACTTGGTTCGCCGAAACTATTTTTAAGCTGTGCTTCTGGTTCACTGATTGGTACTGCCTGCTCCTGCTGCGCTTCCTGCCCGACTGGGCGCGACTTACCAAATTGGGGACGGATAACATTGCTCGGCTTTTCTGAAGACATGGCAACACTATATCAGCCGTAACCAATACGCGCAATGGTAGGTACTATAGGATTATGGAAACTGTTGCTGCTGAGAAACTACGCAAGCTAAACAACGCCCCTAGGCAAGAAACTACTAACCATGTGGTGTATCACATGACCCCGCGCGCTATGAAACGCGAAGATGATTTGGACGACACGGCTCTCCATGAGGCTGAGCACGCAGCCGCGGCACTTGCCACAGGAACAGGCGTTGAAGAACTTTCTTTAATCCCAAACTACGAGGAGGGGTACGCTGGCTACGTGAAGATGGACGAGTTTAATGCTGTCGCTGCCGCCGCGCCCGCAGCCTTCGGGCGCGGCGGCACGAGCCACGATTTAATGCAGATCAGGCAAAACGGCTACGACGTAGGTAGAGCAAAAGCAAAAGCGCGTACGGTCTTAACCCCACGCCAGCATCACGTACTTGCGCTCGCAACCGCGGGGAGAGAAAAAGGGATCTTAGGCCGAAAGCAGATCAAAAATATTTTTGATGATACCGAAAACCCACGCTTCGTAGTCGTCGACAAAAAAACTGGCGTGCACACTACACACTCAAGCCCAACGATTCCTGTCGAGAAGCTCGTTTAGTCTGCAGACCTGCCCTTCTGAACCTCAAGTCACCCTGAATTGGCCTACTGCTTAACTGTTGGAGAAAAAATGAGATCAAGAACCAACCTCTGCTCGTTTACATTAACCGTTGGTCTTCGATGAACTATATAACTTGGCAACCTTTGCGCCGCCGTGCCACCGGGGCCAGCAGAAACTGTTTGATTTTTGCCTGAAGGATCTTTAATCAAAAATTCAGTCGAGTTTCCGACACAGGTTCTTAATATACGTACCTCTTCATATGTGCGACGCTTATCCTTCAGAAACTCGTCTTCAAGTAGTTCCGAGTCCAAATCAACTTCGTAATTGTCTGAATGAAATGCATCCTTATCTTGGAAGAAGCGTGGAGAATATGCAACCAAGTTAACCTTCCGTAAGGTATACCCGGGAACGGCGCTGGCGAGCGACTGCACCTCTCGGCATAATACGTGAACAGCGTGCTCAAGCTTTGCATATTGCTCTGGCGTTAGTTTAGAGCGTGACTCAACTAAACACCTCTTCTTAACCTCTTCATCCCAAGACGTTTTGTCTCCCCCATGACCCTCAGCTACCCAAGCAATAGCGGGTAGCTTCATTCTCCAACCAGCACCTTTTATTAGTTTCCTGTTTTTTGCCAAATAACTACATGCATCTTGATCATATTGAGATAGAGGGTTGGAGAGCAGCGCCGCGCCATCTTTCATGGAGCGAATAGTACTTGAGAGCTCTTCGATAGAGCTAACGCGCACAATGGGACCGTGTGAACCTTCGTAATGCAAAAACTCTTTTACCTTTTCGTGCATAAATGTAGACGACAAATTAATCAGCTATTCTTGAGTTGGGTGATTTCATTTCCAAGAGATAGTGCTTGTCGCAGTGCCACAAAAAATGCGCCGACTGGCAGAAGTCCGAGCGATCCCATAGCAATCAGTTGCCCGAGTCCTTTTGCGACCCCCGCCCCAACTGTACCCGCAAGTATACCGGCAAGAACTGGAATACCCGCTATATAAAAAATAAATGCACCAGTACCTGCGGCGACAAATGCACTGCCGAGCCACATGAGACGCTTTCTTAAAATCTTGTTAGACTCCGAAAGCCCGCGCGACTCTCGTTCGCCAACCTT
>CAZQPW010000027.1:0-6538 GCA_964595305.1 uncultured Candidatus Saccharibacteria bacterium
TGAAACGCTAAAAATGGTCTACGAACGAGTCGTACCGTTCTATCTGGAAAAAATTATGCCCGAACTTCGCCGCGGTCAAGACATCTTGATAGTGGCGCACGGCAACTCGCTACGCGCTCTTATGAAATATATCGACAGCGTGCCCGACGAGGAAATGGTACATCTTGAGATGCTATTTGGCTCGGTTGTTGAATATCGGGTGGACAACGAAGGAAGGGCGAAGGCGAAGAGCATATCGGAAGTTGTACTCGAAAGGCCCACAGCCTGACGGGGGCTAAAAGCTAAATTTCTTTCTTGCCGCGGAACCCGAAAGCGGCCAGCAAGACACTCACAACCATATTGATAGTAACAATGCGGACAAATGGCAGGTCCTGATGGATGCCCATCAGAGCGGCACTGCCGAGCCACATTGTCGCAATGACGCCGGCGGTGTAGGGGTATTTGATGAATAAAATAAATTCTTTAACCATTTTTTTCTCCAGTACTTATTATACCATCAGTCTTGGTTTTTATCTTGTTTGATAATTCTCTAAATAATTTCGGATCTTTCTCGGCGACTCGTTCAAGCCATGAAGCGACTTCCTCAATCGCGTCGCCAATTGGTACGCTCGGTTCTTCGTCGGCGATGTGGGGGTATTTCTTTGTCACGTACCCGATCAGCCGCGTAGTGATGCGAGGCAGCACTGTTTTGTAAAGCCCGAGCGAAAACAGCAGTGTCATGTAGCTCTGCGCGGCGCGCATCACCTGTGTATCGTCGAATCTCATGACGAGTCCGAAGCGATTACCCTCGTTAAATATCTTGTTTGCCTCGACGAGAGCTAAGTCTTCTTTGCCATCCTCCATCTGGACAACCGTTTTGCCCGTTACTCTTTCAAAGGAGCGCTCGGCAATAATCCCAATTTGTTTTGGGAGTGCCTTTTCGGCAGCATCACCCAAGTACTTAGAGATTGTCATGAGCGACCGATACAAGTCTTTGACAAAAAAGCGCAGTGTCTTATCGAATAAGTCAGCCACACCCTGGGTTCCAAGGAACAGTCCGTTGTAGGCTTCAATCAGAGCAAAAAAGGATGCTTTATCGTTGGGCGCATTCGCGCTAATGCCAAAGTCAATCAACCCAACATGGTTATTGGGCAAAAGACGAATGTTCCCCGGATGCGGATCGCCCTGAATATGCTCAAAATCAAATGCACCGCGCAGTAGTTCATAGCCAAGCAGCTCCATCTGTTTTTCTAAGTCAGATCCAATCTGCTCTTTTACATAGCGCGCTGGCTCAACACCTTGTTCTTTGAGTTTTATGAGTTGTGCGACCGAGATGCCGCTGACGTATTCCTGCACAATAATATTGTCGGTGCAGAGCTCAGCAAATGTTTCCGGTATATAAAGCTCGCGGTTATCTTTGTAGTACTCGTACAACTCTTTGGCGAAGGCTACTTCGGCTCGGTAGTTTGTTTCGTTCATGGTCGCGTCGGTGAAGTCTTTGAGGGCTTGGCGCGAATCGGTGTCCATATTTTTTGTTGTGAACTTTAAGTAAAAGCGCTGCATAAATGTGCGGAGAAGACGGAGGTCGTAGCGAAGTGTTTCTCGTATCATTGGCCGCAGTACTTTAATAATAATCGGCCGACCGTCGTGCAGTTCGCCGTAGTAAACTTGCCCAAATGTGCCAGCCGCAAAGGGCTGCGGCTGAACCCGCGCGATACGAGATACGTTGGGTCCGAGTTCGGTATGCAACACCGCACCAATGTCCATCGGCTCCGATTCAATATTTTCAAATATGCGCAGTTTGTCCGGGCTCTGCCACATACGCATCATTTTTGATCGCAGCAGCACTCCCTGTAGAAACTTCAAATAGACACCGCCAAGCGCCACAAACTCATCACAGATCAGTGTTGCTATTTCCGTCGTCTTCTTCTTGCGGTGGAGGAGGTACGCTTGGCCTATTAGTTTCGCCAGCCGGGCGGTACGGTAACGCTTAACCGCGTTAATCGTTTTCTTATCCATGACTATTTCTTCGCAAAGCCGATCAGAAACAAGACAATTGAGCACGCTGTTACCGCAAGATACAGCTGAAACACTTCACTGGCGCTTTTGCGGGTGATCGCCATAATGATGACCGCAAGCCAGATAAACAAAATCGTGAAGAAGATAGACGCGTACTTCATCCCATAAGTATAGCAGATCTCATGCGATTAGAAAATGATAAAAAGACTTAGTCAATAGCTCCGACAATACAACTCGTTCTCGACCGCCACCCTCACTCCGCAAGGTCGTAAGTGGAGTCTAAAACCCTAACCAACTAAAAAACCAGCCATAAAGCCTGTCATTAAATGGTCGCCCACTACGGACTCGTCTTGAACCGTTTGAATACATCAAAGCTAATCAACAAAAATCTCCACTAAGACTGGAATCACAGGTTAGTGTATCGAAACTTGAAGAAATTATGCCAGGAACCGATTGTCACCTAGTGTTCTGAGCATTCGAGTGAGATAATATTGTAATGAAAGTATTTGTATTTGACCCTTTGTGGGACAGCCTACTAACCAGCGAACATAAGAAATTACTAGAGCCACTTGGTAATAATCTCAAAGTGGTGCAAGATATTAAGCCACTGAAGGAGTGTAGTGAACTTTTTGAAGGTGTCGAGGAAAGGATACTCTGCCTTAACCCTGACTATGTAGACTGGGAGCTAAAGTCGGAAACCTACAAAGTTATTCCGAATCTTAAAGCCATTGTTACCGCTTCAACTGCATTTGGCTGGATAGATGCCGAATATGCAAATACTCACGACATAGCCATTATTAACATTCGCAATTTCTCTACTGAGTCAGTTGCCGAGTGGGCGATTCTGATGATGCTCTCACTTGCTAGAAAGCTCCCACTACTTGTTAAGAATGACTTCCCCTTGAACTTTGGCAGTGATTTTCAAACATATAAAGGTGTGAATATTGTTGGCAAGACAGCTGGTATAGTTGGTCTAGGAAATATCGGCAATGCAATTGCGAAGCGGTGTGCGGCGCTAGGCATGGATGTAGTCTACTGGAGCAAATCACCCAAAGATTCTCCGTATGGAAGTGTCAGCTTAGATGAGCTGTACAAGACCGCTGACTTCATATTTCCATGCCTAGCAGATAACGAAGAGACGAGAAAACTGATTACCCCTGAGCACCTAAAAAGTATCAAGCCCAGTTCATACATTGTAAGCATCATGCACAATGAGGTTCACCACGATACTGTACTTGAGATGGTAAGAGACGGAAGGCTAGCTGGCTACGGCTTTGAAGAGGCTAAAGCATCCAACTTCAAGACTTATGATGGTAATGTGTGGGCAGCCCCTGCCTACGCTTGGTGCACAAAAGAGACCATGGATAGGTCTATGGATTTGTTTGTAGGGGCAATCATAGACGCCGCAAATGGAAGCTACGATAATAAAATAAACTAAGTGATTTTTGATGCTCTCAGATTCCATTAAAAAACAGATTTACCAGCTGTCTAAATCAACATATTTAGAAAAACTGGGAAAGAGAGGGGAAAGGGAAAAAGAAAACTGTCCCCTAACAGATAGCAAATGAGCAAAATCGGAATTTACCGATAGAGCTTCGTATCTTTAGCAATAATAAACCACCTTTCTGGACGGCAATTCTTTACTTGGCCTGGGGTGATAGGACTCGGTCACCTTCGGCGACCCCGAAACTTTCACACTACAAACGAGTTTGTAATCTGAAAGGTTTCCTTGCGAAATGCCACAGGCATTTCTCACCTCCACCCTCACTCCGCGAGGTCGTAAGTAGAGCCTAATACCCCCAACCAACTAAAAAACCAGCCATAGAGACTGGTTCATTAGTTGGTCGGGGTGATAGGACTCGAACCTACGACCTCACGGTCCCAAACCGCGCACTCTAGCCAACTGAGCTACACCCCGATAAAATTGTTGAA
Organism: uncultured Candidatus Saccharibacteria bacterium; assembly: GCA_964595305.1. Taxonomy (GTDB): domain Bacteria; phylum Patescibacteriota; class Minisyncoccia; order Phycocordibacterales; family Phycocordibacteraceae; genus Phycocordibacter. The sequence continues at coordinate 3,931 of CAZQPW010000027.1, forward strand.
GAAATAAAGTTGGGTTTCTTCGATGTAAATAAGGTTTCCGTTGGCTAGAGTGCAAAATTGCGCACTATAATTATTTCGCCGCAGGCGCTCCAACTGAGCTACACCCCGATGAATTATCGGCAGGCTCAATTCTACCACTGATAGCTCATTTTGTATAGGTGCATGCGCGTGCCGCGGGACGTATAATGAATTCATGCTTGATATGGCGCTACGACTCTTCGTTGCCTGTTTTTTTGTCGGGTCGGCAATTTTTTTTGCTGAAGTTGCGAGAGAGAATAAGTGGGTAAGTGGCGAGCGCGCCCGAAAAGTGATCCATATTCTCATAGGTATTTGGGGCGCATGGTTGCCAATGTGGCTCACGTGGCGGAGTATCGTCGCACTCGGTCTGCTTCTGCTCATTGGAAGTTACATATCGTCGAAGCTGTTGCTTTTTAAATCTATTCACAGCGTTGCGCGGCAGACCGTTGGCGAGTATCTATTTCCGGTCAGCATGGTGTTGCTCGCCCTTTTTGTGCGCAACGAGATCATCTTTGCGGCTGCAATGCTACAGCTTGGTATCGCAGATGGACTCGCGGCAGTAGTTGGGACGCGCTATGGCAAAAGAACACAGTTTAAGGTACTTGGCTTCAAAAAGAGCTGGCATGGGACGATTACTTTCTTCGTCTGCTCAATGGCAATTCTTGTATGGGCAATCTATGCGTTGCAGCCCACATTGGCATTCGCAACTCCAGTTGCAGCCGTTGTGACGGTTCTGATTTCGTCAGGGTTTGCTACTGTCCTCACTCTGGCAGAGCTAAGCGGCATTCGCGGCATCGACAATGTTACAGTGCCTGCCCTGACGGCGGCAGGCCTTTGGATGATCCGTTAAGCGGGCAAAGGGTTGGTGGCCCGTTGTTCGGCGACCCAAGCTTTCTTTGCAGTATCGTCAGGGAACTTCTCGTCGCCGTCTTCTTCCATTTTTTCAAGCTCGGTGTAGTAGTCAGGGCGCTCGAGTAAATGTTCGTAGGCAATTTTGCCCGAACCGACATAATCAAGATGATCGATAACCCGAGTTTTTTCGCCGCCTAAAATACCAGCGTGTTCTTGTTCTTCCTTGATGCCCTGGATAAACTCGCCGATATCAACCAAACTCCAGTCGACGCCGATAGAGTCGCCAACTTCTTTGGCTTTTTGCAGTGTCAAGCCTGGCCATTTTGCAGTGTAGTCCTTGGTGTAGAAATAGTGTGAATCTTTTGTCATTGCGGTCTCCTTACCCAGTTAGCATAGCATACCCGAGCGAGGTGAGGGGTTAGCGCTGTGTCTCAAACACGATGACCTGCCAAGGGAGGAGAGCGCTGTCCTGGATATTGCGCCGTGTTCGGGAGATGTGGTCGTAGACATTGTTGATTGTGGGGTCGTAAAAACGAAAATGTCGTATCGTCGGCGAATAGTTGATGAGGAGGTGTACAACACTGGTTTCGGACATGCGTGTTAAGTAGATGATTGACCGGTCAATCGGCTCTATGTGCGTGAGCCCCGATAACCCAGCGTGCTTGCGTCGTAGCTCAACAAGACGTTGGTATACTTTGGCTAATGTGCGTCGGTTGGCCTCTTTTGGTCCTCGTCGCAGGTGTACTGGTATACGCTGCGTATAGCCTTGCGTTTGTCCGTCGTGTATGAGGCTGGGTCCTGGCAAATAGAGGACGAGGGCCATGGCAGCGATATGCTGTTTAGGCGAAAAATGATGTGCCGCGCGCTCTTCGTCGTGATTTTCGATGAAGGTTAATAACTGGCTCTGCACTTCGTTGACAGAACGCAGATGGCCGACAATACCGGGGCCCTTTTCGCTTATCAGCGCGTCCAACAACTCTTTGTCGTAACAGACGTCAAAGCCTTGTTTGAGCAACTGGCGCTGCGTATCCCAGTATGCTTCGGCGATAAAGATGAAATCATGTCGTTTCTGCCGGACGTCTTTAATAATATCGTGCCAGAATTCAGCGCTAGACGACGGCTTAACCTGCGGCCAGGTGCGCTGAAAAATATCACTCATCATAAGCATCGCCATATCGCAGCGCACGCCATCGCAGATAGTTGTTAGGTGCCGCAGTGTTTCCTTCGCTCGCCTGCGGTAGTGCGACGAGAGTGGATTGAGCTGTACGACATCTGACCACGGCGGAAAGGTCGGGTCTTTGCCGCGGGCAAAGATACGCCCGCCAATTTCGAGGTAGTGGTCGGGTTGCCTCGCTAGGTCGGACTTTGTCCCCATTACAAAACAACCAGGGTCTTCGTAGAGCCAGTCATGGTCGGGGCCTAGGTGATTGGGAATAAAATCGAGGATTAGTTTGATGCCTCGGGCTGCGAGTTGCGTGCGGAAGTGTGCAAGTCCACTGTTGCCACCGATCTCAGTCGCAACAGAGTAACTTTTTATGCTGTATGCAGAACCCGCACAGTCGTCAATACGATAGTCGGGTAACACCCGTTTCATGTCGCGGTGGAACTGCCTACTGCTTGTACATATCTGAAGGCCGCGTGCACTACGCTCACAAACCCCCATTGGCCATACGTGTGTGTATCCCTGATCGGCGATGTCATCGACTCGCTGAAGCTGCTGCCCGATGCGTCGGTGCAG
>CAZQPW010000028.1:0-6508 GCA_964595305.1 uncultured Candidatus Saccharibacteria bacterium
GAATTCAGAAAGTAGTGCGCCCCCAGCCCGTAAGATCTCATGAGCAAGTGGCGCATGGCTGCGCGGGTACAGCGACTCATCATCAAGGCCGGAGCCAGGCAGTGCAATAGTTTTCAAACCATATTTAAGCGCTGCTCTGTGAGCCACCCCATCAATACCTATTGCAAGTCCGGATACAATAACCACGGGGTAGTCAGCTAGCCCTGATATGAGCTGTTCGCATGCGTCTTTACCGTACTGGGTCATGGATCTTGACCCAACCACCGCTAGTACTTTGTGTTCGTTTGGCGGCAGTGCTCCGCGCACATAGAGCCTTTGTGGAGGTTCGGGGATCTCATTTAAGCGATGAGGAAAGTCTTCAGGCAGCAGAGTTTCTATAGGCCAAAGTCCGGCTTTCATGTTACTATCATACACATGTTGGACATAAAGTTCATCAGGGAGAATATTGGCCTCGTAAAGGCAGGGGCTGCTAAAAAGCACATCAAAATTGACCTCGATCGGCTCCTCGTTGTGGATGAAGAGCGCCGTAAGCTGATGGGTGAGTTAGAGAGTATGCGAGCAAAGCAAAATGAGGTTTCGAAGTCTGTCTCACAAAACGGACCTGACAGAGACTCACTAATCGCCGAGATGAAAGAGCTTAAAGCTGAAATGGAAAAGAAGGAAAAACTCCTCGAACCACTCGTTATAGAGTGGCAAACGCTTATGGTGCAGGTTCCTAACATTCCAGACATTTCAGTGCCTGAGGGAGAGTCTGATGCAGAAAATTTTGAAGAGAGGACATGGGGCGAGCCAAAGACGTTTGCGTTCAAAGTAAAGAACCACCTTGAAGTGCTAGCGGGGATGAACGGGGCAGACTTTGAGCGTGGGGCAAAGGTAAGCGGGTTCCGCGGATATTTTTTGCAAGGTGACGCAGCTCGCCTTCAGTTTGCGTTATGGCAATTCTTACTCGACTTTTATCAGAAGAAGGGCGGGTTTACGCCGATGATAGTCCCCTCGATGGTTCGTCGAGTTAATTTTCTTGGTACCGGTTACATCCCGCAAGGCGAGGAAGACTTGTATAAAACTCAGGATGGTGACTATCTGGCAGGCACCGGCGAAGTTGCAATGATGGGGTACCACCAAGGTGAAATTCTAGAGAAAAAAGATTTGCCACTGAAGTATCTCGCGTTTTCACCATGTTTCCGCCGCGAAGCAGGGAGCCACAGCAAGGATGTAAAAGGGCTTATACGCGTACACGAGTTCTACAAGTTTGAGCAGGTGGTTCTGTGCGAAGCATCACACGAAGTAAGTGTGCAGCACCATGAAGAGTTAACTAAAAATGCTGAGGAAATGCTCCAAGCGCTCGAGATCCCATATCGTGTAGTAGTGAACTGTGGCGGAGACCTTGGCCTCGGACAGGTTAAGAAGTACGACATCGAGGCATGGGTTCCATCAGAAGGTAAATATAGAGAGACACACTCGGCGTCATACTTCCACGATTTCCAGACAAGGAGATTAAACATTCGATACAGAGATGACGACGGCACAGTTAGGTTTGTGCACTCATTAAATAACACCGCACTCGCATTTCCACGTCTTTTAGTCCCAATCATCGAAAACTATCAAAACGAGGACGGTTCTGTTACAGTTCCGACAGTTCTGCAAAAATATTTGGGTACCGACGCTCTTCGTTAACGTATGATCCGCTCAACTCGCAGGAAATATAAGGACGTGCGCCGTTTCCGCGTGCAGATTGCGCTCTCTGTCATGTGTGGGCTTGCACTCATAATTTTAATATGTATCCAAACTCCGTATGCACGACTACAAGAAGTGCGCGTACAAACCGAGGCAGGGCAAGAGCGGCCAGAGGTCGAGGGAATAGTTGCGCATATCCTTTTCTCGCGGCATTGGCTTATTTTCCCACAAAACGTACGCTACTTTTTTCCAAAAAAAACCATCAGCAAGTCGATAATGTTGGAAAGTCCAACGGTGAGTAGTGTGCGTTTTGAAGAGTCTGGCGAGGTGCTTACCGTTTATGTTACAGAAAGGGAGGTGAGAGCACGTCTTTGTATAGGAGGTGACGACTGCTACCAGCTCGACCATTCTGGGTTTATCTTTAAAAAAAGCGAGCCGTTTGCAGTTTATGACAGGACATATCGAGGTCCACTCGCCTCAACGTCACCGATCGGTGCAACATTTTTAAAAGACGACTTCCCTCAGTTAGCAGCAACGCTCGACAAGTTGGAAGTTGTTGCAAAACGAAAAATCATTGAAGTTGAGATCGAAGATTCTGATGTATATGCAACTTTCGGCACTGGCGGAGAAGTCTGGTTTCTCTTAAAACGTGAGCCAGACACTCTCGTAACAGATGTTGAGGCACTGTTGGCGTCGCCGGCCTTCAAGTCATACAGTGCATTTGCGTATCTAGATTTTAGGTTCCCTAACCGTGCATTGGTCGGTGACCTTAAATCTGAAATTCCGCCTGCTGCTCTGCATGAATAAAGACGATATTGATTTTTCAAAAGTGCCAGACTCGTCAGGGGTGTACCTTTTTTACAAAGGGCACGTGCCTCTATATATCGGCAAAGCAACCAATCTCCGCTCCCGAGTCAAAAGTTATTTCGATCCGCTTTTGCCAGTAAAGCGGTCTCAAAAAGTTGCAGAAGCTGTTGCAAATTCTACGCGTATTGCATTTCAAACTACCGATTCGGTGCTCGAGGCATTGCTCCTCGAGGCAAGACTGATAAAGAAATGGATGCCCGTTGGTAATACCGACGCGAAAGATGACAAAAGTTATTCATATGTAATTATCACGAAAGAAAAAACTCCGCGTATTTTAACCGTACGAGGGAGATCTATGGCGCAAGATGTTCCTGCGCGACTTGTTAAAAAGCGTTTTGGTCCGTTCGTGCACGGACTTGCGCTGCGCGACGCGATGAAAATTATTCGCAGTATCTTTCCGTTTTACGACACCCCGTTTCCTATTACAGATGCACTGTCGGGCGCACAAAGAAGGAAGGTTTCATTTAACCGTTCTATATCGGTGTATCCGACAGACAGCGTGCAGTACGCGAAAGACGTTAGACACATCACACTCCTATTTGATGGTAAGAAGGTTCAGATCGTGCGTGAACTTGAGCGAGACATGAAGCGTGCAGTAGCTGCACTTCGTTTCGAAGATGCATCGGTAATAAAGAAAAAACTTTTCGCTTTGACCCATATACGCGAAACCGCTCTTATAGGCGCAGAGTACCGAGAGCCCGATTCAGCGGCCTTTAGGATCGAAGCGTATGACACCTCGCACCTAAAAGGGAACTCCGCACGCGCTGCAATGGTGGTGGTTGAACATGCACAGCCTGCTAAAAGCGAATATAGGTTGTTTAAGATTGAAGATGCCAACGGTGACGATCTTAAGGCGCTTACTGAGGTGATCTCTCGAAGGTTTCTGCACAAGGAGTGGCCGCTGCCGCAGTTGATAGTTATAGACGGCGGCGCCACCCACTTTGCGCACGCAGAAAAACTGATCCGAAAGGTGGCACCGCGGGTTTCTGTAGTTTCTGTTGTTAAAGATGAGCGTCATAAACCAAAAGAGATCCTAGGGCGTAGGGAAATAATCGAGGCCCACAAGATGAGCATACTGCTCGCGAACAGCGAGGCGCATAGATTCTCCCTCGCAAAGCACAGGAAGGCATATCGCACTGCTGCTATACTATAAGTATGCAAAATGCGCAGCACGAAGAGCTCGTTCATTCGCTCTCTAACGCAAAAGCACTAGAAGAATACAAGAAAGAGCATGACTCTTTTAGGCCGTCGTTTACAGCCCGCTTGCTTGGCGGAGTGCTGGTTGGTTTTGGCAACCTAGTGTATGGCTCTGAGCCTACATATGAAAAGTTCAAAGCAATCGAGGTAATCGCGCGCATCCCGTATCAATCCTGGGAGTCAGTAGCATACACGCTTCTCACGAGGTTTTATTCAGATGAGGAACGGGCGATTAGTCTTTCGAAAATCCTGCCGTTTGCACGACTCGCTCAAGATAATGAGACTATGCATGTGGTAGTTATCTCTCAACTTGCTGCAGTACATTGCCACATCCACTATTTTAAGCACACGCTAGTGCCACTTTTGTTTTCATTTGTATACTATTGGGGGGTTTGGTTTATATCAATGTTTGACCGAAAGGTTGCGTTTGAGCTGAACTACCTTTTCGAAGACCATGCTTTCCACCAATATTCAGAATTTATTGAAAAGCATGAACATGAGCTCAAAGAGCGTCACCTCTCGAGTCGATTTCTTGAGTTTTACGGACGCACTGCACATACGGAGTACGAATTCTTTGAATCCGTTCGAATTGATGAGCTCATACACCGCAATTCTTCAGCACTTGTAATAGCAGGCTTGCAGCATAAATCACTAATGTAATATGCACTCACCAGTTGTTGCAGTAGTACGAGGAGGTAACACACACGAGTATGATGTCTCGCTTAACTCGGGCGCGCGAACGCTTGAGGCACTGGAGGCAAGAGGGTTTCGGACAAAAGATATATTTCTAGACCGCTCTGGAATCTGGCACTATCGCGGGATCCCTCTCACGCCGGAACGCGCGCTTATGGAGTCTGATGTGGTGTTTAACATGATCCACGGTGCATACGGCGAAGATGGTTCGCTGCAGCGTGTACTCGAGCGTCTGCAGGTACCATATACGGGGTCGCGCTCCGTTGCCTCTGCTGCAACGTATAACAAATTGCGCACAAAAGAACTCCTAGCATTGCATCCGATTTTAATTCCAAGTTATCGCGTGCTTTCAGTTTCAGACAACTTGCAAGACGAGGTACTCGCGCTCTTTCGGTCGATGTTGATGCCTGTAGTAGTAAAGCCGCTTTCAGGCGGGTCATCGCTTGGTACAAATGTTGCAAGTAGTTATGCTGAATTAGTTGCCGCTGTGTCTAGCGCGTTCCAATTCGACTCTTCGATTCTTGTCGAGGAATACATTAAAGGAAGGGAGCTCACGCTTGGAGTGATAGACGGTTTTAGGGGCGAGGAGCTCTACGTTACTCCTGCAGTTGAGGTTACTCCGCTTGGTGTTTATTCGTACAGCGCTAAACAAAGTGGCGAGATAGTGCGCAGAGCACCTGCGCCACTTTCAAATGAAGACCGCGCGCAAGTAACCGAGCTTGCTCGGACAGTCTATAAGCTACTTTCCATGAGCGGCTTCGCTACTGTAGACATCATCCTTTCACGCAGGGGCCCCTATCTTCTTGAAGTGAACAGTGTTCCAGGTGTCGGTGAGCACGCACCGCTCACGCATGCCCTTCAAAGTGTGGGGGCGACACTAATGGATCTCGTAGGGCATATAGTTCCGGATAGATTGAAAAAGTAGCTCGCGTGCAGTACTATGCGTCGTATGTTCGAGGTCATTATATTTTATAAATACGTGGAGATTAAAGATCCTCAGGCGCTCAAAAATGCTTTTACTGAGAAGTGTTCAAACCTGGACCTCAAGGGCAGAGTGTTGATTGCTGCTGAAGGTGTGAACGCAACGCTTGAGGGTACGAAGGGCAGTATCATGCAGTTTGAGGCATGGTTGACCAGCGTGCCTGAGCTTTCTAACACTCACATAAAGAGGAGCGATGGCGATGGTAACGCGTTCCCTCGACTTTCAGTAAAGGTCCGGAATGAAATAGTTGGCACTCGCTTTCCGTCTAGCGTGGACCCTACCAAAGCGACGGGGAAACATATTAAACCGAGCGAGCTAGAAGAGATGTTCGCAACCGGCCAAGATTTTACGGTCATTGATATGCGTAATAGTTACGAGATAGCCTCGGGGTATTTTGAGAAAACTGTCGAGGCCGGTATAAACGACTCGCGAGATTTGATAGAAAAGATCCCAAATCTCGAACATTTAAAAAATAAGAAAGTCGTAACGGTGTGCACCAGTGGTGTGCGATGTGAAAAGATGTCCGCGCTGCTTCTCGAGAACGGCTTTAATGATGTGTTGCAGCTTGAAGGTGGGATCCATGAGTTTATGCAGCAGTATCCCGGCAAGCGTTTTAAGGGGACCCTTTACACCTTTGACGGGAGACACACGATGCATTTTGGTGGTGACAGGGAAATAGTGGGCAAGTGTGCGTACTGTAGTGAGTCAACTGAGCAGTACGTAAATTGTTCTACGCCTGAGTGCCGGGGGCATTACTTAGCGTGCACTGATTGTGTGCCGGAAGATAGAACCCGTGCCTGCAAAAGGTGTACTACTAATGGTCATACAGCACTTGCGCAGATGTAAATTCGGGGTCAGCAAGTTTTTGGATCCCCATAGGAATTAGGAAGCTTAGGTTTTGTATAGCGTTTGCGGGAAGATGAGCTACTGCATACCACGCAACTTGCTCATCAGTTGTGCTCATAATTTCACCTGAGTAAGTGCATGCAAAGAGGTGGACCTCGGCATCATTTGAAGTGCGTTTTAGGGTTGCAAAATATTTCCAATCGCTCTCTATGCACTGCATGTTCGTTTCTTCCATTGCCTCACGAGACA
>CAZQPW010000029.1:0-6037 GCA_964595305.1 uncultured Candidatus Saccharibacteria bacterium
ACCTACAACCAACTCCTTAACAGGGAGCTGCTCTACCATTGAGCTACCGCGGAATGTAACGAGTTTTCCTCGCCATTCCGCGTGAGCGATGCTACTGCCGAAGCGATTGAGGGTCGCGGGAAAGCAATGCTTTCACATGACCGAAGTCGCGCCCGGCAGGAAGGCTGGCGTAGCCAGACTTACCGCGGAATGTTTATAAAGTATACATCAAATCGTCACTTTTACCAATACTCCGAAAGTACGTAATAGATGATACTTATCTCCTCATGTAATACACAGGTATGCGGCCCTTTCTTTCATTTTAGCTGCTAACATACTTGTATGAGTATTAGCGGCCACGAAGGTAAGGTACGAAAACCTACCGGCCGCTCCGCCTCTGAAAAGATAAAGCTCGGCAGAACACGCAAGCTTTCGTTCAGTAGGCGTTATGCAAAAGGAGAGATCGAACCCTGGGTCGAAGAGCGCGTGCGTCGCGGTTCTAGTCCTAAAATTGACTGCAAGTACTGCGACACCTCGATCGGGGGCGGGTTTATTTTTGAACGGAGAGTATTCAGGCAGGGGTCATCGCTTCGAGAGGAATGTTTGCATGTCTCGCCAGCGTGTCCAGATCGACACCCAAACTGCGGGAGGTAGTTTTATTTTATGAAAGAAGAAATTGCAATCATTGCCGCGCTGCTTGCCATTGTCGGTAATGTGCCGTACCTGAGAGATACGCTGAAAGGTAAGACAAAGCCGCATCCGTACACGTGGCTCGTTGGCTCAGTAGTTTCGCTTGTAATATTTTTTGGGCAACTGTCCAAAGGGGCAGGGGTGGGAGTTATCCCAACGGCAGCCTCAGAGATTTTTACCATCATCATTTTTCTTTTTTCATTAAAATACGGCTTTAAGGGTGTAAACACCAAGGACACGATCTTCTTGGCGATCGCACTTCTTGGATTAATTCCTTGGTACCTTACGAGTGACCCGACCATCTCGGTTATCATCGTGGTTGCAATTGACCTGATTTCGTTCGTGCCTACAATACGTAAGACGTGGAAGGAGCCTGGCACCGAAACCTCGATTCTTTATTCAATGAATGTGACGCGTCACGTGCTTGCGCTCTTTTCACTTGAGGCCTATAACATCGCCACCATGCTGCATTCTGTTGCTATGATCATGCTTAACTCACTAATGCTCGGTATCATCACGCGGAAGCGTGGTACCGTTAAGTAGTGAACCGCTTTCCATTAGAACCACATGCTCACGCTTTACGTCAAAGACCACTGTCGTTTCTCGAAAAGAGTGCTCGACGCCATGCGTGGCGTTTCGGTACCCTGTGAGATTAAAAATATTAGCAACGACATCCTTATTGAGGACGAGCTTAAGTCTGTGAGTGGTAGTACGCAAGTGCCGTACCTTGTTGACGCTGCCGCCGGCAAAAAAATGAACGAGTCAGAGGCAATAATTGCATATCTGGCGGCCTTTCCAAAGCAGGTATAATTAGGCTCTATGGCACACTCAACGTTTCGTGTCGCCGGCGGGGCGATATTAACAGACGAGATTACTGAATACGTTAATAGCAAGCTCGTGCGTATTGAGAAGATACTTGGCGAGGACGCAAGCGCACGGTTTGATATCGAACTAACTACACACACCAACGCGCGCACAGGCAGCGAGTTTTCGTGTGCGATGAACGTGCATCACAAAAATGGGTTCCACCGTGCTGAGGCGGCGGCAAGTACTATGCATGCATGTGTTCACGAAGTTGAACACACGCGAGGGAGAGCACGCGACTTAATTCGTAAGGGCGCACGCAAGATTAAAAATCTATTTCGCAGAAGCTAGTGCGCTAGTCGCCCCGTAGAAAGTCGTCGTACTGCATTGGGCGTTTGCCTTCCGGGGTAACCACGATCGGGGTAAATATGCCCTCTACTAACGCAGCCTCGTTTATTTTTACGCGGATTTTTTGCCCCCGCCGCTCATGAAAAAAGTATGTACCTGTGCTTCCTTCGAGCGCGCAGTATTTTCGAAATGCTGCTGCGCCGTCTTCAAGCGTAACTAAGCCGTCAGATTTTTTTAGCTTCTGTGTAAACGTTGCTCGCGCGTGATCTTGTGGTTCTGGTGTAAGTTGTTCGTTTTCTAATACATCTGCAAGAAGTAGCCCGCCTTCGTGTGCAAGGAGCTCTTCAAGTTCCGTTCGAGTCGGTGTACCACTTACTGTAACTTCAGCTTGAGCAAGTATTGGTCCGTGGTCCATTTCGCTATCTAACGCAATGATCGTTACTCCGGTAGTTTGTACCCCGTCCATTATTTGCGTTTCAATTGGTGCTGCACCGCGATACAGCGGGAGGAGGGAAGGGTGCACATTCAGATAGCCTTGCTTTGGAAGCGCCAGCATTTCATTTGGGATCAAGTTTCCATAAGCTGCTACGAGCGCTGCGTCCCACTCGCTGTTAGTTATTGCATCTAGTTCGTCGGACGGCACGCGCAGTGATTTTGGTTGCAGGTACGGAACCTCATGCTCGATTGCCCAGAGCTTTGCGGGTGGAGGTTGTACGACGAGGCCTCTTCCTTGGGGCTCGTCGGGTTGGGTAATAATTAGGACTGGCACAATTCCGCGCTCGGCTAAGGCGTCTAGAACTATAGTGGCAAATCGCGGTGTGCCAAAGAATACGTACTTTTTACTCATGCAATGGTGTGAAGGTTTGTTCCGTGGTCAGTGAACAGAATTCCGTCTAAGTGGTCCATTTCGTGTTGGAAAATATGTGCAACCCCGTCGCTACCGCTACGCTCAAACTTTTTACCTTTTGCATCGTATGCGCGGAGTACCACCTTTGGTGACCGAAGGGTGGTGCCAAATGTCCCGGGTATTGAAAGGCACCCCTCACCGTCCATTTCAACGAGTGTTTTTGTTTTCTTTACGAACACAGGGTTAATAAATGCCACGTCATTGTCTGCATCATTGCGAGCATTTTTTTTAAGCGCAAACCCTCTCACTAAAAAGATCCGGTACGAGACTCCGATCTGCGGTGCTGCGATCGCAACGCCACTCTTTTCTTTTCGTAAGGCATGTTGCATGCGTTCGAGTATTTCATCCAACTCTTTTGAGCCAAAAAGTTTTTTGGGCACAGGAACAGCAATTTTTCTCAGAACTGGGTCGCCCTCAGTTACTATTTCTCGTTCATCCATTAAAGGATTATACCATTTTTGCGATCATTATACAATTTCTTCAGGATCTACGGTGATCGTAACGTCGCTCGTGAGCGCCGCTAGTTTCGTTTGTAGGTCTGCGTCAGGCCACTCTGCCGCTTTTAGTACCGCACGAGAGGTGTAGTGTTCGTGAGCAATTTGCTCGACGGGAAACGGGCCGAAAAGTTTGTAGTCAGAAAAGTATTTTTTCACTCGTTCTCCCAGCGAGTTCGTGTGAGCTAAATTTCCATGCCATGTGAGCCCTATAAACGTTGTGTACGGCGGATACTGGAACCTTCTTCGCTCCTCCATCTGTTCGATGTAAAACGCTTGGATGTCACCGCTTTCAATGGTTTTAATAACGTTATGGTCGGGCCTTCGTGTTTCAACGAGCATCAAGTCTTCGGTGTATTCGCGAATCGCGAAAAGTGTTTGAAGCGCATTACTATCTGCGTTCCACTGCGGCAACGAAAGAGTGCTGTCGATTGAGGCAACAACAGAGACTGCGTACGGAGTTTTTATATACGGGAGCATACGCTCTGTGCCAACAAGCACTCCACCTTTTTCATTCCAGGCGTCTGTGATCGCTCGCGCGTCACGGTGTGTTTTGGCACTGTCACTAGTTAGCAGAAAGAGCTTTTCACCAGGGACAAACCTCTTGAGCGAGTCGTACACTTTGTCGACCCCAATGCCAAGCGTTATAAGGTTCCATCCGCCGCACGTTGCGCACGAGCTTACCGCCGGCAATACGGTGCCTGTCATGTAAGAAACAAAAATGTTTCCGGACTCAGTTTTATGGAGAGACATGGGCGTTTTTGTCACCGGATCAACTACTGCCTGGCCACAGTCTCCACATACCGTAAATGAGCCTATTCCTTTGCGCGCAGCGTACACCACCGCCTTTCTGTTTGCGTCTGCAGCAGCAGCAATTGCCCGAGCAGAATTATCACCGAATGGTTGGTACAGCGACGACTTACTTTTTTCTTTGCGCTCCGCGGCCGCATCAATAACTTCAATCCGGGCAAAGCTCGTAGGTCTAAGTTGCTTGTGTATGCTCTCAGTTGCTTCACCGCGATCAACTAATGCTCGTGTTTCTGTGCGCATCGGAAAGTCACTAAGTACCAACTCAATGTTGTGCGCATGTGCAAGTGCGTGTGCCAACCTTCTGGTATCGACGTATGGGTAGTGTCGTGAGCGATACGCGCGTGCACTCTCTCGCTCAACAACAATGGTGTGTAAGGTGTCGATCGGGCACGAAAGCGCGGCTGGCGTGCCAACGATGATTCTTTTTTCGCCAGTTACAGCTTTGTTCCAAGATTCACGCAGTTCGTGCGGGCGTACCGTACTTGCAAGTAATGCGGTGTGGTCACTTATCCCCCGCGACAGAGAAGTAAAAAGTTGTTCCGCTTCATTTAAAGACGGGCACACTATGAGTAGTGATTTTTTTTCTGAAAGGGCATCGCGAGCCATTGTCCGATATATCGTAACTCTTTCCTCGGTCTCTGTTATCAATAGTTTCGGTTTTACTACTGGGCCTACCTGAGGTTTGGTTTCAGTGCACGACTCGATCTTTTCTGCCTCGTTGAGTAGTGAACGAAAGGTTACTTGTGCTAGCGTGTGAGAGCGAGAAACGAGGTGGTATTCTGAAACGCGCGCGACCGCGCGGATAAACGAGCTCGAAAACATTCGAGTGTTGCTCAGGTTTTTAACTTTTCTCAGCGGATAGGGAAGCGACTTGAGGTCGAGTTTTGCATCAGACACACTTTGGACATCTGTAACCAGTGCTGGTAGTGAGCGTGACCGTACGGGGACCTCGACTATGGTTCCCGCCTCTACGGATGCGCGTGAAAAAAAGGAAAGGCTTTCTGGCACGCCTTTTCGCTCAACCGGCATTACGGTTAGCAAGTACATGTCTTGAGTGTACACTACTATATATGACAGTATTTGTTGCACGAGCCGGCACGTTTGAGGGTCCACTAGACGCACTCCTTACGCTTATTGAAGAGCGGAAGTTGTTGATCAGTGACGTTTCGCTCGCCTCGGTCGCTGACTCATTCGTGACATTCGTAAAAGGCATGGCAGATATTCCGGTCGAAGAAACTGCGCATTTTATTCACACTGCAGCCACGCTGCTACTCATTAAATCTAGAGCGTTGTTGCCAAACCTAGAGCTGAGTGAGGAGGAGGCGGGAGATATAGAAAACCTTGAACAGCGCCTAAAGATACTGCAGGCTGTCAGAGCAGCAACAGGCATATTTGGCAGCCTGCCACCACTTTTGATTGGAGAAGGGGTTCGTGATTCAACCCCCGTATTTGTAGTGCCTGGGGACATGACCCTTGTCGCAATCGAAGAAGCACTGGTGCGTGTTCTTCAGAGTGCACCAAAACAGTTTGCGCGCGAAGAGGTCACGGTGGCTGCAACCATAACGCTTGACCAAATGATCGAGCGGCTCACATCACGAATCGAGCGAACGCTTTCAATGAGTTTTTCAGATTTTACCGCAAGTGCGGCAGACGTTCGGGAAATTGTGGTAAGTTTTCTCGCAATGCTGGAGTTAGTAAAAGTCGGGGTTGCCGAAGTCGACCAGGGTGCACATTTTACCGATATTACGATACACTATAAGGGGGAAGCACAAATTCCAAAATATGACTGACTTGCCGCAAAAAATTATTGCACTACTTTTTTATCACGGTGGCGATCTGACCACTAAAGAAATTGCACGGGTGCTCTCAGTTCAGGAAGACGAAGTGGTTTCGGTACACAGTGCGCTGAACTCGCGGCTTGAAGGCACAGGCCTCACTGTAGTTCATGAGGCCAAAAGTTTTGCACTAGCCACGAGCCCAGAAGTGGCTACGTTCATGAATTCTG
>CAZQPW010000030.1:0-5609 GCA_964595305.1 uncultured Candidatus Saccharibacteria bacterium
GGCACGTGTAAGTATTTGCCGCCGTTAAAGATGAGTTTAAAATTTTTGATGTTGAGCGCCTTCGCCATCTGAGCAGCAACGGCAAAAAGTTTCCCGACGAGCGGCGCATCAGCTTCGGTTATTTCCGCGGCAGAAACGATGAGTCGCTTTGGGATTATGAGAAGGTGAATAGGCGCTGAGGGCTTGATGGTGTCTACAACTATTACCTCGTCATCCTCAAAGCGGATGTTTGCTGGCAGCTCGCGGTCAATAATTTTTTGAAAAACAGTTTTTTGTGTCTGATCCATATCAAAACTATACCAAAGATTACTTGCGCCGTCCTTTTCGAGCAAGGCGGTATCCATCCAGTAAGTCTTTATAGTTTTCAAAATCTTCACGGCTGAGGGTTCCGGCGCCAGTAACTATCTTGTTTAGCTGATGTTCCCCGACGAGCGCTGCAATCCTTGCTTCAATCAAAGTTGCCTCAGCAAACTTAGACACGGTTGTGCCCGGCTTGATGTGATACTCCTGTAAAATAAAACCTTTTGTTGGCATATGATGCCCACTTTTTAGCCGAACGAAATACTCCTCATCCGGGTTTATTTTTTCAGCCATAACTTGCACTATGCTCCATTACACACAGCGAGTCAAGTGAGCGTGACTTTTGGCACGGCTCGTGTAGTATAAACAGTAATACTATATAAATCATTGAGATGGGACTAGAAGCAGCTAGTGCAACAGAAGTGGCAAAGCCAATCGTAGCAGAATCACGACTGTTCGACTGCGATGACCTGCATATAGAAAGCTCTAAAGAGGTCGGCGGCTTTGCACTCGTCCATCTCCTAAAGCAACGTTCAAATGGAAAAAAGAGATTGGAGACAATAGGGAACCCAGTATTCCTTAGACCAATACCTGAAGGCCATACTATCGGTGAGGTAGCCGTGGACTATAAATTTTCACCGGAGCATAACCGCGCACTCCCTTTTGCTCGCATACAGTTTGTGCCTATTGAGCAACCAGGCAGCTAGTATTGCAACATTTGCTGCAGTTTATCAAACGTAAGCTCGCGATAACCGCTTTTGTTAATAGAGCCAAATGTGTTGCGGAGCGCAAAGCGTAATCTCATTAACGTCCATGAAATCAATAGTCTCGGTCCCTTAACACGGTGTGATTGACCACTCTCGTACAAAGGCGTAATATGCGCACATGTCACTCATCGAAAAATTAACTCCCAGGCAGCGCGAATGCATAGTAGACAGTATTAAATGTAAGCGCTCAAGCGATATAGGCAAGAAACAAAATGTAGCTGACCGCGTGGTTATCAAACATCTACAGCGTGCACGTAAAAAATTTGGTGCTGCAACCACGACCGGCCTCGTCGTGGGATATATCAATGATGCCGTTGAGAATGCGTCTATAAAAAAATCGTCTCATGTACACCCCAAACTTGCACTCCTACGTGCTAGCGAACGAAATCTTCTGAAAACTTTAGTTGAGCGCGGTTCAAAACGTATCGCCGCAGAAGAAATGGGAATAATTCGTGGAACAGTAAATGTAATGCTCCACAATGCTGTGAAAAGACTTGGCATGCTCTCGACCAACCACCTCATCGCATGGTACACAGCGCAGCTCGCAAAACAAACGCGTGCTGATTCTTGAATCCGCATGCCAGATCGACTATACTGTAGGTATGAAACACACGCCACCTACTAACAACATGCTCGTACCGATGGTTATCGAAAAGTCACCGCTCGGCGAGCGCGCATACGACATCTACTCGCGCCTTCTTAAGGAGCGCATCATCTTCCTCAGTGGCCACGTGCACGACGACATGGCAAACCTGATTGTTGCACAGCTACTCTTCCTAGAAGCCGAAGATCCAAAAAAAGATATTTCGATCTATATCAACAGCCCGGGCGGATCAGTCACCGCAGGCATGGCGATCTTGGACACCATGAACCATATCAAACCGCCAGTTTCAACTGTGTGCGTCGGTATGGCAGCTTCAATGGGAGCAGTCATACTTTCTGCAGGGCAAAAAGGTAAGCGCTACATCCTACCGAACGCTGAGGTAATGATCCACCAAGTGATGGGCGGCACCGAAGGCCAAGCTACCGACATAGCGATCGCCGCAAAGCACATCCTCCGCACGAAAGAGACGTTGAACAAAATTTTAGCGAAAAATACTGGCAAGTCTGTGCAGGAAGTCGAGAAGGACGCAGAGCGCGACTACTGGATGACCGCCGACGAAGCGAAGAAGTACGGCATCATCGACGAGGTGTATAAGAGCCGTTAATAACAAGAATGCATGACAAAAATCAGCGAAGGGTACCAGCAAAGCATGCTCGAGCTCAATGATGAGGTGGGTAAATTCTTTGCAGACTTAATTCTACGCGAGACTAAAAAGATGCGCCGCGTCCGCAAAGGACACCCGAAGGTTGCAGTTACGGTCACTACTGAAAAAGTGGTTAAGAAGACTAATTATTTTGCCCCGAAGAAATAGTTACCCGATGTGCGTAATTTGCTCTTCAGGAACTCGAACTGGTTTGCCGCCTGTTGCTGGGCGCACGTGTATTTCCCCGTCAATGATAATTGGGACGCCGTAGTGGTGCTCTTTACCGGCAGATATGACTACCCTTACTTCGTTGTGAACCGCTGCGTCGAGTCTGTTTTTGATGATTTCGCGCGAGTTCATAAAATTTGCTATTCCGCTGCAACAGGGAGCCTGTAGAGCACTTCAAAGTGGTCTACTCTGCCTGTTCTTAGCCTCTCTTCAACGAGGGCTGCAATAAGCTTTGCATTATTGGGATCTTGGATAAACTCGAAAGTGCCCGGCCGTATGCGTGGACTGTCGATAGTATTTCTTGGGTTACCCAGTGATTTATGTTCAAAGCTCATACTGTTCGTCGAGGTGATTATACTGCTATCCACCAAAGTTTGCAAGTTGTCTATCCCCCCTGTTATACTGTTAGTGTACCCAATTTATTGAACGATTAATTTCGCCCGCACCGCTTTTGGTACACCAAGAAACTACAGTGCTTTACTCGAAACAATTCTCTGATAACGATTTCCATACGGCGAACGCAGTGAGCGCTCGAGAAGCGTAGTTTTTTACTGCCCGAAGGTACGTGCGTGCATTGTCACGTATGTCAACATTTACACTATTAGCACTCCTCGGAGCAACTGGCGCAGGAGGAATCGCAGCGGGCTACGCGCTCCGCTGGCTCGTTGGTCTAAGTCAAAAAGGTTCCGTTGAGCTTGCAACAAAAGAAATATTACTCAAAGCCCGCGAGGAAGCGAAGTCCGTTCTTGCAGAAGCTGAAAAGAAAGTTGAAAAACTCGAAGCAGACGCTCGCGAGCAACTTAAAGAGCGCGAGGCAGCAACGATTGATAAAGACAAAAGGCTTGGCGATAAGGAGCAGTACCTCGACAAACGCCAACAAGACCTAGACAAGGAGGTCGAGCGTGTAAAGGCACAGATCGAGGAGGTAAAGGCTATCAAAGTTAAGGCAGATGCGCTAGTTAAAGAGCGCGAGGCCGCTGTTGAAGCAGTGGCTAAGTTAACCGAGGAAGAGGCGGTTAAGCAACTTATATCGAAAGTGGAGCGCGAGCACGAGGACGACATGATGGTGCGCATCCAAAAACTCGAGATCGACGGAAAGGAACGCTTGGAGCAAAAAGCTAAAGACATTCTTGCCACATCTATCCACCGCTTAGGCAACGCGGTGCAAACAGACATCTTAACCACCAACGTCCCACTACCAAACGACGAGATCAAAGGAAAGATAATTGGTAAAGAGGGGCGAAACATCCGTGCGTTTGAACGCGCAACGGGCGTCGACGTACTCCTCGACGAACAGCCCGGGATGATCGTGATTTCCTGCTTCGATCCTATCCGTAGGCAAGTTGCCCGCATCGCACTTGAGCATTTGATAGTCGACCAGCGTATCCAACCAGTAAAAATTGAAGAGGTCGTTGAGAAGGTTAAGGGCGACGTAACCCGTGTAATGAAAGAGAAGGCTGAGCAAGCGCTCTTTGAGGTGGGCCTGACTGGCTTTGATCCAAAACTTGTTGCGATCCTAGGCCGCTTACACTTCCGTACATCATACGGTCAAAACGTTTTGTACCACTCGGTAGAAATGGCGCACATCGCTGGCGTGATGGCGGCTGAGCTTGGCGCAGACGTTAAGGTAGCAAAAGCTGGTGCGCTCTTCCACGACATCGGCAAAGCAGTGGACCACGCGGTACAAGGTACGCATGTTGAGATTGGCAGGCGCATCCTTGAAAAGTTTGGTGTCGACAAGCGCATCATCCAAGCGATGCAGGCGCACCATGAGGAGTATCCGTATGAAACTCCTGAGTCGTACATCGTACAAGTTGCCGACGCGATAAGTGGCGGCAGGCCTGGTGCACGCCGCGACTCAGTCGAGAATTACATCAAGAGGCTCACTGAGCTCGAGGGTATTGCGACCAGCTTCACAGGAGTTGAGAAGGCGTATGCCATCCAAGCAGGGCGCGAGCTGCGCATCTTCGTGAAACCAGAAGAGATGAGCGACTTGCAGGCGCGCGAGCTTGCGCGAAACGTTGCGCTCCGCGTCGAAAACGAGCTCAAATATCCTGGTGAGATTAAGGTCAACGTCATCCGCGAACTCCGTGCGATCGAGTTTGCGAGGTAGCTGAAAATATTATAAAGTCAGTCGATGGAAGGTGGGGCTGAAAAACCAAAGCAAAAACGCAAGTATACTCTTAGTCCTGAGGGCCTTGCAAAACGGAAAGAGTCATTGAAAAGGCGTTGGCAAGACCCTGCGTTCCGTGAGAGGCAGGCGGAGGCGGTGAGAGCAGAGCTCAAAGAGCGTTGGCAAGACCCGGCGTTCCGTGAGAGGCAGGCGGAGGCGGTGAGAGAAAACTGGAAAGACCCTGCGTTCCGTGAGAGGAATGCGGAGGCGACGAGAAAGGCAAAGTCAGCAGATTTGCCGAGTGAGCTGCCACGCGAATATGCCTCACTATATAGAAAATTGATCAAAGAGGTTAGCGAAGAAAAAGCACTTGAAACGGTTGGCAAGTTAATTTTAAAAGAGATGCGCGCAGCATGAGGTCCTGTGTGACTGGTGGACAACATGTTGCCTTCCGCGTCATCCGCAAACTCCGTGCGGTCGAGTTTGCACGATAAATTGGCTCTGGCCCCGAGACAAAACGTGTACAACGATAAAATGACAAAACCCCCCGTTAGGGGGTTTTGTTTAAGCTCAAAACTATCTGGGTCGACGACACGACTTAGAGTGTACCTTGGCTCCGTCTACGACTGGACAGTCACATCGAGGCCAGGGTTTCCATGTCTCAGGATAGTCAAAGTTACATAATATGTTTTCAATAGACATAACAAAAAGCTTAAGTTAAATAATGTCAATGATAAAAATGTAATTTGGTTCGGTGTGTTAGCACACACCAAAAAAGAAGGCGCGGCGTGGTGTAACGTCTGACTTCACAAGGATTCTCACCAGCATCATCGGCCAATAATACCACTCACGTACTAATACCAACCGCCGCCCCCCCGGGGGGGGGGGGGGGGGGGGGGGCGGGGGGGGGGGGGGGGGGGGGTGGGGGGGGGGGGGGGGGGGGGGGGGGGGGGG
>CAZQPW010000031.1:0-5346 GCA_964595305.1 uncultured Candidatus Saccharibacteria bacterium
TAGAGCATGTCTTTGACGTAGACAGGGTCAGAGGTTCGAGTCCTCTACCGCCCACTTGATATAAGTTGGTTAGTGTGGTAAGTTTTGAACATATGGCACTATCGAAAAAAGAAAGAAAAGCGTTACTTAAGGATAAAAACAGCAAGGCTCAAGCAGAGCACCGTCTTAATGAGCTGCGCACAAGGTTTATGCCAGTGAGAGCGTCTGAAAAGAAGGGTACTACTGACACGGTTGTTCCGCCAGTGGATGATGTCAATTTTCGCACCTCGCTCAAGACTAACTTTCCTGACACAGTAGATAATTAAATTATGCATAAAGAAGGCGATCTACTCGGCCGAAATAAAGAGCAGAAGCTAGTTCGGTATTCTGAGCTGTTAGAAAAGGCTGGTGGTAGGGAGGTGCTCCGCTCTGGCGAAAAGCTTCCAAACCTTACGCAAGACGAAATTAATGAGTTTTGGAGTCTCCGCAAAGACTTGCTCCGCAAAATGATGCTCAAGGATAGATAGTTGTTAATTTCTAAAATTGTGTTAGAATTGAAAAATGTCTGAAAGGGACAAGCAATTTTCTCGTGCACTTGAAAGTGCATACCCGAAAGTTCTCGCATTTTGCAACAAGCTAACTCGAGGGTGTCATACCGCAGAAGACTTGGCTCAAAGTGCTGCATTGCGCGCGTGGCAAGCAAGAAACAGTTTTGACGAAAAACTTTCTTCAGTTTCGACCTGGGTATCACATATTGCTAAAAATATTCGCACGGACGAATATAGAAGCTCAAAGGCAGTTCGGAGAACAGCAGTGCCGCCACTTTCTACTTCACAGTTGCCCAATCAAGTGGATGCTACATATCTTTCCCAAACTATAGAAGCAATCAAAAAGCTGCCTAATGTCCAGCAAGAGGCGGTCAAAGACTTAGCTCTTGAGGTCCCCCATGCAGAAATTGCCGCAAGGTCTGGCCAGGCACTCGGGACTATAAAAGGTCGCCAACGCCTCGCTCGGATAAACTTAGAGCGTCTCGGATTTAATTAGTGTGACCTCACGGGGAATCGAACCCCGATTTACGCCGTGAAAGGGCGCTGTCCTAACCGTTAGACGATGAGGCCGTAGAAAAACTATAGCATTTTTTTGGCTAAAATGCTAGAATTTAAAGCGTCCATTCGAAAGGTTCCCACGGAGAGGTGGCTGAGTGGTCGAAAGCACTGGTTTCGAAAACCAGCAAGGGGGAAACCTCTTCGAGAGTTCGAATCTCTCCCTCTCCGCCACGGCAGTTTGAACCAAGCATGTCTTGGTGAAAACTGGCGTCGAGAGTAAGGAAGAGATTCGAAGCGAAAGGCTGGGGCCCCGACAGCAGGCGGGGATGCCTTGAGACCGGGCTGCGGAAATTTGAGCGGGTAGCGAAAATTTCTGTAGCCGAATCTCTCCCTCTCCGCATTGATTTTAGCCTCTCTGCGTGATAGGTTGGGTGTATGCAACCAGAGCATTTCAAACATGCGCCGACAGCTCGTTTTTCGCAACGTACGCCAGCTGAACGAATTCCAAAACAATTCAGAGGCCTTATTAAGGAGGGAGGATTTCTTGGTTCCGCGTTTACTGACATGACCGAGCTCTTGAAGCTCCCCGCACATAAGCAGCGCAGGTATTTTCTCGGAATTAACCAGCAATATTTTGATGAAGCTAAAAAGCATGGGCGCACCTTGACTTGCTATGACGGCTGCAAGAAGCAGATTCAGGGGGCACGAGACCTCAGACGCAGGTTTGGTCGCAACTGGTGCGCAAAGTGTTTTAATGAAAGGCGTGCAGAGCATCGTGAGGATGAGCAGCCGCACGACAGACCATACTTTGACCTCATCGCAGCAGTAATGGAGTGAAAAGGGTTTTAACTAAAGCTAAAGCTCACTTAAGTAGGCATCCGAAATTACGGCTGCTCGTTAAAAGGTTTGATGCACCAGCATTTGAAGAGGGGCGAGATCCGTTCGAGGCTTTGTGTCGTGCAATTGTTGGGCAGCAGCTTTCAGTGAAAGCGGCTGCTACGATCTATGCACGGTTTCGTGCACTATACAAAAAGCTAACGCCAGCAGCAGTTTTGAAATCTGAGGCTGAAGAGTTACGCTCAGTTGGGCTTTCTAAACAAAAGATTTCATACCTAAAAGACCTCGCGATGAAGTTCAGTAATGGTACGGTTTCACCTAAAAAGTTTCATACGATGTCAGACGATGAGGTGCGCGCACATTTAATTGCAGTCAAAGGTGTTGGCGTGTGGACCGCAGACATGTTTCTCATGTTTACGCTCCACAGGCTCGACGTGTTGCCAACTGGTGATCTAGGTATTCAGAAAGGTATGCAAAAGCTTTTTAATTTACGCACAGTACCGTCACCAGAAAAAATGAAACAGCTCGCAATAGATTGGCACCCATACCGCACCGTTGCGTGCCGGTACATCTGGATGAGTTTAGAAAATGAATAAGTATGCCAATTAACGTCCTTTCAGCTGAGCACTACGAACGTTCAGAGCGGAGGATTGGCCGGCCGAATACAGTTGAGGAACTCCAGGTCCGGAGCATTGCAAAAGCTTTAAAAGTCGAAGATGTGGTAGCTATTGAAACTGCAGCTGTAAAAATGGCGGAGTGTATCGAGAATCCACTAGAGGTGGTGTTGGTGCCAGTGCCATCAAGTAAGGGCACTACTAAATCTAACTTGTTACTGGCAGAAGCAATTGCAAGGCATGCTAAAGGTGTGACGACACTCGATGTACTAACGCGCCGAAGCCCACTTGAGAGTAGTTACGCCCTTCGTCACAAGAACATGCATGGCAATTCGGCCGAGGTGCAGCGTGGCAGCCTTATGTTCAAGCCTGGTACAAGCAGCGCTGACTTTGGTGAGCGCAAAGTGTATCTCGTAGATAATGTCGTGTGCTCTGGGGCAACTGCTGAGGGCATTAGGCGATTTATTGGCCTCAATACACTCTGGCACCTGGTATACGCTCGCGCAGATCCACTGCCTGGCGAAGAGAAATTTATATAAGTAATACTGTTATTATGCTCGGAGCGATAGATAAATATCTTCAAGCGCGCGGACCGCGTCGCCTGCGGCGATGTTGTTTTGGTGGTAGGGAAGAGTGGTGCAGTCGCCCGCTGCCCAGATACCTGCAGTATTGGTCCTACCGTTGCTTGGGTCGACCACAACTCGACCCACTGGGTCAAGCTCCACTACACCATTTGCGTAGCCTGTAGAGGGCATCAGACCTATTTCAACGAAAATTCCTGCCACATTGAGCGTTTGGTCTGCGCCGTCTTTTTCAAAAGTAATACCTGTCACAAATTTGTTGCCATGCACCTCTTTGATTTTTACTCCGGTAAGCGCTTTCATGTTTGGGTGCTTAGTAACTGCAGCAACGGTCGATGGGTCAGCAACAAACTCATTGCGTGACTGGAGGAGGGTGACCGTTTTGCAGTACGCCAGAAGCTGCGCAGCAGTTTCAAAGCCCGCGTTGCCTCCACCAACCACCACTACGTCCTGGCCTGAAAAGAGTGGCCCATCACACGACGCGCAGTAGGTTAGCCCCTTGTGCTCAAACTCATTTGCGCCCGGTACAGCCAATCGTCGCCTGTCGCCACCGCTTGCGATCAGCACTGCTTTTGCTTGAAACTTGGTCTCGTCAGTTCGCGTTACTTCAAAGCCACCGGCAATTTTTTCTAGTTTAGCAACCCGCAGCCCCGCCTCGATGGAAAGCACTTCGCCTGCATACTCTCGAACGTGCGCCTCCAAATTCTTTGCTAAATCGGCGCCGCTGATATGTGGTGTGCCTATCCAGTTTTGGATGTCGACCGAAACAGCCGACTGACCACCAAAGTTTTCGGTAATCAAGACAGTCTTCAGGAGTTTGCGTGCGGCGTATACGCCTGCCGCGCACGCCGCCGGCCCCCCGCCAATAATTATGAGGTCATTCATCTAACTATTGTACCGCATTACTTCTTAGTGCGTTTCAAAAACGCAGGCACAGCACCCCAATCGTCGTCCTCGTCTGCAACTGGCTTTGTTTCTTCGCGCTCAGTCTTATTTCTCTCAATGGTGAGCGGCGGGACGTCCTCTTCGTCCATGAAGTCCGGTTCGTCGTCTCGTTTTGGGAGGATGCTGTTGTAAATTCTACCTACTGCTGAGGTTGCCCCTCGATCGTCAGCGGTGTCGCGCTGTGGCGCGGGAGGTTGAGGCATTGCCGCTTCTGAGCGTCCGGTCACAAAGCTTGGCAAAATACTTCCAGTAGGCTCTCGCTTAGGAGGCATAGGGAAGAGTGGCGAACGTACCTGTTCGTGGTTCTCTGGGAAGCCAGTTGCAATTACGGTAACGCGTATCTCTCCCTTCTTAAGTCGCTCATCTTTCGACGTTCCAAATATAACCTTGGCATTTTTGTCGATAGACTCAGTAACGATGTGTGCCGCAGTTTGTACCTCTAGGAGTCCCAAATCTTCACCGCCAGCGATTGAAAGGAGGACACCGCGCGCACCTTCAATAGATATGTCGAGCAGAGGAGAGTTGATCGCAGCTCTTGCGGCGTCTTCCGCGCGCTTGTCGCCGATCGCGATTCCTACGCCCATGAGCGCAGAGCCAGCATCTTCCATAACAGCTTTAATGTCGGCGAAGTCGAGGTTGATATTGCCCGGTGTCGTGATCAGGTCTGATACACCCTCAACGGCTTGACGCAAAACTTCGTCGCACATCGAGAATGCTGATTTAACGGTAGTATCTCTGTCGACTACCGCCAGTAAGCGGTCGTTCGGAATTACAATGAGCGCGTCGACTTCTTTACGCAACTCTTCGAGGCCTTGCTCCGCAAGTCGCATGCGCTGTTGACCTTCGAATGAAAATGGTTTCGTTACAACGGCGACGGTGAGTGCTCCAGATTCCTTTGCGACCTTTGCAATAATCGGCGCAGCGCCAGTGCCGGTACCGCCACCCATTCCTCCTGCAATGAACACCATGTCTGAACCACGCAGCGTATCTTGCACTTCAGAAAGAGTTTCTTCTGCCGCGCGCTTTCCAATCGACGGATTCATCCCAGCCCCAAGTCCGCGTGTGATATTTTTCCCTATATGAATTTTGGTGCGCGCAAGCGACTGCTGTAAGTCTTGGGCGTCAGTGTTGATGGAAATAAAATCCACTCCTTTCATTTTCGATGCGACCATGTGATTGACCGCATTTTTTCCAGAACCGCCGATACCGACGACGCGGATTCGTGCTGCTGACTCAGGTTCTGTTTGGATTTGAGGCATGGTAGTTACGCTTTTAGTAGTACTCCAATCATAAATGATGGAGTTGTTTTACGCCAGCGTTGACATTCTGACTAGGTGTTTTAAA
>CAZQPW010000032.1:0-4414 GCA_964595305.1 uncultured Candidatus Saccharibacteria bacterium
CTCTTGCAGAAGGGCTCGGCTATGTACTCCTTGAGGCAGGGCTTAGTAGCCTCCCCGTCGTTGCGTCTCGCGCAGGCGGAATTCCAGAAATAATTGAGGATGGAGTGAGCGGGATACTCGTCCCTCCTGGCGACAAAGATACGCTCGCAAAAGCCCTCCAAGCGCTCGTCGACTCACCCGAGCTACGCAACAAGCTTGGTAGCGCCCTCAACGAGCGTGTCAGAACCAGCTTTTCATTCGAACGAATGATGCAAGAAACAATTGAAGTATATGAATCAAAAACTTAAAATACTACTTTTTGCTCACCCAAGGAGCGGCAGCACCTCACTACTTAAGGCATTAAACACCCACCCCGATGTGAATTTGATGCATGAACCATTTAATAGCGATAGGGAAAATTGGGGTCCGAATAATATTAATTATTTAAAGAGCGTTCATGATAAAGAAAGCTTGGTCGAGATGCTTAACGAAATTCACAAAAAGTGCAACGGATTTAAGCATCTCTCATACCAACTTGCCCCGGAACTAAATGAATATATGTTAAAAAGCGCCGAATATCAAACTATATTTCTGTTTCGGAAAAATCTACTCAAAAGTGTAGTGTCTTCATTGATTGCAGAACAAAACAAAATCTGGACATCAGAGGAAAAGCGAAACTCTGATAAGCAAAACATTGTTCTTGCCCCCCTGTCTTCAACTGCAGTGGGGGAACAACTTGAGTACCTATTTGATGAAACAGCCCACTATCGCGACTTTCTGGTAGGAAATGATATACCACACTATTCTATCTCGTACGAAGATCTATTTGAAGGTGGCGATGCAAGTCGCTACAAAAAGCTTGCACAACTTCTTGTTTTTCTGAATCTCATCCCGAGTGGCGTTACTGATGAGATGAAAACTTTTCTTGCTCCTGACCGTCGAATAAACACTCTGGATAACTATCGGTCGATCCCAAATATCAACGAGCTAGAAAAAAAATTTGGCAACGAAAAAACTGGGTTTTTGTTCGCGTAATTAGAGGGTCCCTACAATTTCTGTGCGGTCGGGGAAACGCAACTTTCGCTCATAGGAACGCATAGCGCTTACAATCCCAAGCATCGAGTAAAGCACAAGGAGGTGCGAACCGCCGTAACTCATAAATGGAAGCGTAGTTCCGGTAACCGGCAATAGACCTATGTTGCCTCCAACATGAACGAAGGTGTGAATGAGAATCAGCATTGCTACGCCAAGACAAAAAAGGGATTCAAAGTTGGTAGCGCCTCTGCGTGCGTTATCAATGAGTCGGATAACTATAACTAACAGCAGTGAGAGTAACATCACTGCCCCCACGAACCCCCACTCCTCTACAAATGACGCAAAAATAAAATCAGTTTCATGCTGCGGTAAAAACTCAAGTCGAGATTGCGTACCATAGCCAACTCCCTTCCCGAATAACCCAGCAGACCCTACAGCGATTAATGATTGATATGCGTTATAGCCGCTGCCGTGAATGTCGGCGAGTGGGTTAAGAAACGTGAGTACACGTGCACGCTGATACTCTGCAAAACCAAAATTCCAAAAAAGAGTTAGCGCAATTACTCCAACTCCGCCAAGAATTGCTATGTAGCGCAGTGGAATCCCGGTGAGCAACATCATTGCTCCCCATACCGCAAGAACTATAATCGCAGAACCAAAGTCAGGCTGAAAAACGAGGAGCAGTGCGATGCCAAGCGCGTATAGTGCGGATATTAAAATATGCTGGAAATGTGCGATCATAGTATGCCTCTTTGAAAAATATTTAGCAATTATGACTATGAGCGCAAATTTTGCTGGGTCAGCCGGCTGCAGTGCAAACCAACCTAAGTTGATCCAACCTTGTGCACCATTAAATACAGAGCCAACAAGGTACAAAATTGCGAGCAGAAATACGGCAACAAAGTAAATACTCAAAGCTACTCTCGTTTGCCTCAAGACACGCCAATCAAACTGTGCAAAAACGAAAAAGCATACCGATGCGAGCATGATCCAGAGCATCTGTTTTTGGGCAAAAAGTGACGCTTCGCCGAAACCCATCATTGTAACCAGCCCGAAAAGTGAAATCAGAAGCGCTGGCACGAACAGCAGCCAATCTGAAGCTAGAAAACGCTCTATCATTGCAGCGTATGCACCTCAACATCTACTCTGCTAACCGTGCGGTCGAGCACTTCAGGCCAAGTAAAAGTAAGGGTGCGTACTTCTCGCGGCCCAACCATTTGAATACGCGTCTGCGATGCATTGATGATTATGTCTTGTGAGTCAAAAAGAAGTGCTGTCACAACAACATTTTTTACTTGCCTAGTGGTCGTGTTTTCAACTACCACATCGAGCGAGCGCTTAGCTTCGTCGAAGGCCCCTTGACTCAATATAGATATACTTCGGTTCGGCGAGCTCGTGCTGTGTGTCCACGTGCCCGAGTCTTCAACCTCTAGAAATGCACGCTGGGGGATCTGTTTTCCCGTTAACAGTGCTGGCTCAAATACTGCGCGAACCTCACCTGGTTCAAGCGTAAGCGAGCCGTCTCGCGTTGCTATGAGCAAGTTTTTTTCATCGTATACCGAAAAGTGATACATCACCTCCGTACCGCGTGCATCGAGGAGAGAATTCTGGATTTTCCCAACCGCATGATAGACACCGTCAGAAACTTTAACTACGCGCGCCCACAAAACTTCAGTGTGCGGTGCGGCACACAATAGCGAGCACGGGCCACCGCAGTCTCGACCTTCCTCCCCCTGATTCTGTATAGTATCTGAACAAGATGGAGCTTCGTATATGTGCACACTATATATATAGAGCAAAACCGCAAGGATAACACCTAGCACTACCAGTGCATATGCAAGCTGTCGTTGCCGAGCCCAGTTCATACACCTATCGTATCACTAAAGATACTTCCGTGGGGTCACGCTTGGGTCAACCTCTGCCCCCGCGTAGTTTGCAATATACTCTATTTCCTTAAGACTCACTTCATCAAAATCAGGATTTGAAACACGGATATTCCCTCGAGAAATTTTTGCACGTCCTCGCTCTAGGACCAGCTTAACTGCTGCAAGCACCTGCTCGTGCGATGCTCTGGCGTTGTGCTCAGCTGGTTTGCCACCGCGAAGCACGAGCATGCCACTTCTACTAACTCTAATTCCATTCCTCATTCGAGAATACTACACTTGGTGCAAACTCCTGTCAAACCGCTCCCAACCTCGACAAGAAAATGTACAGCCCAAGGAAAACTCCGGCTAGCAAAACAGTTGACGCTACAAGAGTAAACACCAGCGACTCTCGCTGCTTCCCTGCGCGCATAAGCCGTACCGGCTCAAAACCAAAAAGAAAACCGAAAACCACCATACTCGCAACAACAGCAACGAGCGTGCTGGCTATTATCGAACCTGGCGACGTTGCAGCGCTCGTCACAAAAAACCAAACCAGCCCTCCGACATATATCAACCCGAGAAGCCCTGCCACAACTGCTTTGATTATGTTCATTACCATTATGGTACCAAACAAAAAGCCCGACCATTGGTCGGGCTTTCTTGAGTGCTCTGTCCTGGCGGTCAGCTACTTTCCCCCTGATGGAGTATCATCGCCGCTAAGAGGCTTAACTGCTGTGTTCGGAATGGGAACAGGTGTGACCCTCTTGCCAAACCACCAAGACACAGCACTCAAGGTGCGTGCGCTCAGAAAAAATACGTACATCAAAAATTAAAACACTGATTTTCGCAATGATTTTTAAACTTCCCCTTAGAAGATTGGATAATTAGTATACCTCGGCTCAATGCATTACTGCATGTACACCTAGTACCTATCAACCTGATCATCTCTCAGGGTCCTTATTGATTCCTAATCTTGGAGGCGACTTCCCGCTTAGATGCTTTCAGCGGTTATTCGTTCCCGACATAGCTACTCGACGTGCCGCGGGCGCGACAGCCGATAGACCAGAGGTCAGTTCATCCCGGTCCTCTCGTACTAAGGACAACTCTCCTCAAGAATCCACGCCTGCAGTAGATAGGAGACCAACCTGTCTCACGCATACTTGTTGCTTATTACTAAGCTGTATTGGACTGTAACTTCACCGGTTCTCGGTGCGCAACGTTCAGTCTCTACGGGCCCACATAGTGGTTCCCTCGGTATTGCCCTTCCGTTAGGAGTGGGGTTTTACCGAAATTAGTTGCGGTGGTCCGTACATATTCCTATGTATGGCCGCCGTGAGTTGTGTCGAATTTCTTTCTACTTACTTTTTGCTTAATTGATCTCAGTCGAACTATATTTCTATATTTGTGTCGAACCTCGGGATTCAAACCGTAGGGAAGTCAAATTGATTGATACCGAAGTATCTTTCTTTTCAACTCCCCAACGGTTTGAACCCAGCTCGCGTACCACTTTAATTGGCGAACAGCCAAACCCTTGG
>CAZQPW010000033.1:0-4221 GCA_964595305.1 uncultured Candidatus Saccharibacteria bacterium
GGTGTGCACACTCCTCACAAATGGGAAGAGGTTCAGAGTGATGACGAGACGAGGCACACTTGGGAGTGCTCAACCTGCAAGACACAGGTCACAACTACTAGTTGGCCAGAGCCACCTTTGTATGATGTCGAGTTCGATAAAATCTAAATAGCATATGGATGGAAAAATCAAATTTGAATTTATTGACTGGCGAAAGAACCGCACCGATGCGTGGGGCAAGTTTATCGTCATGAAAATAGGAGACAGTCTTTTGCTCCGTGCACAACAAGTGGAGCATCATATTGATATTAGTACAAAAGTTGGCGATACATACTATAATGAAAACATAGTTGCTGCAGGCAAGTTTACTCGAGACGGACTAGTTACCGAGTGGGAATCGACAGCATATGAGGTTAGGACGCCGCTAGAGCTGCAGTCGCCAATTAGGGATGTGTTTATTGCGCATGCTGTAGAGATAGCAAAAAAGTGGCAAAAGTATAGGGCTAGTGTATAATTTTTACATGGAAAAACGTCACAAGGGACCAACTGATGTAGAGTTGCACGAGTGGCTGCCGCTCGTACGCTCGATGCATGAAAAGTGGGGAGCCGCTGGTGCAAAGGTTATCCGTGATGAGCAGGTCAAACTAACTCAAGTCCCTCCGGAAGATTTTGTCGAATACATGCGGAGAAAAACTAAATCCTGAATAGCTTTTTGATACTTTCGAGCACTGTTTCGTCTGCGCGAATGATCCGCTCGCAAGGGAGGAAGATGGTGGGACCGACACCTGAGCTGTCTTGAATGCGAGGTTTGTTATATGTCGTGTCTCTATAAAAATCCCAATGTTTTACGACTGTCTCGCGCTTTCCGGTGTCGCGCGTGATATCCACGTCGAGAAGGAGTTCCGTGGGCACTCCTTTCCTAGTTGCGTTCGGCCGTAGGTCACTTGCTATTTCTGCAATAATCTTTTTGAGCCTAAGGCAGGGAAAGACGGTGCGTTCAACCGGTTGCCAGAGCGTGAACTTAAATGTTTCCGGTTCCATTTGTTCGAGAGTACACTATTTTAATTACATTTGCAAAGTGTTTTGTAAAGTAAGCCGAACAAATTTGCAAACTTTGAGCGCACTGATCGCTACCATGAAGCGTCTGCACAGGACGCGTCAAAAATTGTTGATGAGTTTATTGCTGCGTAGGCGTGTCTGCGCTTTCGTGTAAGTGGTCATGAGGCTCTTCGCTTTGAGAAGAGTTTGGTGCAACAAGTGACTGGGTAGGGAGGCCGAGCTCTTTCCATACTTGCTCACGGACAGATACTTCGGCAGCGTATTGGTGTGCGCGGTCACTAGGAGTTCCTTGCGCTTCTAGCGCATGCGCCATTCGGTGCACTTCCTCATCGAGCGGTTGCAATTTCTTTTCGTTTGCAATTTTTGCAAATATCAAGTCGAGCGTAATGCGCTTGGTTGCAGATGGCTCAAGTTCTTTAATTATCTGCTCCTCATTGACTTTCCTCACGCTTAGGTACTGTGCCCATGTGGCACCTTGGCGTGCTATGTCTGCTTTCATAGTTTCGAGCATTGCTCGAACTTCGTCTGCGATTATGATTCGTGGTATTTCCGCAGTTGCTTTAGTGATGAGCGCTTCGGCAACACCTCCGCGTTTGCGCTGGTTTTCAAAGTTGTCGACGGCGCGTACAGCCTCACTTTCAAGAAATACTCCAAGCGCAGCCGCGTTTTCAAACCCGATCTTTTGGACCTCTTCGTTTGTAAGGGTGCCAAGCTGCGGTTCGCCTTCAACTTGTTTCCCAAGCATTGCGAATACTTGAGTCGTGAGCTCTTTTTTTGCTTGGGCCTCTTCCTTTTCGCGGTCGACTGCCTGAACCTCTTTTAGTCCCGCGGAAGCAATTGAGGCCGGATCTTTAATGTCGACTGTAGGTGCGATGGTAATAAAAATTTCAAACGAAACATCTTTACCGTGTTCGGGAGCGACAAGGTGTACGTTTGGCGCAACGATAGGGAGCAGTGCGTGCTTTTTAAGCAGAGCAGGGAGCTCTTCCTTAATCAAAGTTTCAGCAGACGCACTCCAAACAGAAGAATTTCCTACCTCCTTAAGCACTATGTCGGTCGGTGCTTTTCCTTTACGAAAACCTGGGAGCTCGATGCTCTTCACGAGTTCGTCGAGCGCCTTCGGGAACTCTTTTTCGATTTGTGCAGCGGCAATGCTGCCGGTAATGACGCGCTGTCCCGGCTCGCGCGTTTCAATTTTAGTATCCATTTGGCTATCCTACTACAGAAGTGTTGGTAATAAAAGCGCTGCGGTTTTCAGCCCTGTGCTCTATCAAATAGAGTAAATACGAGATGCTGCTTACGAGCATGGTCACTAATATAATGAGTATCGCAAGCGTTGGTCCTAGCGGCGAACGCTTTTCGTTCTGAGTCATGCGTTAAGTATAGCGCTAGTTCTTAATCGACTTTTGAAACGCCGCTACTGCAGCGTCCTTGTTTTCAAAGCCGTGCACTGTGACCTCTGCAGGTTTTGGCTTCAAAAGTTTGATCGTCTCAAAGAATACTTTGATCTCTTTAAGTGTGTGCTTGTTGAGGTCGGCTAAGTCTTGCACGTCTTCCCAGCGGCGGTCGGCAACTGGTACACACACGAGCTTGTCGTCAATGTCTCCATCGTCCGTCATTTTCATTAGCGCAACTGGGCGCGCCTCAACGAGTATCCCCGGGTGAATTGGGTTGGTTGAAAGAAGGAGCACATCGTAGGCATCACCATCTTCGCCGAGTGTGCCCGGGATGAATCCGTAATTAACTGGATACGCAGTCGGTCCGTAGTTCGCACGATCAAGCTTGATGAGGCCCGTTTCGGTGTCGTACTCGTATTTATTCGACGATCCCTGTGGGATCTCGACGATCACATTAATTTTTTCTGGAGTTCCTGGTCCGATATCGTACATTGATGCCATACGTTTGTGTGTTATTTTTTTATTTTACTCCATTTCTTCCTTGTCGCCTGCATTCTCAGCCGCTGGGGTTTCCGCAATCATCTCTTCTTGTGCTGCTTCCTCAGCAATTTCCTCCTTCGTTTCTAGTGCTGTTTCTGCTGGCTGGCCTTCGTTAGTTGGAGAGCCTCCCACTGCCTTGATGTCGATCGCCCAGCCAGTTAACTTTGCAGCGAGGCGAACATTTTGACCTCCGCGGCCGATCGCGAGTGACTGCTGGTCGCTTGTGACCTCAACCGCTGCGCGGTGCGACTCTTCGTCGAGCGTTACGGAAAGGACTGAGGCTGGGGAGAGGGCGTCTTCAATAAATTGTGCTTCGTTTCCTGAATACTCAATGATGTCAATGCGCTCACCGCCGAGCTCACTCATCACCGTGTTAACGCGTACACCGCGTTGACCGACGAGCGTCCCCACTGGGTCAATGCGCTGGTCAGTGGTCTCTACTGCCACCTTGCTTCGCGCGCCAGCTTCACGTGCGAGTGCGCGGATTTTAACTGTGCCGCTACTCAACTCTGGCACCTCCATCTCAAAAAGTTTCTCAAGGAATTTAGGATGTGAGCGTGAGAGGCGCAAGTATACGCCACGTGCGCCCTCTTCAACAGAAAAGAGGTATGCGCGCACGCGCTCGCCGGGGCGGAATCGTTCGCCAGGAATTTGCTCGTGAAAAGGCATGACACCGGTTGCGCGACCTAAGTCGATATACAAGTTTCCGCGCTCAGTTCTTTGTACGACTCCTGAGACGATGTCTCCTTCTTTGCCACCAAACTCAGTGACGACAGATGCGCGCTCTGCCTCGCGGATTTTAAGCATGATCTGTTGCTTTGCGGTTTGTGCTGCGATGCGCCCGAAGTCAGTATGCTTTTCAAGTGGGAATGTAATTTCATCACCAACAACTGCACCGCGCTTGATGCGTAGTGCGTCAGGAAGGAGCATGTGTCTTTCTTCGTTAAAGAGTGGGCGTTCGTCTTCTGGCGCGTGCGGTTCGTCTGCGTCCATGCGCACATTCGTTTCGTCGACGACCGTCTTCACTTGTTCAAAGTCCACATCACCAGTTTGTGGGCTGAACGTTGCGCGCACCACTTGGTCGCGTTTTCCAAACTCGCGCTTGTACGCTGTAGCGAGCGCAATTTCGACTGCGTCGATCATTTTTTCACGAGGGATACCACGCTCGTCGGCGAGCTGCTGGATTACGAGGTTCAGTGTTTTGAGATCAAATTCCATATATATTGTATGTGGAGCGCCCAATTTT
>CAZQPW010000034.1:0-4075 GCA_964595305.1 uncultured Candidatus Saccharibacteria bacterium
AAAAGGCTGGGAGGCACTCATAAAGAGCGGCGCGCTCGACCGCTTCGGCGAGCGCGCCGCGATGCTTGCCACCGTTGAATCGTTCGCACAATTTCAAGACAGCGACAAAGTGAACGCGGCAAAAGACCAAGGCGCGCTCTTTGCAGTCGCTGCATCAACTCCGGAAATAACGCTTCCCAACGAGACGACATCACAGACTGACAAACTTGCATGGGAGAAAGACCTGCTCGGCATCTACGTCTCAGGTCACCCAATGGACCGGTTCAAAGAAACTTTTGAAAAATACCCCCGCTCAATAGCACGAGCAGTAGCAGAAACACGCGAAGGTTACCCAGCCGTTATTGGCGGAATGATCGAAGAAATCCGAGCGCTCGTCACCAAAAAGGGTGAGCGCATGGCATTTGTAAAACTCGCTGACAAAGAAGCGTCAATTGAGTGCGTCGTCTTCCCTCGCGTATTCAGTACATATAAAGATAAACTTAACGCAAGCACCATCATTTTATTTAAGGGGAAAGTAAGTCGACGCAATAACGAAAGCTCGTTCATCGTCGACACCGCTAAGATACTTAGCTGACTATTGTGCATCAGCGCATACTCCGGGTACGCATGGCTCCATTTTAGAAATCACTCCTCGATGAAGGTGACAAACGCCGCACACTAATACACCTTTATAAATATATGGCTGTGGATGCTCACACTCGTGCGGACAATGTGCGTGCGTCGCTCCCCTCCTTGCGAGCCACCGACCGTAGGAAAGATCTGAAACTGCCCTGCGTAACTCCCAATTTACATCTCGTCGCTCGGCATATGGACGCAACATGCTCTAATTATATAGATATTTAAAAGACCCACCAAAAGTGATACACTGGTGGCATGGAAGAACGAGACCATAAAAAACTAGGCCCAGAACTTGAGCTCTTTTATCTAGACCCTGTGGTAGGCAAAGGACTCCCTATGTTTTTGCCTAAAGGGGCAATTATAAAGCGAGAGTTGGAGCGGTTTGTAATTGAGGAAGAAACGAAACGTGACTACTTACATGTAGCAACTCCCGATCTTGCTCGTCTCGAGCTATACCAAAAAAGCGGTCACTACCCGCACTATAAAGATTCGATGTACGCACCAATTCAGATAGACGAAGACCAATTTATGCTCCGTCCGATGACCTGCCCGCATCATTTTCAAATGTACCTTTCGCGACCACACAGCTACCGCGAACTTCCAATGCGAATTGCTGAACTTGCACAGCTTTACCGTTACGAACAATCAGGAGAGCTTATGGGGTTACAGCGCGTACGCACTTTTTGTCTCGCAGATGCACACATCATATGTTCGAGCGAGGAACAAGCAGTAGACGAGGTTGAGAAGGCTCTCGAACTCATCGAATACATGTG
This sequence comes from uncultured Candidatus Saccharibacteria bacterium, assembly GCA_964595305.1. GTDB lineage: Bacteria > Patescibacteriota > Minisyncoccia > Phycocordibacterales > Phycocordibacteraceae > Phycocordibacter. The sequence continues at coordinate 1,392 of CAZQPW010000034.1, forward strand.
CACTACTTTCGGACTTACACAAGGCGAGGACTATAAATATAGACTGTCTTTAGGTGACCGCTCAAACACTGAAAAATACTACAAAAATGATGCCGCGTGGGAGAAAAGTGAAAGCCTTCTGCGTTCATTAATGCAGAAACGAGGCAAACCGTTTGTTGAAGCGCGAGACGAAGCAGCCTTTTATGGACCAAAGATAGACATTCAGATGAAGAATGTCAACGGCAAGGAAGATACAGCGTTTACTGTGCAATACGACTTCTGCATGCCAGACCGTTTTGACCTTACATATATTGCCGGCGACGGATCTCACAAACGTGCCTTTGTTGTTCACCGTTCGTCTATTGGTGCGATCGAGCGGATCATGGCATTTCTTATTGAAAGATATGCAGGTGCGTTCCCTCTGTGGCTCTCGCCGGTTCAAGTAAAAGTGTTGCCCGTTTCTGAAAAGCACAATGAGTATGCACAAAAAGTGTTAACACAGCTTAAAGAAGCAGGCCTTCGTGCAGAGCTTGATGACGCTAATGAAAGTCTGGGCAAGAAAATCCGTGCCGCAAAGCAGGAAAAGGTCCCCTACCTCATGGTGATAGGAGACAAGGAAGTTGAAGCCGGCACCATTACTCTCGAAAATCGTACTGCATCAGAAGGTGCACTATCTATTGCGGACGCTCTCCAAAAGCTAAAAACAGAAGTTGCGGAGCGTAAATAATTTCTAGTCTCTTGGCTTTCGTATTACTAGAGTAAGCTTCATCCAGTCGTCGCTGAGACTAAGTACGGCTTCCATACCTGCTTTTGCTACGAGTCTTTTGATTGATGCTAGCTCTTTCCACCCCTCTTTCTTGTAAAGCCTTGCTGCGGTATCGGCACGAAAAGCGTGTCTACGCGAGCGGGCATAAATTACGTGTTCAGTTTCACCAACTTCGTCAGGCTTTAGTTTTTTTAGTCTATCTAACTGTTCGTTCAAAAGCGTGCGCATCTCTGCGACCTCTGCATGTTTGCATTCGTCAACAATTTTTTTCTCTAACTTTCGCATTACTTTTATCCCCTCGCTTCAAATGCTTGCGCGATTGCGAGCTTAAGACCAGTAAATGGGTTTGAGTACGAAAGGTCGATGCCGTGGATGAAGAGTTCTGTAATGTTCGCAATGGTTTCATCCGAAAGCTCTGCAGCCGCAGCACTTAATTCATGCTGCTTACCGACCGAACGAGCTTTGACGAGCTCATTGAGTGTAGTTGCAAGTTCGGTCATCGTGCGCGCAACTGAAACCTTATCAGCTTCCAATAGGCGCACCGTTTGATAGGCAGCTTCACGATTTCCTGAGAGTACACTTGCCGCAAGCGAAGTTACTACTGAAGGAGAGGCTTTCTCGGCTACTGAAACAGGCTCTGGAACTGATGCGAGAATTTCTGCAACTGACGGTGTGGTTGGCACTGGCTCTACTTCAGCTACTGCTGGCACATCTTTACCAGCGAGCACATCGAAGATGTCGCTCGAAATTAGGATCCACCCGTCTTCACGCGGCTGTGTTGCAACTGCCTTGTTTAGAATCTCACCAAACGCTTGAAGCTGTGCTGCTCTGTCGCCAGGAAGATTAGCAGCGCGGTCGAGCGCCTCTGGGCTCATGAGCACGCCAGCTCCTGCCGCACGCGACTCAAATACGTCGCGAATGTCTGGAATGCCGCTTACATTGTTCGTGTTTACTGGGTTTGCATATGGCGTTGCTACTGTTGCCGCTGGAGCATATATTACCGACGGCGCTGATGCAGGTGCAGCAGGTGCTATTGGCTCAACGAAACTTGATGTATACACGGTGTGTGGGGCATGTTCTGGCAAGCCGTACTCAGTATATCTGCGACGTGCGCTAGATCCTGAAATAAGTGAATAGGTCATCCCAATGAGGAATGGCGTGCCACCGTTACCCATGAGCGTGTACGTAATGCCTGCTGCAAGCATTGCAACTGCACCCCAGAATACGAGCGTAAGCGTTCTTCCTGCTTCGAAACCGGTATACGGAACCTGTGTGAGAGAAACGAAAGCAAGTGGTGCGTCGACTGGTTTTGAGAAAAGAACAACGTTCGGCTGATTGTAGCCACCGCCACCACAAAAGCCTTGGCATCCACCTGATCCTGTCGTCACCTTAACAAACTGAGTACACGTTGTGGTTCCGTATGGGCCGGTGAATGTTCCGACGTACGTTGTATCAGCGGACGGGAATAGCGTTTGTGTTGTACCACCAGAAACTGGAGTTACAGCACCTACCGATGTAATGTCGCCGCTCGTTACGTTAGAGCTCGACCATGTGAGCGTAATAGACTCGCCCGTTTTGATCTGTGAGTTAGACGCGGTGAGCGCGCACGATGGAACTGGATTGTATGTAATTGTCGGCGTTACAGTTGCATTACAAAGTACAGTGCCGTTTGGTCCTGAGAATGTGCCTGTGTAGGTTGTCGTTGCGTTGATCGTGATTGTTTTTGAGCCTGAGGTAGGTGATGCGCCAATTCCCTGATCAATAACTGCCGTGTCGACATTTACCGAGCTCCATGTAAGCGTTGCAGGCGAACCAACTGGACCAGAGGTCGGAGATATGTTCATCGTACACGCTGGGTGTGAGTAGCCGCAATTCTTCGTAACAGTGGTATTAACCGTGTTGCTGGTTACAAAGTCTTTAAAGTTGTTGTATTCGAGTG
>CAZQPW010000035.1:0-3914 GCA_964595305.1 uncultured Candidatus Saccharibacteria bacterium
TAGATTTTAGTTATGATTTCGCGGGGAAAGCACGCTTGAGGTGCAACGCATTTGTACAACAAGGGACAATCTCGATAGCAATGCGTCTTATCCCGCGAGATATCAAATCTTTCAACGACCTCTCGCTTCCTCCGATTCTTGAGACATTCACCCAAATGAAGCAGGGATTCTTCCTCGTAGTGGGTCCGGTAGGGCAAGGGAAGTCTACGACTCTTGCGTCGATGGTTGAGCGCATAAATCTTACGCGTACGGAGCATATTGTAACCATTGAAGACCCGGTAGAATACACATTCGAGTCAAAATCTTCGGTGATCAACCAACGTGAAGTTAAGATCGATACTCACTCGTTCCAAGATGCGCTCATCGCTGCCTTCCGTGAAGATGTAAACGTAATTATGGTTGGTGAAATGCGTGGACCCGAGACTATGTCGGCAGCAGTTACTGCTGCTGAAACAGGGCACCTTGTCTTTTCAACTCTTCATACCAACAACGCAGCGCAAACTATTGACCGTATCATTGACACTTTTCCTTCTGCGCAGCAAGACCAGATTCGTATTCAGCTCTCTTCGTCGCTCGCAGGAATTTTCAGTCAACGTCTACTCCCTAGGGTTCAAGGCGGGCTTATACCTGCATATGAACTATTGATCAACAACGATGCGGTTGCGAACCTAATTCGAGAGAAGCGCACACACGAAATAAACACGGTTATTGAAACTAGCTCAGAGTCAGGCATGATCGATATGAACCGAAGTCTTGCCGAACTAGTACGAAGAGGTGATGTTACCCCCGAAGTAGCAGTAACCCGCTCACTTAATCCTAAGTCGTTCTTGCGACTCGTATAATCTATGCTTTTTAATTACAAAGCAGTTGACTCCCGAGGAACTACAACGACTGGCGCCATCGACGCGGTAAGCCGTGATGCCGCTATATCAGGCTTGCAGCGCAGAGGGCTCGTTGTTTCATCAGTTGACGAGGCTCCTGTCGAGGGCAAATCGATCTTTGATGGCTTCCAGCTTTCCGATGGCGTGCCCGCACGTGACGTTGTTTTGGTTTCGCGTCAGATTGCGACGCTCTTTGAGGCGCAAGTCTCTGCACTGCGAGTGTTTCGGCTACTTTCTGGTGAATCTGAAAATAAAAACCTCCGCAAAATCTTAACCGAAGTAGCAGACGATATTCAAGGGGGCTCGACGATAAGTAAGGCGCTTGCAAAACATCCTCGGGTGTTCACGCCGTTTTACACGAACATGGTTCGTTCCGGTGAAGAGTCAGGCAAGTTGGATGAAACATTCGTTTATCTTGCGGACTATATAGACCGCAGTTATGAAATCGTTACGAAAGCTAAAAACGCCCTTATTTACCCGGCGTTTGTTATAACCACTTTCTTTGTCGTGATGGCGCTCATGATGACGGTGGTGATTCCAAAAATCTCCCAGATCCTTATTGACTCCAACCAACCAATTCCGCTGTATACCCAAGTTGTTATTGCGCTCAGCAACTTTCTCATTGATTACGGAATTCTTCTTCTTATCATGATGGTGGTGGGGGGCTTTTTGCTCTTTCGGTACTCCAAAACTCCCGCAGGACAAGACGCAGTCTCACGCTTCCAGTTGGGGATCCCAGTCGTGGGCGAGCTCTACCGCAAGTTGTACCTTTCTCGTATCAGTGACAACATGTCAACCATGCTTGCCTCTGGCATTAGTGTAGTCCAGGCAGCAGAAATTACCGCTGACGTCGTTGAGTCTCCAGTATATTCGTCGATTATGCGAGATGTGTCTGTCGCCGTTAAGGGCGGGGGTTCAGTCTCTCAAGCTTTTGGTAACCACAAAGAGATCCCCGGTATGATGACCGCAATGGTTCGAATTGGCGAAGAAACCGGCGAAATGGGCGCTATTTTGAAGACCATCGCGAACTTTTATAACCGAGAAGTCTCTAACATGGTTGACACGCTTGTTGACCTTATCGAGCCATTTATGATCGTTTCGCTTGGCCTTGGCGTTGGTGTCCTTCTTGCATCGGTTTTGATCCCGATTTACGGCGTGGCAACAGGCATCAACTAAGCCGATATCCACACGCGCTTTAAGGGGCTCGTGTAGAGAGGGGGTACAATGAAGTAGTCCAATAAAAAAGGGATTTATTTAATTATAATAGAAAGTACATAAATAGTATGAAAAATTATTCAGTCCGCGGCTTTACCCTCATCGAGCTTCTCGTGGTCATCGCGATCATTGGCGTACTCTCGTCAATCGTGCTTGCGTCGCTCAACACGGCGCGCTCAAAGGGTGCAGACGCTTCTATCAAATCAAACCTCTCTAACGTTCGCGCTCAAGCTGAGATCCAGAACGACTCAACAGGATGTTACTCGTCATATGCATCAGCAGGCTCTTGCTCAGGCACTGCACCAGCAGTACTTGCAGCTGCAGAGTGCTCAACTCATTACGCAACTGCAGGTAGTATCTTCAACCAGTCAAACATCCGCGCAGCAATTGCAGCAGCAACTTCTTCGGCAGGCACAGCGTTTAGTTCATGTGCAGCAACTGTTGGTGGTACTGCATGGGCAATCGTTGTCCCACTTAAGTCTACTAATACTCTTGCCTGGTGCGTAGACAGCACGGGCGCTTCTAAGCAGGTTTCGCTCTCAGCGGCTACTCAAGCTGGCTCAAACGCAGCAGTAACCGGTGGTGTTTGCAACTAGTTCATGACGAGAGCTAACAGAGGTTTTACTCTCATCGAGCTCCTTGTCGTAATTGCTATCATTGGAGTGCTCTCGGCTATCGTACTTGCGTCGCTTAACAGTGCGCGTGATAAGGGTGGTGATGGCGCCATCAAGGGTAACCTTGGTAACGTACGTCCTCAGTCTGAGATTATCTATAATGATAACGGGAACTACCTCACAGGTTTCTCGGCTACACCAGATACGTGGGCAGATTGTCCAACAACTAACGACGGAACGATCTTTAGTACTGCTAACATTGCGAGCCAGATCGACGCGGCCAAGCGTGCAAGCGACACCGCAACTTCTAGTGCGCAGTGTGTTACGGACACCGTAGCTCCCGACCCAGCTACAATGTGGGCGGTCGCAGTTAAACTGAAGTCGAACGTCGCTAGAGGATGGTGTGTTGACTCAAAGGGAACTGCTGTGGAAGTAGATTGGGCACAGATCACTGGCACAACGGGGTCATCAAGTTGCCCGCAATAGCATGACGGTAAATCCCGCTCCTACTTGGTAGGAGCGGGATTTTTCATGCAATACTAATTATTGTGGACATCATTTTTACTCTCTATACTTTCAACGCAATCTTTTTTGCAATCTTTGGCCTCATCATTGGGAGTTACTGTAACGTTGCTATAATCCGCACCGGCTATCGTGAGCGGAGAAATAGCCGTTCTCACTGCATGGCATGTAACCACCAGCTGTCATCCACAGACCTAGTCCCAATTCTTTCCTATGTGTTTCTTGGCGGGCGATGCAGGTATTGTGAGTCAAGGCTCTCAATACAGTATCCACTCGTTGAAGCCGGTACCGCCGCTTTGTTTGTGATCACCTATCTCGTGATGCTGCCCGAAACGGTTCTTGATCTCGTACAGACCTGTGCTTTTGCGATCGCTTGGGCGTCTTTACTTGCAATCTCTGTCTATGACTTCCGTCATACACTAGTACCGTTCGAGTTTGTAGTAGTGCTGACTCTTGCTGCATTGGCTCGCGTGCTTGCTGTTTGTCTCGCGCTTAACAGTTACGCTCCATTTACGGACGCACTACTTGGGTTTGTGGTGCTTGGAGGATTTTTTGCCTTTATTTCATACACTACGAGCGGGAAAGGTATGGGGATGGGAGATGCGCTTGTTGCCGCACCCATCGGACTTTTGCTTGGCCTATCTCAGGGAGTTTTGGCTGCGCTTGTGGCCACATGGGTGGG
>CAZQPW010000036.1:0-3718 GCA_964595305.1 uncultured Candidatus Saccharibacteria bacterium
TGTGGCATATTAACTTTCGCCATTCCCACCATAAATCTCCAAAACGCATATGATCCAGCAAGGACCAAGAGTGGGCCAACGAGTCCTGTAGCCATACCAACAGTGATGGCGCCACCACTTAGAGCTGAGATCCCAGCAACAAACGAACCTCCCTTTAAAGCAGCGATAGTCCCGAGCCACGTAAACAAAAATGCTGCACCGTAAAAGGCGTGTGCAGTAACTGCTCGCATCACAGTGTCACTCATCCGTGTGAAGAATCCTTTCTTCGGTTCGTCGTCTCCTTCGAGCACTCGCTCAAAGGTGCCATTGTCAGATGTATCGGGGGCAGCGGCTTGTTTCATATTGTCAGCCTTTGCAAACAAATGAACCACGTTTTCAATTTTTGGGATAACGGGTTTTTCAACATGGGCGCGACGTAAAAGCTGTTCCGTTGCCTCACTATTATTTTCCGTAGCCGTGGAAACTAATTCTCGGGAGGGTGTGGTAGACATAAATATAAGTAATTATAGTATGACAGTATTATACGCTTTCCTGTCATTTTGTCAAATTCCTTGCTCTGCCACTACCGCATGATTTTTTGTTTTATAAGCGTGTTCAGTTTTTCAAAAAGTTGTGGGAGAAGTAGTTTTGATGGAGCAGACTCGCCATTTATCCATGCTTTGATGCGTCTTGGAGTATGCACGAACGCCTTTGCTATTTCTAAAATACTGATGTCGCAATAGAAGACAGCACGGTACAACATAGTCCTAAAATATTCGGCATCAGAACGATCACGTTCAGTAAGTGCCTCAATATCTTCAAGCAGCCGTTTTTGCTCGATGTTTTTTATTGGCGGGATGTTCAGAAGTTCGGCGAAGTTGAATGCCACGCCACTACTGTAACAGTTCACAGAGGGAAAGCAAGCTTGAGGATGTTTGTTGTGTGTCCCAAGAACACTAAATGTCGCTGGCAAGTGTTTATTTGGTGCTACTCTTTATGTAGTGTATGAATAAAGCTGTACTATCTATCGCCATTATTATTCTGTTCGTCTCTGCAATACCTGCTGAGGCCGCGACTAATTACTGCCCTAAGCTTTCTCTCGCTATGCAGCGCGGGGCGCGGGACGCTAAGTTCGGTGGACAGGTGAGCGAGCTGCAAAAGTTTCTTTCTGCGTACTACAGTATCGCGAGCGCAGATATCGTAACTGGCTATTTTGGTCCAACCACGCAACGCTACCTGCAGCAGTTCCAGCGTGAGCAGGGTCTCGTTTCAGCAGGGTATGCTGGCCCACTTACACGCGCCGCAGTTGCTAAGTTGTGTATTGCAAAACAGGTAAAGACGAACACGACGCAAACTAACTCAGGCTCAGTTGGAGGTTCTGGTGGTGGCGGAGGAGGTGGTGGGGGAGGCGGAGCGGGAGCATCCGCTGGCGGGACTACTCCGGCCGCGCCTAAGTCAGTGTTGACCGCAGATCAGCTGCAAGTTGGTGCCCCGTCAGAGACTACCGTCTATGTTGGTAATAGAGTAACCTTCACCTACACAGTCGGCGCAAACATTCTGAGCAGCGATCCGGCGTCGATAGAGCGTTTAGTGGTGCCCGCAGGCGAAGACACGGTTGTTAATGGGCTCGGGCCGGCATTGAATGGTGCAGGCACATATACATTTGATTGGATCCCACAAAATATTGGTTCGTACGAGGCACTTTTGAAGATCAACCTAAACGGAGTTCAGTATACTGCACGCAGTGCAAAAGTGACAGTGATTAATATTCCGATTCTACCCGGAGACACTACACCTCCTCCACTTTCGTGCACCCTCACCACAGACAGTAACTCGTACTTGCAGGGGGGAAACGTAACTCTTTTCTGGGGCTCACAAAGTGCTACGAGTTTAAGTTTTGTTCAGGAAACAGGGAAGAATCATCTCTCCCTCCCAACAGGAACACTTTCAACCGGCGGGTCGTACACAACAACTGCAAGTGCTATAGGTGAAATTACAACAACGATGGTTGCATACAACAACAGTGGCAGTAGCACCTGTAGCGTGATGATTACCGTCGGTTCGTATTAACTAAGATAAGAAAAACCGCCGGAAGCTTACTCCAAGAAACTGGTTGTGCTCAGTTTCGTAGAGTGCTCGGCGGTTTTTTCTTAAGGTTTTAAGCCTTACTTGACGGCATCCTTAAGCGCCTTTGCAGGGCGAAACTTAGGAACGCGCATCGCGGGCACTTTGATCGACTCTCCCGTGCGAGGGTTGCGCCCAGAACGTGCTGGTCGCACCTTGGTCGAGAAGATCCCCAAGCCAGCCACCGAAACTTCATCGCCCTTTTTAAGAGCAGCAGTGATAGTATCGATGAGTGACTCAACAACAGACTCAGCCTGCACTTTAGTGCCACCGAGCATGTCGTGTACCTTGTCTATGAGATCACCTTTATTCATAGTTTTTAATGGCTAATCGCCAAAAGGCTGGCGTACCACCAGTATAGTGTAGCCATTTTTTTATGCAACCCATTGACTTTAACTGTTTTTTGCGTATGATTATATAAATCATGTCGTTAGAGGTGCCACAAGCAGCTGCCGGAACTCCAAAAGTCCCTTACGTAAAGCCAAGCGAGTTTGCGAATCGTCTGATGAGGGCGGCGCAAAGGGGCGAGATGAGAGCGTTTTACACTGACGAGTTAAGTAATGACGATACAGATTTATTTAAGGATGATGCGTATGCGCCTGCTGCGTACAGAGCATACTTAATTGCGCCGCAGGGCGATTATGCTTCTTGGTTCCGTATGAGAAGGGAAGATTTGGCGCGCATAGCACGTATGCAAGCACAGAAAAATAAAGAGTGTGATTTTAGTTCGAAAGCTAATTATCTAAACAAACACGAAAAACTGATTAATCGTATTCTCGGGATGTTTCCAGGGTATCAGTTGTACCTTTCAACTTCGCACCACACCCCTCGGGAGAGAAACGGCGAACAGGGTGTACCGCAGGGTGTGTTTAATCTACATCAGGATGGTGGTGATCCAAGCGACATAATACTTGTTGCTACTCTTGCCGGTGAGTCTACGGTATACGGAAGCACTACAGAAGATGCAAATGGTGTATCGTCTGGCAGGCGAGTTGCTGTAACCTCCGTCCCCAACATGTCGCTTACTGGCCACACGGGCAGTATGCCGCATCGCTCACCGTTCAATACGAAAGGTGGCAGAGTTGCAATGGTGTTTCATTTGAAAAAAGTTGCTTGACTAAGCCTACTCGGCAGGTATCATTGCAATATCGCCCTATGAATAATGAGCGTCCTGAGCAGATCTTCACATCAACTTTTGAGCGAGAGGTCGTCCCGTTTGTAGATGCAAACTCTACGAATAACGAAATTTTAAATGCTATCCGCATTGCCGGCGGCCACAGGTTTGCATGGAGAAGGTCCGATTGGCCAAGGGATAAAGAAAAGAACCAGCACTCGTGGGTGAGGCCACGAGATATAGGCAGGTCAACGCGTAAAGACCAGTCGCTTACCAAACGCCTTAATGCACTAGCCGCCGTCGGGCTTTTAGAGCGACGATTTGCGTGCAACATGCCTCGTTACCGAGTAGTACTTGATCCTAAGGTTAAAAATCTACCTGCTGTATGGCCTCCGAAGCAAGAAAAGTTAATTTAGGCTCCCTTCACGTTCCGTATGTAGAGCTTAAAGTGCTTGCGGGGGGGGGGGCGTTTGGTATTAGTAAGTGAGTGGTATTATTGGC
>CAZQPW010000037.1:0-3382 GCA_964595305.1 uncultured Candidatus Saccharibacteria bacterium
GACCTGCTCATCACGGATAACCTTTGCACCAGCGGCTCCCCACTTTTCATTCATCGATCGTACGAGCGGAAGCCACTCGTGCAACTCTACATCAGTTGGCATCTTGTGTCGCTTTTCAGTATTCATACAGGAACTATGCGCCCACTTACATTTTGTGTCAACGTACGCCCCCAATATTGAGATACTTATATTTGAGGATAAGTGATTTCATGGGAATCGCAATTGCTGCATGAACGTATCCAAGATTTTGCCCAACCGTAGCGGTTACGTTCAAAAACTTCCCGCTTCCCCCAAACGTGCTTTTCTTCTGGGCACTCAAACGCTTCTTCGTGCTTAGCTTCTTTTTTCATATGTTGTTTATTACATTAGTAAACTAAAGAGCCGGGGTCGCTTACTCCATCAAACTCAGTCGGCTGGCCACCATCATTAGTTACTCTCTGTCTACATCGAGAACACTTCCATACATAACGATATTCGTGTTTTTTTGTCTCATAACTCTTCACGAGGCTCCAACGGTGATGCACATTTAAGCCACATATGGCGAATGACAGATTTTCAATGAGACTTAAGTTGGCAGGTTCCTTCATTTTCATATAGCTTTGAATGGCATTTTTCTAAGTGACTTGCGGTCGCGTTTGTTTGGCAACCTGTACTTAAAGACGTTACACTTTTTGCAAAATTTACCCTTCAGCGTTCGTCCTGGTGAAATCATCAAATCGAAAAACCAGTGTGACCAGTGGTGCTGACACTCCCACTGCTCTATAGATGGCTCTTGGTAGTTTTCTATTTTCATACGTTAATAATTGATAATACTGAAACTATATTGCAGTTTGTCAAATTTTGCTCATTTTGGTATTTATATGTAAATTAAAAAGCTATATTTTACAACGTATTTCATAAACAATATGTAATTTGTTCGCATAAAGTAACAAAATATGCTATGCTAAAACTATGGATGAAGCAGACAAGTTGGTTAAAGATTTGACGCAAAGCGGCCTTTCGCCCAAGGCAGCGCTTGTCTACGCCTTCCTTTTAAAAGAAGGCGGTGCCTACCCTTCCGCAATTGCTGCTAAGACGCGTCTCAACCGCTCTACCGTCTACAAAGTCCTTGCCGAATTAACGATCCAGGGACTTGTTAACGAAATCGAGCGTGGCAAGAAACTTTACTACACGGCGGAAAACCCTTCTCGCATCGTTCGCTTTGCATCACGGAAGGCCGAGACTGCTAAAGATGCTGCCGAGCACGCAGAGCAATTACTGCCGAACTTGCTTGAGCTTTTTGAGGCTAGAGGCGCTAAGCCCCGTATGCGCTACTTTGAGGGACAAGACGCAGTTTTGAGTATTTACGAAGACCATATTGCAAAGACAAAGCCCTATGAAATGCTCGCGATTGCGAATTCGACTGACGTTTTATCCTACTTGCCCGAGCAGTTTTATCGTAAGTTCCGCAAGCGCAAAGTCGAGCTTGGCATTACCACGCGCGGGCTCATACCGGAGAGCGAGGCGTCCCGCGGTATCATCTCGGGCCTTTACTCTGAGGTGCCCAAGCGCTTCCAGCCTGTTGTGCGCTACTTGCCCGCAGGCAAGTTCCCGCTTTCAGGCGAAATTGTAATTTATCGCACTGACCGCGTCTCGATCGTAGAAGTTGGCTCCGGGCACATCAGTGGCATTATCGTCGAAGGTGCTGGATTTAACGCCATGATGCGCTCCATCTTCGAACTCGCCTGGGTTGGAGCGAAGGAGAGATAAGTTTCTAGATCAGCCCGACCCTACGTGGGCCTACATCTACCCGCAACCCAGTATTTTCACTGATAACCTTCTCTACTTTCCACACGTCAAACTTTTGCCTCTTCCGGGTACGATCACGCAAGCTATATGCAAACTTTTCGCCTAGTGAATCACTTTTTCTTTTGTGTGTCGTTTTTTCAAACTCACCTCGCTGATCGCTCTTGCCGGTATATACCTTGTCGCCCGCCCTCTTCAGTACGCCAGTTTCTTCAGGATATTTGTTCCTGTGCCATGCCGCATTAATAACGTCTATTTGCAAACGGTTCCTGTATATCTCATGGCTACTAGCGTTTGGAATATACTCCCCTGGTTCGCATATCGCCGGGCTCGTGTATCGGCGGTCAGTGTTTACACGCTCATCGCTTCGTTTGCCTATCGCCTCAAGCAGCTCTGCTTTTGTTTTCTTTTGTTCCATAAATCTATTTCTTTTTGCGCCGAAGCTCTGCGTTCCTGCTCTCATGAGCCCTGTCGACTGTTCTGTTATACATGTTAATGAGAAACTCCATCTTTTTCGAATCGCCGATAGTCCTGTTCATTACATTCGATACTTTTCTTAAAAACTCAAAGATTTTATCGAGTTTTTGGTGTCTTGGCCCTATATGCTCAATGCTCATATTTCTTGATAAATGATAATGGCCTTATTTTCCAATATTTACAAAGTTAATCAAACACGATTTTGTGACAACTTTATATCATTTTCTATATATAAATTGGTGTTGTACACTTTTTTGTGATACAATACGGACATGCTAAAAGAGCTGCAGCTGTTGGGCCTCTCCGAGCACGAAGCTGCTGTGTACGAGGCACTCGTAGAGCTTGGCGACACCAAGGCCGGAGCAGTAATTGCCAGGCTCGACATCCACCGCAACATCATCTACCGCGCGCTCGACGAGCTGGTGAAGAATGGATACGTCACCCGCATTATCCGGAACGGCGTGTGGCATTTCCATGTTGCCGACCCGTCGTCATTCCTCGTAAGTGTGAAACGTAAAGAGGACATCGTGAGTGCGATCGCCAAACAGATAGCCGAGCAACAATCGCGTGCATCTTCGCAAATCGTGGTCTACGAGGGCATCCCCAGCTACCGTAACTACTGGCTCGAGTCGATGAACCGTGTGCCGGTCGGCACTGTCGACTACGTAGCAGGTGGCGTGCTGACCCTATGGTCCAAGCTCATGGGCAGCGCAAAGGAAGAGTATTTAAAAAGGGCGCTGAAGAAAAAGGTATCCTGGCACCAGCTCTACTTCAGCCCGCCGAGCACTGAGGAACTACGCCTATTGAGAGCGGCGCCCGTCACGAGCGTGTCCCGCGTGTGTACGGAAAAGCCAATGAACTTTTACGGCAACTTCAATGTTATAGACGACACCGTCATCATACACACTCTTTCGCTTGATAATCCGAAGATAATTGAGATGCGCGATGCCACGCTGGCCAAAATGTTTCTGGGCATCTTCACCCTCATGTGGGACAAGGCGGATGAATTAAAAATATAGTTACTCCCCCAGCTCGTCTCCGCCAAGGAGGTGCAGGTGGAGGTGCGGCACGTGTAAGTATTTGCCGCCGTTAAAGATGAGTTTAAAATTTTTGATGTTGA
>CAZQPW010000038.1:0-3375 GCA_964595305.1 uncultured Candidatus Saccharibacteria bacterium
ATGGCTTACCAAGGCTATGACGCGTAGGGGAGCTGAGAGGCTGACCCCCACCGATCGCACTGAGACACGGGCGATACCTCTACGGAGGGCTGCAGGCGAGAATATTCGACAATGGACGAAAGTCTGATCGAGCGACGCCGCGTGATGGACGAAGTCCTTCGGGACGTAAACATCTTTTGTGAGGGAAAAAGTTATTGATTGTACCTCAAGAATAAGGGGCTCCTAACTCTGTGCCAGCAGGAGCGGTAATACAGAGGCCCCAAGCATTATCCGGAATTACTGGGCGTAAAGGATGCGTAGGTGGTAGTGTTAGTCTTTCGTTAAATACTCTGTGCTTAACATAGAGCTCGCGAAGGAAACGGCATTACTCGAGGATGTCAGAGGCATGTGGAACTCATGGTGTAGGGATTAAATCCGTTGATATCATGGGGAACACCGAAAGCGAAGGCAGCATGCTGGGACATTCCTGACGCTGAGGCATGAAAGCGTAGGTAGCGAACGGGATTAGATACCCCGGTAGTCTACGCCCTAAACGATGATCACTGGCTATAGGGAGTATCGACCCTCCCTGTGGCGAAGCTAACGCGTTAAGTGATCCGCCTGGGTAGTACGGTCGCAAGACTAAAACTCAAAGGAATAGACGGGAATTCGCACAAGCGGTGGATTATGTGGCTTAATTCGATGTCAAACGAAAAACCTTACCAGGGTTAGAAACTATACTGCACGCTCGCCGAAAGGTGAGAAGCTTACGAAGGTGTATAGCAGGTGATGCATGGTCGTCGTCAGTTCGTGGCTTGAGCTGTTCCCTTAAGTGGGGAAACGAACGCAACCCTTATTGCCAGTTTTAAATGTCTGGCGAGACTGCTCCCTCACGGGAGAGGAAGGAGAGGATGATGCCAGATCCGCATGTCCCTCTGATACCCTGGGCTGCACACATAATACAATGGGCACGACAAAAGGCAGTGACGGAGTAATCCTAAACTAATCCCAAAACGTGTCCTCAATACGGATTGAGGTCTGCAACTCGACCTCATGAAGCCGGAATCGCTAGTAATCGTTGGTCAGCAGACAACGGTGAATACGTTCTCGAATTTTGTACTCACCGCCCGTCAACTCAAGGGAGCCGGGAATACCCGACGCCCCCATTTATTGGGGTCCACGGTAAATTCGGTGACAGGGAGTAAGTCGTAACAAGGCACGGCTAGCGGAAGCTGGTCGTGGATCAATTCCAAACGGACATCTTCAGCGTAATGGCTGGAGTTACCGGTCGGTTCTGACAATTTGTTAGAAAGAGTATTGGCGCACAACTTTGAATGGCGCTCGGCGACACGATTGCCGAAACGTGGACATTCGGAACAGAAAAAAGTGAAGTGTTTGATGTTAAAAAGGTTTTAGTATATACTCCTCGTATGCCAAGGCGTAAGGAGAAGCCGCAAAGTGTTGTAGATGAAATTTCTGCAGCCTCGAGGCTGATTAAAGACAGGTTTGTTAGTCAAGAGCGTCTCGGGAGATTTGTATACCCAGAAGATTTTAAAGTAGGTGATAAATTTGCAACAGCGTACAAAGTAGATAATAAAATTGTTGACGAAGATACATTTGTAGTATTTGAGGTTGTTTTCGTGCCGAACAATGAGTACCCAATGGTCCGATATCCGAGCGGCAAAATCAAACCTTTTACATTAGGAAGGGCCCGAGAAATAAAACCAAAGAAGTAACTCGCATGTCTGAGCGCCTACTCGCATCAACGCCACCACTGAGAATCGTACGGCCAGGCATGAGGCTCGAGTACCGCGGAAAGGATGTTGTGGTAGAGGGAATTCCTCACAAAATAGTTACTGTAGCCGGAAGGGTGTGCTGGATGGTACCCGTTAAGCTTGATGACGGAACTACGTTTGATGCGCGCCACGCAAAACTGAAATGTAGTGTAGCGCCGCAGGCGTAAAGAGGCATTTGAATTAGAGGAGGCTTTGCGGTATAATACCTGAGCGCGCGCTTAGCTCAGTTGGTAGAGCATTCGACTGATACTCGAAAGGTCCTAGGTTCGATCCCTAGAGCGCGCACAAGACCAAAAACCTGCACTGCTGCAGGTTTTTTGCTTGTGCGCGAGCAGGGGCTCACCTGCTATACTGTCTACGTATGAGCAAAAATAATTTTGAATCAGAGCCAAAGCAATTTACTAACGTAGATGAAGCGCGTGCACATTGGGAAGGTGTGCGCGATCGAGCGCAGGCCTTCCTAGATGCAAACAGTGATCCAGAAAGGCAAAAGCCCCTTTTTTTACTTGCTGCGTATAATGATAAGTTAAAAGAAGCAAACAAAGAGCTGGAAAGACTAAGTAACCACTCAGTCATTTAGCCTCTCCTTGTGCTCAATATAGTTTGGCTGTAATATCGAAACATGAAAAAAATTGAAAATTCAGTGATACTGCAAGGAGTTGAATACAAGCTTGACGCAGATAGGCCCCACGACAGCATTACGCGCAAAAGCCAGGTCGGTGACGAAGTTCGCCTTTGCCAGGTTTTTGATGATGTTAAAAATGTTCAAGCTAAAGGTCGAGTGATTACTCGAATCCCAGCTTTTGCATACGATCCGTTAAGGGGTAACCTGCGAAGAGAAGTTGCCGCAGAAGTTGCAGTTAGGTTGCCAGACAGATCAATACGATGGTTCCGTCAAATATACGATTAATGCGCTCTATGTAAGAGTGCGTGGACGAGACTCGCGGTGAGTGCGAACCACAGCACCGAGAGCTTTGGGTCTGCTATAAATAGTGCGACCGCGGGGAGCGAGATCGCCGCAGAACCAAAGAAGAATATGTTGTCTCGAATGGTACCGATGAGTCCGCGGCGTGAGTATTTTTTAGATTTTCTTCCAGCTATTTTTCGTAAATGGCGTTGCCAGCCAACGTAGAGCCCAGCGAGCCCAAGTGCTGCAAAAATAGCTGCTGCGGTTGCAGCCTCGATGTGTTTGATGTATCCGTTTACGAAGAGCGAAACAATAAACACGATCCCGGCAAAACCCACCAGCACATCAGCAATAGAATTTTCAACTCCCTCAACAATTTTAATAAGCGACTCAAACAGTTCGTAAAGAAATAAAATAAGCAGGCCGCCAGTTAGCACGAACGTGGGGGTGAGTCCAAAATAAATGCCTACACCGCCGATACTGACGCCAGACGCGAAGTGAACAAGCGACCATGCATCAAAGTATCGCCCATGGCCGAAGTCGTATAATACGGCTTTTCGCGGGGCTTTTTCAAAGATAAACATTATTTCAATTATACAGCGTCGTTTGCTATAGTAGGGGGGCCACCAGTATAATAAGGGCACGTGGCGGAACTGGTATACGCGTACGTCTCAGAAGCGTATGGAGCAATCC
>CAZQPW010000039.1:0-3347 GCA_964595305.1 uncultured Candidatus Saccharibacteria bacterium
CATCACTACGTACTTATCACCAAACTTGGTTTCAGGCCGCGCAGTACCGATGATGAAAGGGCCATACTTAAGGTAATAAAAAGTACCCACCTCTTCGCGTGATACTGTCTCGACGTCAGAGAGTGAGGTGTGGTGTTTTGGGCACCAGTTTACCGTGCGTTTACCACGGTAGACGAAGCCGTCGTTGTATAAATCAACGAACGTTTGCTGTACACGCGTAACCACATCAGGGTCAAGCGTGAACTTTTCGCGGCTCCAGTCGCACGAAGCGCCAAGTCTGCGCACGTCGTCCTCCATGTACTTTTTATTTTCTAGCGTAAAGTCTAGAATCTCTTTATAAAGAGTTTCGTTGTCTAGTTGGAAGCGCGAGCGGCCCTCTTTTTCCAGTTTCTTTTCGTACACCACTTGTGTTTCAAAGCCTGCGTGATCCGCACCGGGGAGGAAAAGCGCCTTTTTCCCTCGCATGCGGTGGTAACGGGTAAGCGCGTCTTTGAGGGTCATATCAAGCGCATGGCCCGCGTGGAGTCGCCCGTTTGCATTAGGGGGAGGCATTATAGTTGACCAAGGCTCTGTGTTTCTTTCAGGCAGGTTGTCTGGATTGAAAAAACCACTCTCCTCCCATTTCTTGTATGTTTCCTGCTCGGTTGCGGCAGGGTTATACGGCTTTAGAAATATATCTTTCACCCGCGCATTTTATCATGAAAGGGGTTTACAATGAAGCGCGACCTCTTGCAGTTAGTGGTAGCGGCTCGGTATTGTTTGCGTGTCGCAAATATGCTGCCATTCCGATCATAACGGCGTTGTCGCCGGTAAGACTTTTGTGCGGATAATAGAGCTGTGTCGAGGGGAACTCATCAAAAATTAATTTAGTTAGTGCATCACGAATCTCTAGGTTTGCAGAAACGCCACCGCCTACCGCAAGCGTTTGAGCGCCCGTTTCAATTAGTGCTCGGCGAGTTTTTATAACGGTGATATCGCGCGCAGCATCTTCGAACGCTTCTGCAACATGTTCACGCATTGATTCTGTTAAGGGTGCTACCGTATTGAGCTCGTTTAGTTTATAAAGCACAGCAGTCTTAAGGCCTGAAAAAGAAAAATCGCATGATGCTTCGTGTTGGAGTGGGCGAGGAAAAACGATCTCGTGTTTTTTACCACTCGCTCGTGAGCTCGCGGCTGCCGCAGCAAGTTTTGGCCCTCCCGGGTATGGCAAGCCGAGTAAACGCGCAACTTTGTCGAACGCTTCGCCAATCGCATCGTCTTTGGTCCCGCCAATTTTTTCGTACAAGTGCCACTTATTCATAAGCTGAAACTCTGTATGGCCTCCACTCATGAGGAGCGCGAGCATGGGGAACTGCTGGTTGCCCAATGTGAAGCTAGTTTCGTCACCTGTCACGAGCGCAGAGACGATATGTCCTTCCATGTGATTTGCGCCTACGACCGGGATGTGTAGCTTTTCGCCAAGTTCGCGTGCAAAGTCGATGCCAGCCCACAGCGCAGGCTCGAGTCCTGGTCCTGCAGTAACTGCTATAAGCTCTGCGCCAGCTGCAATCGCTTCAACTTGTTTAAACAGTTCGGGCAGATTTTTGATGTGCTCGCGTTTTGCAAGGGTAGGAAAAACTCCGCCGTGCTCTGCATGTAGGTGCGCCTGGCTGTAAAGTGCGTTACCAAGTACCTTAAACGTGGCATCGTTTATAGACCCACTGCACTCTAGAACTGCAACCGCGGTCTCGTCACAGGATGTTTCAATCGCAATTAACTTCATGTTACGCTTACTGTAACAAATATATGAGCAAAGATCGATCAGGACAGCGCGACGACCTCTTGGTTTGGATCGACTTGGAAACAACGGGCCTTAAACCCGAGCTTGACCCTATTGTCGAAATTGTTGTTGTAATTACTGACTATCAATTAAACGTGGTGGCAACGCTAGACTCGATAATCATTCATGCTGAACGCGAAAAATTTGCTCGAGTGCCGTTCGTGCTAGACATGCACACGCGAAGCGGGCTCGTTGAGCAAAGTGTTGCGAGCACCGTATCTATGGCCGAGGCAGAGGCTCGTGTGATCGGGTTTTTGCAAGAGCACGTGGTTAAGCAGTCGTCACCGCTGTGTGGTAGTTCAATATATATGGATCGCATGTTCCTCCGAGCGCACATGCCGCTCATAGACGAGTACCTGCATTACCGCCTTATTGACGTTTCAACTATCAAAGAGCTTACCCGTCGTTGGTATCCGCACGTGTATGGTTATATTCAGCAGATGAAAGTTACTAAAGCGCATCGCGCGCATGATGACATCCTCGACTCTATTAAAGAACTTAAGGTGTATAAGGACACTTTCTTCCACTCAGCTTCTTTGCCAACTGATTCAGCAGGGCTTGCTTAGTTTGACGCCTATTTTTAGCCCCGCTTTTCTTTTGCGAATCGGGTTGCGGCGTTAATGTCAACGACAAGCGAGACTTTTCTATCTTCGTGAATCTCCAGTGTGCAGTTATAGCCGAGACCTGCGAGCTTGCCTTTCAATTTTTCGTAGACCTTTGAGTCAATTAGGTATGCTCGTAAATTATTAGCACCCCGGTCGATCTTGCTTATGTCCGTTCTGTGGAGAGGGATTCGAACTGATGGGTCATGACTCCTCGAGTTAAGTAGTCGGTTTCCGATATACCAAATTAATGGACCGTCGACGCTCAATTTCCATTCTGCCTGGCTTTTCGCCTTTGACAGCTTCTCTTCGTCCAGTTCTTTTTTCCTTACAGCCGCACGGGTTTCAGCATTGTAGCCGTGCTTTTCACGGTGCGCGGCAACTTTTTCAGCAGATGGGGTTTTCCAAAAGATTGGCATGGGTAGGTGCAGCTACTATTTAATACCCATACTATAATCTACATATTGCACAGTGTCAAATTTAATTGAGTCTCGTCTGAGGTGTAGAAAGTATCTCGATTTTATTTTGATTCGCGTCAAAGTGTAGTCGGAACGGCAATTTTTGAAGTTCAAAATACTTTTTGAGCGACTCGTGCCACTTGTCTGCACGCAGAATCGCGATCATTTTTGATGCCACTTCGTAACTTGAGCGGGGTTCAATTAAGTCGCCATCAATCAGGGTGAAGTGCGCTCCTTTTTTTGAGTATAGCTCTGGGTACTGGTGCGGGAAGAGCCTTACGTTCTCCATAAGCCTTTTTGCATTTCGTATAGCTTCACGTGAGTTCATTGGATGAGTATACTTTATGAGCCTCAATAGCACAATATTCAGCATTCTGGTATAATCGTAAACATCGGGCGGTTAGCTCAGTTGGTAGAGCATGTCTTTGACGTAGACAGGGTCAGAGGTTCGAGTCCTCTACCGCCCAC
>CAZQPW010000040.1:0-3210 GCA_964595305.1 uncultured Candidatus Saccharibacteria bacterium
GTGCTCATACTCTCGCATATCGCATTAGTCAAGGCTCAATATATCAATGTACCAAATGCAGTGTGGTGTGGGCGATGTTCGGTAGAAAAAAAGGAGTGCAAAAATGTTCTGTTGCGGGCTGTACACATTATGCAGTTCGTGTTCAACGTTTTACTAATCTTTGTTCTTCAGATCTTGCTGAACATGAAAAGCGTTTAGGCAGTATGCAAGTTGAAATTAGGAATGCTAATTCCGCATAATGTTATGAGCGAAAAACTAAACCCAGGGATAATCCATTTTTATAATGCAGGAGGAGTGATTATTCGGCCCGGTGACTTTATAAGCGGAGAGGTGATTAACAGGTTTGGTTGGACCACTGCATTTTTCGGAACTGTTAAATTGATACACACTTGGGCAGACGGCACCTACGTGTATTTTCATGAAGACACCGCGATCCGGCTACCAAGAAACGAGAAAGAGATAGTTCAAATTTTCCGCCACAATAAGCGCGGGGACATGGTAGATGTTTAGCGTGCGTTGTAGCCGCCTAATTCCGCCGGGTTTCTTTTCGGGGTTTCCGTGGAGGTAAATCTTTTCAAATTTAAAACACCCTGCATCTTTTTAATCAAGTAGTCCGGGGCAGCATCATTAAACTTGTCGAGGTTTCTGTGTTCAGCTCGGCAAACTCCGATGCTACGAATACCGTGTCGATGTGCAAGTGCAGTGTGGCCGGGGAGATTGCTCATAACGACACACCGGTTCGGGTCCTTTGTTGTTGCTCTAATACGCGCGATCTCGCCACCTTTATCATCAACACCAAAATGCATTGAGGCAAATAGGTCTGCGAAGCAACCCTTCACGAGCTTTTCTCTCATGTGGGATCCATCAGTCATACTCACGAGGTGTAGTCGGATCTTTCTGCCAGCGCGCTTTTCAGCGTTCAGTTGAGAAAGGAGTGCGATTCCATCCAAAGTGATGTGTGGATTGCCGATGGCGTTTGTTGCTCTTTTGTAAAAATGCGTTCGAAATTCTTTTTCAAATTCACGTACTGCTTCGGTCCCTTTTAGGTACACGCCTGCGTTTTTGAAAAAAGGGATGCACGGGTCATCAAACTCACTCAGCACTCGATCCGCATACATAAGTTCATAAGGGTTATACACCTGGACTGCATTCGTTACTGCACGAACGAGAATCCTGTCGGTCTCAAATAGTGTTTCCGCATCAATAATAATGTCGTCGTAGTGGTCTAAAATGTTACCCTCAGGTGCAGGCTTTACTGGCTCTTTTTCTCGAGTGTTCATGTAGCGAATGGTATATCCAAAGGCAGGCAGCGTCAAACGTGTGTAACCGCCTGCATTACTATGGTTAGTATCGGAAGCCTTTTGTGTCTTGCATAGCGCCTTTGTTTGTTACGGTGGCGACGAAGCTTGAGCTCCGGTGTGGATGATATTTTTTGCACACGAGGAGATAGCTTTTCTCGAGTCGAGCCCCTGTGTGCACAGTAGAGGAACATCGTTGTGTCTATTATACCAGCGCTGGAAACGGCTGGTTATCGTGTGTGTCTTGATTTTTCCCTCCTTTCCGATATAGTTCGAATATGGAAAAACTACCTACAAAGGAATACGATCCGACAATTTATACTGCAGAGCAGTTGAGAGAAAAGGTTCGAGCCGCGGAGTCAATATTTAAAGATTCTCGGAAATTGGCACAGGGCGAGTGGGCTCGGTTTACTAGCGCTGTGGGCGCCGGCGATTATCATGAAGTGGAGACATTGAAAAGAGTGGCTGAGTCACGTGTTCGACTTGTAAAAGACCTTGATAGCGACGCTTACTTGGCATATCGCGAACTTCAAAAAATGTACAACGGGAAACTTGATGAGGTAACCCGAAACTCACATACTAACCTGAACAGTTTATTCTACAGCATCACAAATATTTATCACCAAATAGAAAAACACGCTATTCCGCAAACTTAATAGTACACTTGCAGTATGGACTGCCGCAAAGTGTTTCAGGGGAAGCGCGTTACGCTCATGGGCCTCGGGCTCTTGGGGCGCGGCGTGGGTGATGCGGCCTTTTTGGCATCGCAAGGTGCGGAGCTCGTTGTTACCGACCTTAAGAGCGAAGAGCAGCTTGCTGAGTCGATTGCAAAATTAAAACAATTTACAAGTATTACGTATCGGCTCGGTGGACACAACCTCGAAGATTTTCGTGACTGCGACTATGTTTTGAAAGCCGCAGGGGTGCCTCTCGACTCTGTATATATTGAGGAGACGAGGAAAAATAAAATCCCTGTCAAGATGAGTGCTTCGTGGTTCGCTGAAATATCCGGTATCCCAACAGTTGGTGTCACGGGCACACGCGGCAAGACGACGACCACGATGATGTTAAATGACATAATGAAACTGAGCGGAATGAATGTTTTGCTTGGAGGGAACGTCCGCGGTGTCTCGACGCTCGCGCTGCTGCCGCAAGTGACGCAGCAGAGTATTGCACTTATGGAGCTCGATTCATGGCAGTGCCAAGGGTGGGGCGAAGCAAAAATGAGCCCAAATGTTGCAGTGTTTACGACGTTTATGGACGACCACCTTAACTACTACAAAGGAGATCTACATAAATATTTCAACGATAAAGCGCAAATTTTTCTCAACCAGACACCGAATGACACGTTAATCATGAGCTCTCAGGTTGCAGAAAGAGTTGAGGTATGGAAATATAAGGTCCCTTCACGTGTAGTGTTAGTAGATGCAAAAAAGTTTCCGAATGGTTGGTCACTTAAAGTGCCCGGCGAGCATAATATGTTAAACGCGTCGTGCGCGCTCGAAGCTGCTCGTGCGCTCGGCATTGACGATGAGGTAAGCAAGAATGCGCTCGAAAGCTTTGGAGGTGTTGAGGGTCGTTTGCAGCTCTTGCGTGAAATAAATGGAATAAAAATTTACAACGACAACAACTCGACAACGCCCGATGCAGCCATCGCGGCGCTCAATGCGCTCGGTGCAACCCGCACCATACTTATAATGGGCGGTGCAGACAAGGGGCTTGATATGTCGAAGCTCGAGGCTCGACTACCTGAGCTGAAGAAAGTTGTTCGAATCGAGCAGGGGCTGCAAGAGGCAGTTAGAGAAGCTTTTTCCTATGCAGTTTCCGGCGACATTATCCTTTTTTCACCAGCGTATGCCTCGTTTGGGATGTTTAAAAACGAATATGAGCGCAACGACCAGTTTGTAAAACT
>CAZQPW010000041.1:0-3141 GCA_964595305.1 uncultured Candidatus Saccharibacteria bacterium
GCGGCAAGAATTTCTGCGCGAATTTTAGCCGACGCATTAATGTCTGCACTCGTATGCGACTTAACGTGTGTGTTTTCTTTTAGATCTGACTCGATCTTTGACTTGTTATAGTCAGAACCGAAAACCATGAAGCTCCACCAAGCTGGTTTTGAGCTCACCGTGATCACGTTGTCCGCGCCAGCATCTACGCTCGTGGTTGATTTGAAATTAATTTTAAACAACCCAAGGAAACGCCCGTGATGAAGACCATCTACTGAGATGTGTGTTTCTCCTTCAATGTCGTCAACTTTTGCATCTTCAATTCGATCGCTGGTTGAAACAACACCTTCAGTAAACACCTTGAGGTCGTCCTCATTTTCAACCTGCATCGCAGACTTGATGAACATTTTTGCATGCTCGTCACCTTCGTTCTCTGACTCGTGCTCATTCTTTTCACTTGATGTTGACTCTTCGTCATGCATGCCTGTTTTACTTTCGGCTTCAACGTCTAAATCGAGTTCATCATCGTCTCCCAGCTCTACCTTTGCATTTGCGTTTGCGCCAACATTTACTGTGTTACTAACACTCGTGTGTAGGTCTTCGCCAAGACCCTTTGCTATCAGGTTAGTGTCCGCAAAGGCAAACGCTGGTGCTAGTGCGAGCACCGCAAGGAATATATATTTATTATTTTTATTATTCATATAAATGATTTTACACCTTCTAAGTGTAACAAGTATACTACGCCCCCTTGCGCTCAACCGTGACAAAACCCAGGTCTTGCAAATCACTTAATTGAGAGTATACTGGCGGAATATGTCATTTACATTTTCAAAAGAGAGGCGCGACGCCGAAAAAACTGCAAGTTTGAAGAAGCGTACTATCGGGAGGGTTATGTCGTACATAGAAGCTCGAGCAAAACACTCTCCAAGGAAAAAGAAGTTGGGGAAAAAACTAAGCTACGCTGAAAAGCAAATACTCCATGAGTTTGACCATGGCAAGAAGACACTGATTTACGATAGCGCCGGCACGCACGCCAACGGAAGACATAGTGTAGCCCGCGAAACTGTTCAACCTCGGTACCAAGCACCTAGCGACCGGTTCGGAACATATCGCCCATCCACGAACGAACCGCTCGAGTACCTTTATAGTCAGCGGCTCAGATATTAACAAACAAGCGGAGGCGGAGCGATTCGAACGCTCGGTGGGTTGCCCCACGCCACGTTTCCAACGTGGTGCACTAGACCGCTATGCGACGCCTCCATCCGTAGAATGTATCATGCGCGTAACCTATCTGACTAACCCCAGGTACTACTGTATTAGGCCTAATTATCAACTAATAAAAACATTATGGAAGGAGAAGGGATAACAAGAACCATGGTGATGCAAGAAGTGAGTCGAGGGGACAGAGCCATGAACACCGCGATGCAATTAGCCAAAAAGTACACTGAGGGGGCACTCGCCTCAGTAGCTGAAATACGAAGAAAAGACAAGCGCGTTGTGTAAAACTAAAATCCCCCTTTTGGGGGATTTTTTGTAACCACAATGGCGATGAGGCAAGTTGGTTAATTAAAGGTCGAAATTACTAAACCAAAAAACTACCATGCAAAAGTTTGAACGAACTGCTGCAGTCGAAGATGAGGAAGTAGTTGCGGGTGTGAAGAACGGCAGGACCCGTCAAAAGGGTCACCGGTCTCGTGGCCTACACTTCGGACTTGACTGGAAGGTTGGCTACCGTGATGGGTACCACCGAGACCACGATTAAGTTCTGGGTATTAAAAAAGAGGTGTGGACCCAATTGACCACATCTCTTTTTTTTATCTCCCTAGAAGCGCCTTTATTCTTGCCTCAATAGGCGGGTGCGTCAAAAACAAGTTTAACCAAGCTCCACGTGCAGCGCCGAACGGGTTTGATATATAAAGGTGCGCGGTCGCGTTGCTCGCGGAGCGCATCGGAGCATTGTAAGACCCTATCTTTTTTAAAGCACTTGCTAGTCCCTCAGGATAACGAGTAATAAGTGCGCCGGAGGCATCCGCCAAAAACTCTCTCCGGCGTGATATTGCAAGCTGGATAAGTTGCGCAATAAGTGGTGACACAAGTGCGAGAACTAGACCAAGCACTACTAAGCCAGCTTGGAGCCTACCATCTCTGTCGTCACCCCCACGAAATTGTAATGACCTCAAGAAAAAATCTGATAGCAAAGTAATAAACCCTATCAGCACCACTACCGAGCACATAAGTAGCGTATCCCTGTTTTTAATATGTGAAAGCTCGTGTGCAAGCACACCCTCAAGCTCTGAGCGTTCCATCATATTTAGTAACCCGCTCGTTACTGCAACAGCTGCATGCTTTGGGTCACGTCCAGTCGCAAATGCGTTAGGTGCCGGGTCGTTAATGATGTATACGCGAGGCTTCGGGAGTCCGCTTGTGATAGCAAGATTTTCAACTATACGATTGAGCTCGAGCCATTGTGGGCCCTCTGCAAGGACCGCACCGCTACTTGCAAGCGCGAGTTTGTCAGAATACCAGTAGGAGCCGATGTTCATTATGAGAGAAAGTGTAACTGCGCCGTACAAAATAGCCTGTTCATTCAGAATGTAAGAAAATGCGAACCCGAGTCCGATCACCGCGATACAAAACCCGGCCATTAGAAGCCAGGTGCGCTGCACATTTTTGTCTGCCTCATTATAAAGCGACGCCATGACTACAGTATAGCAACGTATGTATTTTTTAACAGCGTTGCCACATCGATACGAGATTTCTTAAACTCAAGTATTATCAACTTGTTATTTGTTGCATCAAAGTACGCATCAGTAGACTGGAGCTCTTTGATCGGCCCCTGTGCAACCGTATGTGGTATCCGCGCTGCAGTTAATAGTGATTTGACGAGTGCTTTTATCTCACGATGGTCATCGGCAATACTCTTTCCTAGCTGTTTACGCTGTTCATACGGCGAGGGCCTGTTAGTGCTCTTCCCGCCGAAAATATGTGCCCGCACCGTACCCGGCTGTACGCAAGACACAAACTCTGCAAACCTCTCCTCAAGCGTTTCTTTTCCGTATTCAGAGTCTAAAAGAATAACCCCTGGGTCGAAGTGAAATAGTTGGGTTTCCACAGTGCCATGCTCACCCACCCCAGACAACAGCACACCTATACAATCATAGT
>CAZQPW010000042.1:0-2939 GCA_964595305.1 uncultured Candidatus Saccharibacteria bacterium
GGCGAATACTAGCATAGACGCGCCCGTATCAGTACAATGATTGCATCGCTGGAATGGGACCGGCGAGAAGGGAGGCGTCATGAGCGCCAACACCGAGACTGCAGAATGGCCGACTGCCGCCGAGGGATTCGGCTGCCCCGAAATGGGGTGTACCGGCAAGCTCCGATTGGTCAGGGCTTGAGGCTACTGGCTGGCGTGCAGTGTGCATGCCCTCCATAGGCGTCAGGCGACTGTCGGTGAACGTGAGACGACCATTGCTCGCGCACAAGCGGGCGAGGATGTCTCCAGTTACTGCGGCTAGTCCGTCGCAGCGGGTGGTTTCAGCAAATGGAACCACCCGCTGCGGAAAAAATATGAGTAACGATCTAAGGCAACACAAAGACAACAAGCCATTACGGCGAATCTGCGCGCGCGTAATTTGTTGTAAGGACGGTAACGTTCTAGTGATTAAGCGACACAAATATGGCGAGGATTATTACGTACTGCCGGGTGGCGGCATTGATCCACAAGAAACGGACTTCGTTGCAGCTGAGCGCGAGCTGCTGGAGGAGACTGGCGTTACCGCGAAAGCCCTCGACCTACTTACTATTTTGCCCGGCTCGGAAAAACATAGCGAACAACGCGTAATTTTGTGTGAGTATATCTCTGGTGAGCCACTTTACCACCAGATAGTGAGGAGGCGGGCCGTACCGATCACGGCCAAAACACCTACGAACCACAGTGGATGTCGATAAAAGACGCCAAGCCGCTCATCGTCCCGCGCGAACTCGGCGACTACCTCTAAAATCCGTACCGTTTTGGGACATATGTTCCAAAACGGTACGGATTTTGGTATTGATGGCAGATGAGAGCATTGCTGTTCGAGGGTGCAGAAAGGTCGATGTATAATATTTTAGTGAAACGATATGTTGATGTGAGGGAAAGGTTCGAGTATATGGCCGGCCACGTAGATGGCACGGAAAATATTCCACTTAGCTCGCTCGAGATGCATTTTGAGACCGCCACTAAAGGTCTCGATACCTCTGATACGCTTGTGTTGTATTGCCAAAGTGGTAGCCGCGCGGCATTCGCCAAGCATATTTTCGAAAGCCACGGCTACTCGAATGTAATAAACGGTATCAACCAGCCCAGCATTGAAAACAGCACTAAAAACCCTTAGGGCATAAATACTCCTAAGGGTTTTTAACGCGACTATTTCTTTACTTTTACGACCATTGCGTCGGCTGCAACAGCACCGATAACACCGCCTAGCAGCGCACCCACCATTGTCCATACCGACAAGTTTTCAAAGCCAAAGGCAACTGCCGGGTTGAGTCCGCCGCCCATCATTGCTCCTAGGAACAGCGCACCGCCGACGGCAGCTCCTAGTTTGAGCGAACCAAGGCCCTGCTTGATTGCTAACATTATTCCGCCGACAAAAATCGCACCACCGACGACTTCAGCGAGAAACATTTTTGCATCGACTGTCTTAAAGCTCATAGCGAGTGATACCTTATCTGCCATAAAATAGCCGTAGGCCACTCTCGCAAGTAACGCACCAAGCACCTGAACGATCCAAAACTTCACCATGGTAGCGCCGGTAATTCGACGTGCTGCAGCCATTCCAGCCGAAACAGCTGGATTAAAGTGCGCAGCCGAAAAACCGCTCATTAGTAACACGAGGACACCGAGGGCTACTGCTGGATTGAGCCCAAATAGAACCGCACCCGTCAGCAAAAACGTACCGACGAACTCGGCCACTAACGTTGTTGATTCCCTTGTCATTTTTATCTCCCCTTAGTTGTACTCGAAGCATATGCCTAATGCCCCAAGATTGCAACAACTACCTGGGTTGTTGCTCTTTTGCTTAGAAAAGTGAAAGAAAACTAATAGATGAAAAAGGACACTTATTTGTTTGTAGTGCCTTCTCTAATATCTCATAGTTGAAGATTCGTTTCCGCATTCGTACTGCTGATCAAAAGATGTCGCAGAGTTTTTAAATGATGACCAGATACACTGTCTTTCGGGGATTCTTTCTTCGCCACGAATCAATATAGTAAATTCTGCTATTTTTGCTCTACTCTCTTCCACACTTTTTAGATCACTTTTAACAGTGATTAACACACTGCAATATGTAGGTCCTTTTTCATATTTTCTATTCAACTTATAGCATTCACGCACCATAGTTGACTGAGGGTACAATTCTCTTGCTCTAGAAAAAGTATCAGTCATGAGGGATTCTATGGCCGCAAAATTCCTATCCTCGATGCTTCTGTTTCTTATGGAAATAAAGAGTATTAGAACCAAAACCGCAAGAAGTATCGATACGATAAAGACTAGGACCCTCAATTGTTTTTTTATCATTTATTACTCTCGCTTATGCTTGCAATAGTTTTATCATTGCGGATAATTAATGTCAATAAGGAGATAAAGTAGCGTGAGGAAGTTTTTAAGGTTTGCTCTATTTCTACCATTGGCAGTAGTTTTACTGAAGCTCTATCCGGCTCTTGCACAATCAACAAGCCCGTGGCTGGATGGCTCGCTTAACTACACTATCGGTGATGTTGAACCGAGCAAAAACACCTGTCAGCCGGATGTTTTTGAAATTGAAAAGGCATCGAGCGTAGGAAACATCGGTGGAGTGTATGTGGCGATAGGCAAGTACACCGAGAAGATAAATGTTTGCGCCGAAAGAACAGGCGCGGGTAAGTTCGCCATATACCAAAACTCGACATACTGGAAACCAAACAATTCCTCGTTCGCAACGAGAGTCAACAACGTTGGCTATCAAATGAGTTACTCTGCCTCCAAGAGTAGTCCAACGATGATATTAAGGGCAGAAGCAACGCAGCAAGGTCTCGGGTCAATATTAGTAAAAAATTTTGCAGCGATTGGAACGTACGTTGTCGATGCAAATGGGCCGACCTATCTCATAGGTGGCGACTACTATCGTTCATTAC
>CAZQPW010000043.1:0-2603 GCA_964595305.1 uncultured Candidatus Saccharibacteria bacterium
TTGCTTTATCTATACACAACTTTAGGCAGTACAAAATATGCCACAACAGAAGAAGCCGCAAAGCACCTTGAACGCTGGACGGTTTGCTCGGGCGGTGTTTATAAATATGACTTAGGATATAGATGTGATGGGTACGCACCCAATGCATTCTTTTGGGCGATAATCATACTTGGAATAGCAAGTTTCATGTGCGGAGTTTTCGCTTTTCTATTTGAGCTTAGACGTAAGTCAAAATAGTACTAGCCTGTACAAGGTTGTTATACAAAAAAATTATCAAATATTTTTATATCCAAGAGCGTAGAATAAAGGAGCGCACCTGTAGCTCAGTGGATAGAGCGTTGGTTTCCGGTACCAAAGGCCGTAGGTTCGACCCCTACCAGGTGTACCAGAATATTTTTTTTTACAAAACCTCTCAGCACGAGAGGTTTTGTAAGTAAGGGCACATTGGCAGGCTGCTAGGTCGAGCCTTGGCAACGGTAAATCACTGAAAGACTAAGTAGAGTAGGACATGACCGACCTTTGGTCGGCCCGAAACTTCATTCTTGGCAACATAGTTGCCAGAAGAAGATTTCCTTGCGAAATGACGTTGGCGTTTCACACCACTCCACTTCGAAACCGAGTATCGAGGATTCAAGTCGTACCGGGTCCCAATGAAAAACCCCAGACAAGCTGGGGGTTTACATTCGAGGGTCTGGTGGGACTTGACTCACTTTCAGCGAGCCCGCAATTACTTCTTTGAAAACAAGTTTTCAAGAGTAAGTTGCCTTGCGAAATGCCACTGGCATTTCTCACCACTCCACTCTGAAACCGGGTGTCGTGCGTTCAAGCCCCACGCCGGCCCCATATCAAAAAGCCACTTAGTAGTGGCTTTTTGATGTGGAGGGTCTGGTGGGACTTGAACCCACGACACTCTGCTTAAGAGGCAGATGCTCTAACCGGCTGAGCTACAGACCCACTCAGGCTAAAACCACACTATTTTACCTCTGTTAGCACAGAAAATCAAGTCATAGACGGATCGGTAGAATGCGGAAGCTGTTTTGGCTTGACGCTAACCCCAACGTTACCACTATCGGCAAGTTCGATTGTTTTGGTAACTATATCGATCATGCTGCGGGCATGTTCTTTGCTCATACCAAGACGCGAAACAACAACTGGTTGATTTTGTGGGCCAAGATTTTGCATGAAGTTAATAATAACGCCGAAGTTGTTGACGCTTACGTGCACCATGTCGGTATAACTAGCCTTTAGCTCGCTCATTGGAACTGACGCAACAGGCGTTGTGACATCTTCTAGCCGCTCCGATGGGTACCCTGCTAGCACCCACAAGTTAGTGGAAAGCGCGTCATTAAGCGAGAAATGACCTATCAGCTGCTCGATAAAATCTTCACTTGGCTGATCTTTCCCCTGCTCCAATCTATCGAGTTGTTCGGCGGTAATTTCAAGTGCTGCACATAGTTCGGTGCGCGTCTCGTGGTATGTTCGACGGAGCGTGTGAAGTACTTTCCCAAATTTCTGATATGGTTGGATCATTATTTTTCTCCTTCGTGGCTGTCACTTCATTATATACTAGCGCCATGCCTAGTGTTTCATCCTACTTCACAACGATCAACAAACTGCGCGGCAAACCGTTGAATACCAATGAACGAAAGCTTGTCGGATCCGCCTATGCACTCGCCGAACAAGCACACGAAGGACAAAAAAGAGCTAATGGCGAGCCATACTTTAGCGGCCACTGCGTGCCCGTATCTTACAACGTCGCGAGTCTTGGCATGGATGCCGATATGATTGCCGCTGCGCTGCTCCACGACACGCTTGAAGACACGACCGTCACTTACCAGGAGGTTGAAGCCGCGACCAACCGGGATGTTGCCGATATGGTCGAAGCCGTCAGTAAGCTCAGTAAGATCAAATATCACGGCAACGAACGCCACGTCGAATCTCTCCGAAAATTTTTTGTCGCGAGTGCCAAAGATGCGCGGGTCGTCGTGCTCAAACTATGCGATCGGTGGCACAATCTCGAAACACTCGTGTACTTACCAGAGGCAAAGCGACAGCGGATTGCGAGGGAGAGTATCCTGATCCATGCGCAGCTGGCTTCGCGAATGGCTATGGGAAACTTAGCTGTGCTGCTGAAGGACTTGGCATTTCCGTTTGCGTATCCAGAAAAATACGAGCATACCCGCATAGTCATTGAGCGCGCACTCAATGTCGCATCAAAAATTATTGAATCGATGTACCGCCAGTTGCACATCGTGTCACACGAATCGCTCGGCTACACACCAAAAGTCGATAAACGAATCAAAAGCCTCTACAGCGCCTATCGAAAGCTTGAACGTAAAGACTGGGATGTCACGCAACTGTACGATCTTGTCGCGCTTAGAATCATCGTAAAAAATGTCGAGGACTGCTACAAACTACTCGGCGCAATCCATCAGCGCTGGCAGCCAATGCCTGGACGAATGAAGGACTATATTGCCCTACCAAAACCGAACGGCTATCGTAGTCTGCACACCACCGTCCTCAGTGGGTCGGGGCTGGCCGTTGAGATACAAATACGGACGGAAAGTATGCATTCGTTCAACGAGTACGGCATAGCGTCGCAC
>CAZQPW010000044.1:0-2590 GCA_964595305.1 uncultured Candidatus Saccharibacteria bacterium
GAGCGTATCAAGTGGGCAAGTAACCCCAGGGGATTGTTCCAAAGAGGCATCGCTGCTTTGTTCATTTTGGTTGGGATACTTGTTGCAACTGGGCTAGACAAAAAAATACAAACTTATCTAGTGAAAAAAGATTTTATCAATATAAAACTACTAGAAGAAAAACTAGTTCCAAAAAGTGATAATTCGTCACACTCAAATAGCGCTGTCGACACAAATAAAGAGAGATTTAATGTCGATGCTTATGATGCGCCGGAGCTAAAAAATATTGCAGAGTGGATAAATAGCGACCCGCTGACTATTAAAGGCTTACGAGGAAAAGTGGTACTTATAGACTTCTGGACGTATTCCTGTATTAACTGCCAACGGACTCAGCCATACCTCAACACTTGGTACGACAAGTACAAAGATGACGGATTTGTCATCATTGGCGTGCATGCTCCAGAGTTTGCTTTTGAAAAAGTTACCGAAAACGTCAGGCGCGCGGTAGTTGACGCAAGCATTAAGTACCCAGTAGCTTTAGATAATGACTTTGCTACCTGGCGAGCGTACCAAAATCGCTTCTGGCCCGCTAAATATTTGATCGACAAGGATGGCCAGGTTCGGTACACGCATTTTGGCGAGGGCGACTACGCCGAAACCGAGAAAACTATCCAAGAATTACTTAAGGAATCCGGAAAATCAATTACAGAAAAAATTGAAACAGAACGTAGCGCAAGCTCCGCAGCGGGCGAGCAAACACCAGAAACATACCTCGGCTACGACCGCGGAGAACGCTTTGCTAGTGCCGCCCAGTTTATAGGCGATCAACCCGTAGACTATGCCCTTGCGAGTGAACTAAAAGAACACGAGTGGTCGCTTGGCGGGCAATGGCAAATAAATGATGAGTCTAGCCAAAGCCTTTCGGGCGAATCAAAGCTCAAGTTAAACTTTTCTGCCAAAGAAGTCTACCTCGTCATGAGTGGTCCGCCCGGATCGCTCGTCGAAGTATCCGTCGAGGGTCTGGGTTCCCCGGGCGGAGCCGATGTTAACCCAAAAAACCAAGTGAGCCTGAGCGGCGCTCGCTTATATAAAATCGTGAACTTAGATAAATTTATGTCCAACCAAATACTAACTTTGACATTCCCATCGGGCGTCACCGTCAACGCATTCACGTTTGGTAGCTAAAAACTATATCTGCACTAGCTTTTTGTTCTATACGATACTGCGTCGTGTTGCACCCATCCTGAAAGGATATTAGCTATGAGCGGCTACTGTCGCGAGGTAGGATTTTTTGATAACTGCTGCAAGTTTATTTTGATCAATCTGACTTAGGCGTTTTAAATACACGCAGGACTTGCCTGAGCCCGACACGGTCATGCCACTTAGTTCTTCTTTGTACTTGTCTTGTCCGTCCATAAGGTATAGCGTCATACCACCCTTTCTTGGGGCAAAGGCCACTGGAGGCCAATCTCCGCTACGACCACTAGCGTATTTGTAGGTATATTTGCCAAAGCCAACGATTTTAGCCCCCCAGCGAGCCGGCTTCTCGCCTGTTGCTTGGCTCATGAGATCACACAGTGTTCTTGCGTCGTCAACGACGTCTTCAGGTAGGTTATTGATAAACTCTTCGCTCGAATCCTCGAGCTGTTTGGTTTTTAGTTCTGCCATACAGTCATTGTACTCCACCAGAAACCATGATCGCACTAGTTATCTTAGTCAATTTCCAGGCTCAGTGTATCGCAACCACCGCTCCGGTTACGATGATGTGGATACTCCTTAGAATTGCTAGCCTTTCCAGCGTTCAAGGCGGGGTAGTTGTTTCTGAGCTAGCCAGCGCATAATCCGGCCACTACCATTTTCGATTAGCGCCTTGTCGACAATCTGCTTCATTTCGTCGAGCGTGCAGTCTGGTGCGAGAAATGCACCGTTTTCATAACAGAGCTTGCACCATTTTTCGCTCATGCCGCCATTGGCTTCAGATCCGCGACAGTCTCCTGCTTTTTTGCTCTGCAACGGCATCCCGCAACTTTGACATTGTTTCATAAAGCCTCCCCTATGTCCTTATTGTAGCCCTAGATTGGCCTTTTTAACTGTTTTTCGAATAGCCACTTTTGAGTATTATTGGGTGCTTTGTCGGTGCGGTGGATGCAGCCGGCCCAGCAGCACGGTCGGCGTTCACCTTTTCCTAGTTTATCGAGTGCAACGTTGATTCGCTTGACCTGTGTTTCCGCCTTAGTCCCCGACGTTACCCAGCAGATAAATTCATTGCGCCCGAGCGGCGTAAGGCCATTCCAGGTCGTTCCAAGCTTAGAGCTTTGGAGCGCTGTTTCGAAGTCGGCTGGTAATGTATGCGCAGTGCCGCCTAGTAATTTCGTCATTAATCGAAGTGTAGCTTGTAGGTGCTTTGGAGTTTATTGTTCGCTGTGGCATCGACGCCGTCAAGATTAACCGCCGATAATAGAAATACGACGCTGCCTTTGCGGACATACATCTGTCGGTTTGCGAGTTTGCTGCCATCGGTTACGTGCTTTGCCCAAAGAAAGGCTTCATCACCAATGCCGCTTAGCTCTTCTTTGTCGTAGTACACCGTATCGCCGTATTTCTCGGTGCT
>CAZQPW010000045.1:0-2334 GCA_964595305.1 uncultured Candidatus Saccharibacteria bacterium
CATTTGTTGTAGAGCATAGCCATATGTTGCTGGAGTTGATGCCAGACTATATCGTCCCCGACTTCACGCGCTCCTTCAGTGTCATGCCCAATAATCTGCGAAAACGTCGGTAGACCAAAGTCATCCAACCTCACATAGCGCGTCGAGAGCTCCTGTCCGCCGCCGACACTTGTGGAGTTAAATAGTCGATACGCGAGATGCATTGGCAAGTGATCAAAAAACATCATTACTGGTGCCATATCGGCGACCGAGGCATGCCCGTAACCACTAAAAATGCCAGCAAGCCGATCACCGGAAAAACCATCTTTTGTCTGGCTTGCAGCATGAACTGTCTGAAAAATCTCGTCCGTGTGTTCTGTTGAGCGTGAGGTTTTCGCGCCTATGTAGGCGATACCAGCATGAACATCAAAATCTTGGTTGAACTCTACATACGTGCCGTCAACACCCCATTGTTTATCCTTAAGCAGGAAGAGTCTCAGCCCAGTGTCCTCATGTTTGCTTCTTGATATCTCGTAGTTTTCAAACGTTGCTGCCATTTTTTTCTCCTACTATTCTATCTATTTCTTGCTTGATCCGCGACCATACCGTATCTTCATCGCCGAGGCCGTCGATCATCTTTGCCCCAAGTTGCTCGCAAAATGCGTAGCCGCGACGAACTTTTTCGAAATACTCTGCACCTGTTTTGTCGAAAAAATCACCGTCTCTACCGCCACGCTGCGTCATTCGACGTTCTATTTCCGCTACGGGTACGTCAAGTACGACTGAAAGATCAGGATCGACTAGCTCTTCAAGTGCGATCCTCGACACTGCCAGGATGTCATCAACGTTTACACCTTCACCATAACCCTGGTAAGCAATCGTCGAGTAGTAACTTCTATCGGCTACGACGATTCTGCCGGCATCTAAAGCTGGACGAATTATCTGCGCAGATCCTTCTGCCCGTGACGCACTAAACAGAAAAAGGTTTGTCGACGGATTGCGCTCGAGTTCTGGATCCTTAAGAACTCGTCGTATCTCGTCGCCGATTGCAGTTCCACCCGGCTCAATCGTCCGAACTACCTCAAACCCTCGCTTAGCAAGGTAGCATTCTGCGCGGTCTGCTTGGGTTCCTTTGCCGGAGCCGTCTGGGCCTTCAATGACAATGTACATTCCGCGGGCGCTCATGCGTCTACCTTAATGCCGAGCACAGCTTCGGGTACGCGTATTGGGTCTTTGTAGAGTCTTGGTAGCATATCGGCTGGCTGCCACTGTGCTTTGATGAGCTCAACGGTATCTTTAAGATTGAGATCTGCAAAGTCACCTTCTTGATACTTACTTTTATAAAACTTTTCGACTGGGCCTGTTGCCAAAAAAACTAACTGAGCTACACGCTCACCTTCGACTATAACAAGTCCATGTTCGCGGTTAACATTTTGGATCTCCATCGTCCATCGATTGAAGTAGCCGGGATCGCCCCACCCCGCATCATGACAAACCGCATAGCCGACGCGGCCCGTTGTACTGCGTGCTTGCATCGTAGTTGTGACATCGCTACCTGGCGCGCCACCAATAAACTCTAAAGTATGCGCGAGTATTCTCTCCCCGGGCCCAAGAACGATTATCCGCGCGTCTAGTGGGATGTTTTCAAATGGTTTTCGGTTATATTCGTCAATGAACGCTTCGTGCAAGACTGTCTCTAACGGTGCGCCAAAGTATCGTTCTGTTTCAGTCTGTGAGTAGGGGTTGAATATGTCTGGCATATTTGATCGCTCGGTACGAAAGAAGTAACGCCCCAGACGAACGTCGTAACTTGTACCCTGGACGTGTTCTCTCCTGAATGGATCGCACACGATCTCGCCCTTTTCGATACTTTCGATGATCTGTCTGTCGCTATAAATCATTCAATTCTCCGCTGTTGTTACAAATGATATACCACCCTTGCAGTACCATCCAACGAATGTACTAGTCTTATTTGCAACGTTGTTGTAAATACCTCCAAAAAACCGTACCGATTCCGGACATATGTCCTAAAACGGTACGGTTTTTTGGAAGTTATGACAGGAGCTTTGCGAAGGCGGAAGTGAGGCGTTTGGTGGTGTGGGTATCGAAGCGGTGAATTTCCATGACGGCGACGTGACGCGTTATGTTCAGGTGGTCGGTGACGAGTTTGATCTGATCGAAGCACTCGTACGGATGTACCCACATGCTGCGCTGTACCATCACAAAACCAAGTTCTAGAAGCCGCGCTGAGAATTCGCGGCGTTCCGTCGTTTTAATATTTGGGATATCGTAGCTGACAAGACGCCACAGACAATCCCACTTTGGCATCGGAGGAATGGCCAAAGAATCGAGCTG